>CAZHRJ010000082.1:0-14358 GCA_964534765.1 uncultured bacterium
CTTCCCCTCGGAAACTGCCCAAAAATACACCGGTTCGCCGTTTTTTCAGGTTCATGATTGTCGGCCACCGCTGGATAGGCCTCTGGCCCTCCATCGTCCTTGTGATACTCGGACTGACCGGGGCGATCCTGGTGTATGAACACGATCTGCCGTCGGTTTTGCACCCGCATCTTTGGCGGGTGGCTCCGACGGGCGAAAGGATTTCGATCGAGGCGGCCCTGGAAGCGGCGTCGGCGTCGCATCCCGGCAGAATTTTTTCATCCGTCAAAATTTTCACCGACCCGGCGCCACCCTACATCATTCGAACCAACGACCGCCATCTGATCTTCGTCAATCCCTACACGGGATCGATCATGGGCGAGCACAACTCCGAGTCATCGTTCTTCAGTGTCATGAGAAAATTGCATGTCGATCTAATGATGGGATCGGCGGGAGGGCACATCGTCGGTATCGGCACAATCCTGCTGGTTGTTCTGACCCTGACGGGATTGTATCTGTGGTGGGTTCGAAGATCCGCCTTGCGACGCCGGAGCTACCTGCTTACGTTCAAGACCGATTGGAAGCAATTTAATTATGATACCCACAATGTCCTGGGATTTTACTCGTCGGTTTTTGTTCTGTTGATCTCTCTGACCGGAATTGTGCTGGCATACCCATGGGCGAAACATGCGATTTACTACGCTATCGACGGCCGGCCGGCGCCCAAATTCGTGCCCCCGCAATCCCATCCGGCAACTGATGGCGTCAAACGGATCTCGCCGGATCAGGCGCTGGCCTCCGCGCGTGCCATCGCACCCGCCCGATACCATACCGCGGTGCGTCTGCCGCAGTCTCCGCAGGACTGCATTGCCGTCTACCATGATCACGGCGCCGGAAACGGCGACAATATTTTTATCGACGCGTACACCGGCAAAACGCTGAGGGTGGACCGATATGCCGACCGTTCAACCGCGCAGAAGATCCATTACTCCATGTTTCCGATCCACGCCGGTTACATCCTCGGCGAGCCGACCAAGTTCATCGCCTTCGTGTCGAGCCCGCTCGTCGCCGTCCTGGGCGTCACGGGCTTTGTGATCTGGCTGCCCAAATACAGCTGCCGGAACTCGTGAGATACGGAGAGGAGAAGCCAGTCAGGTGAGAGGGTAAGTTCAGCCCTCTTTCATTTTTTTCGGAAATTCCGCTCTTCAACCCAAAAGATTTTCTTGTGTAGATCAAAGGTTGCGACGCGGCGCAGGAGGAGGCGCATGCCGAGGAGGCCGACGCGTGCGGCGGTCAGAGAGAGACGGACTTTGATTTTCCGGGCGCCTATGAGAAGAGCGCCCCGATATACCGTGTCCCGCACTTGTGAGCCGTCGGCCATCTGGTATTGGGTCACTCCGCTCGGGACAAGATGGGCGCGCCGGAACAGGTAATCAGGCAGAACGAGTTCGTCATTAAACCCGGTGTCCAAAATGGCGTTGAAGGGGATGGAACCGCCGCGTTTGTCCAAAATGGCAACGCCTTCGATGAAAGGTTCGAGATGTTCTGAAATCCTTCCTTTGAGAAAAATCACATGCGCGATCCCATTTTTGCCCGCACGGGTATCCAGTAAGGATTCAAAATCTGAAAGGCGGCCTTATGTCCGATGCGAATCAGGTGAATGTCCGCGTCTGGATGCTTGCCGAGCGCCTGTAAATCCGCATCCGCCTCGTCCGTCTCGCAGAAGCACTCGCCCGATTTCATGTCCACAGCCACCAGCGTGCCTTCGGGGGGCATCTTCCGTTTGAAAAATTTCCGCGCCACCCTTAGAGCCCTCGCCTGCCGGTCCAGGTTCCGTTTGCCGTTCCCCATGTTCAGATGCTATCGCAGGCTTGGTCTCAAATCAAGGCGACAGGATGCCCAAGATATCCTCCTTAACGTAAGTTCAGTCCTCTTTCATTTTTTCCAGAAATTTCCGAATCCGGAGCGCGTTGGCGCCCGCGTCGCCGCGGCCCACGCGGGACACCGAACGAATATCGACACGGCTTCCCGCTGGTTGGGGCCTGATCCTGACGACGACATCGTCCTTGAAGCCGAACCAGAACGTCGTGGCGGTGGCCTCAATCCTGCCATCCTTCGGCATCGCCGCAACGATTTCCAAGCCGAGCCCGCGAGATACGCGTTCGGCGCGGTCGAATGCCGCGACGGTGTCATCCGGAAGATCGAGCGGCACGATGTCGGGATAGAAACGCCAAGGAATGGGGTCATTCTTCCTCTTTTACACTTTCGATAAAAAGATGTAATATGATCCCATGCCTCGGGGACCGCGTATCTCGTATCCGTCTGCCATTTTTCACGTTCTCAATCGGTTTGTCGACCGGCATCCTTTTTTTCGGACAGACGACGATTACCGGGAGTTTCTCGACATTTTCTTTGAGGAGTCCAAGACGTTTGGATTACGGATATTCGCTTACGATCTTCTCCCGAACCACTTCCACTTTGTTCTTCAAACCCCGTCCGGCGAGATATCACGTTTTCTGCAACGTTTCTTATCCAGAGCGGCTTTCCGTCTCAACCGCCGATACGGTCGTGTCGGGCACCTTTTTCAAGGGAGAACAAAGACACTGCTCGTTGAGAAGGAGGCATATTTTGAATGCGTAATGGGATATGTCCTGGCGAATCGGGTTCGGGCTGGCTTGGCGAAGGACATTTTCTCCGATAAGTGGAACAGCGTGGCCGAAATGTTAAAACGGAGTGCCAGTCGAATTGCGCGCGGCCCACTATGGAATTATCTTTTCGGCGTCAAATTTAGCGAGAAAGAACTTTGGCGCGCGCGCGAGTGGCTGAAATCCATCGATCCAGCCGTAAATTACGAACATTTCAAGGACGGACACCGAGGAAGTTTCCTTTCGAGTCCAAATTTTCGGAGGTCGGTGCTCGACAAGCAGGAGCGCCGGCAATCCCAACGTAAGGGGAAAAAACGAAAAAATGATCGAGAGCCAAAAGATTGGGGATGGACTATGATTTGCGACACGGCAAAGGCCGTAATTCACAGGAGTGAGTGGTTGGGTATTTGGAAAAGTCGCGAAACGGCAATCCGGCAACTTTCGTGGTATGCCGCTTTTGTTGGAGCCGGCTGGCCGCTGAGACGGATTCTGGAAACCTCGGAAGAAGAGCGCCTGACGATCTCAGGAATTTCGAATGCCATTCACAGAATTAGGAATGACGAGAAAAGGAGACTTCTCGCGGACCGGATAATAGACATCATTTGGAGGGGGAAAGTGTAAAAGAGGAAGAATGACCCCCATGACCTCGTATCCAGTCAAACCGGAATGGTGGTGCAGTTCACCACGTGGAAGGAGCGGTTCTGGGCGTTTTGCGGCCCGATCATTCATTGGGTTCGACCCCTGGTTCTCAGCGGAAGGTGGGAGTTGCAATTCAATGCGCTCATGTGGGTCATCGGCGCCGGAATTGTTGTATGCCTGCTGGGGATCGTCATCGGGATATGGCAATACCGGTTTAAGCGAACGGCCGAACAGGTCCAGGAGGCTGCGCCGCACCCTCCGTCAAACGGTACATCCTATACCGCTCCGGGTACGGCGCCGTCCATGGCGCCGGCCAGCCCCTACAAGGAAACGTGGCTGAGATGGCACCACTATTTTGGCTTGGTGTTTGGACTGTTTGCATTCACATGGATATTCAGCGGCCTCCTGTCCATGCGGCCCTTTGACTGGCTGCCGAGAGCGGACGCGACCCGTGAGGAGTCCGGTGTGATGTCCGCAGGGCCGCTGAATGTAGAGGCGGTTCGCGTTCCGCCGGATCGGGCGATCGCGGCTCTGAGCGGCAAACTGGTCATTCGAGAGATGCGGCTGATTCAGTTTGACGGCAAGCCCTATTATCTGGCTTGCGAGACGCCGAAAAAAACATATTTGTGCGACGCGCAAACCGGTGCGGCGATTCCCCGATTGGATGATGCGGCGCTTCGGTCCGTCGCGGAAAAACTTGTCCCCGGCGCGCGGCTGGCCGAATGGAACGAACTGGGCGACTATGACGCCTACTACAATTCAAAGAAAACGTTCAGGCATTCCATCAAGCGCCTGCCCGTCATCCGCGCGCGGTTTGACGATCCGAGAGAGATGCGGTATTACATCAGCCCCTTTGACGGATCGATCGCGATGAGACTCGAACCGCTCAGCCGTCTGGAGCGCTGGGTGTTCGGAGGCCTGCACAGTTTCAACATCCCGGGACTCTGGAACAACCGCCCCCTCTGGGACCTCGTGGTCGCCGGCCTTTGTCTGGGCGGGATCGCGCTGACGATCAGCAGCGTCAAGATCGCGTGGGATTGGTTCGTGAGGAAGGCGTGATCGAGTCGATGAGTACCGATCCAATTACTCTATTCTGTCTGGCGGACTTTTACGCCTATTTCACTCTGCCGACCCTTCTGCCGGGATTCACGTTGTATCTTTTCGCCGTAAAACAGCTGGGCGATCGGATCGCAATAGCGGCAAGTCTGGTATTGACCCTGCTCTGGGGACTCTGGCCGGTTCTCTTGGAACCTGCGGCGGGCGTCGACCGTCTGCTTGCCTATTGGGTTTTCCCTCTCGCGCGGCTTTTCGATTCGACCGCATGGAAACCAGGTGCGATCATCTTCACCCTGCTGACCGTGATGTCCGTGGTCGGAACGGCGTGCCTAGCGGCCATGTGCATCCGGCGCCGGTGCGGCAAGAGGCTCCTGGCCACTTATCTTATTCTTTCCGTTTATTGGTCGCTATGCTTTGCGATCTTCAGCATGGATGCTTGAGAAAGAGGAGGTGTGAGGTTGTGCTGGAAACGATTGATCTGACCAAATATTTCAACGGCACGGTGGCGCTGGATAGAGTCACGCTTCGCGTAGAACCCGGCGAAATCTATTGCCTGCTTGGTGCCAATGGGGCGGGCAAGACGACGCTGATCAACGTGTTTTTGAATTTTCTGGAGCCGACGGCCGGCGAGGCGCGGATTAACGGATTGGATGTGACCCGCCATGCCTTGGAGACAAAGAAATTCGTCGCCTACATTCCGGAGCAAGTCATGCTCTACGGCGTCCTCTCCGGTCTGGAAAACTTGGGATATTTCGCGGCGTTGGCGACGGGCGAATGCCTGCCCCGCGCGCGACTGGTGGAACTGCTCGCCACGGCGGGACTGGATGGCGGCGCGGCGGACAAGCGGGTTTCGGCCTATTCGAAGGGGATGCGGCAGAAGGTCGGCATCGCCATCGCGATGGCCAAAGGCGCACGGGCGCTGCTCCTCGACGAGCCGACGGCGGGACTCGACCCGAAGGCGGCGAATGAGTTTTCGCAGCTATTACGGAAAGCGAAAGACAACGGCGTCGCGATTTTAACGACGACGCATGACCTCTTTCACGCCAAGCAGACCGGCACGCGCATCGGCATCATGAAACAGGGCAGACTGGTTGCCAATCTCAAGGGCGACGAATTCAGCCACACGGATCTCGAACAGCTGTACATCCAGCACATGACAGATGGGATGAAGCCCTGACTCTGATCGGCCTGATCGCGCGGAAGGACTTCACTGAATTCAGACGCGATGGGCGGCTATTCTGGGCCAGCGGCGTGGCCATCCTGCTCATTCTGACGTCGATGGCCGTTGGCTGGCAGCGCCAGCGAGAGGCGAGCGCGGAACAGCAAGCCGCGCAGGAACTCGACTATCGTGACTGGCTCAATCAGGACATCCGGCATCCGCACGATGCGGCGCACCAGGGCATGCATGTCTTTAAACCGGCGCCGACCCTGTCAATCGTCGACCCCGGCATCAGCCGTTATGCGGGCACAACCGTGTGGCTCCAGGCCCACCGCCAGTCCGACCTCAAGTTCCGTCCGGCGCAGGACGCCACCGGTCTTCAGCGGTTCGGCGATTTTTCTGCGGCATGGGTCCTCCAGATTCTCGTACCCCTTCTGGTTATCGTATTCGGCTTCAACGCGTTCGCAGGCGAACGCGAACAGGGAACGCTCCGCCAGACGTTGAGCCTGGGCGTTCCGGCTTGGCGGCTCTTGTGGGGCAAAGCACTGGCGCTCGGCGCAATTATTGGGACTTTGCTCATCCCCGCAGTGATTGCGGCCGGATTCGCGGTCGTGCTCGGAGCGGAAACAGGAGGCCGCGCGGACGCGATGATCCGCTTGGCATGGGCCGCGGCCGGATATGCGGTCTATTTCGGAATTATCATCTATCTTGTGCTGGGCGTATCAGCGCTGACGCCCTCGTCTCGAGTCTCCCTCATCGCTCTGATCGCGTTCTGGATTGGCACGGCCGTGCTCGCCCCTCGCGCCGCGTCGGATCTGGCGCGTCGTCTCCATCCGACACCCGCGAAAAAAGATTTTCTGGCGAAGATGGAAACCGATCTGTCAGCCGAGGCCGAACGGATATGGCAGGAGAAGTTTGGCGTGAAGGCCAAATGGTCGCCGGACTTACCGCTCAACAAGTGGGGCATCGCCCTGCGCGTCGACGATCAGCTCGGATATGCCGTCTACCGGCGCCACTACGACGCGCTGTGGGACACTTATGAACGCCAGCAGCGCGTTCAGGAATGGGCCGGGCTTGTGGTGCCGCTTCTGGCTCTGCGCTCATTTTCGATGGGCTTGGCCGGCACCGATTTCGCGCACCACCGGCATTTCACAGAAGCGGCGGAGGAGCACCGGCATCTGATCCAGGACCTGATGAGCGAAGATCTGGTCAAGCACGCCGACACGCTCGATCACCAGCACTTCGCCTATCAGGCTGGAAAAGATCTGTGGAAAACCGTACCGCAGTTTCAGTATCGTTTGCCTGCCGCCGGCTGGGCTCTGCGCCGCAACTGGCCGGGCTTGGCCGTGCTCACCGCAGGATTGATTCTGTCGTTCGCGTTCTCCGCCGCGGCGGTGTCGCGCCTGCGCGTGGTGCAGGGATGAGCCGGCTGGAGCTGGTGATTCGGCAGGAGTTCCGTATTCTGTCCGCCGACCGCACGATCTGGATCGTCTGCGCGATTCTGCTCGCGCTGATCGGCTACAGCCTGCAGAGCGGCATGACCCGGATATCACGCCAGGAAGCTGTGGCGGCAGAGATGTTGGACAAACAGGCGAAGGCCGACGCGCCGCTCATGGCGCAGTTGAAGCGGATACAGGCGGGCGAGGAGCGTCCGAAGCCGTTCGCCAATCCGGCCGACCCGTCAAACATGGGAAGCAGCCTCGGCGTTCGCACCGCGTACATGCCCGCCGCGCCGCTCGCGCCGGCCGCGGTCGGCCAGTCGGACCTGTTTCCGGATCAATTCAAGGTGACCTACCGGAGCAAAGTGTATTTCATCTATGACACAGCGATCGAAAATCCGTGGAATCTCTTGAGCGGCAATATCGACCTCGCGTTTGTGATCATCTATCTCTTTCCGCTGATGATTTTCGCCTTAAACTACAACCTCCTCTCGGCCGAGCGCGAGCAAGGGACGCTTCGGATGCTGATGTCCCAGCCGTTGAATCTCGCGGCGCTCCTGGCCGGAAAAATCGCCGTGCGCGCGTCGGCGCTGTTGGGACTTGCCGTGCTCGTGCCGGCGGCGACGCTGTCGGCCGCGCGGCCCGTTTTGTTCGAGACGCTTGCATGGTGGTCGGCACTCGTCCTTGCCTACGGCGCGTTCTGGTTTGCCTGCGTGGTCTTCGTCAACGCATTTGGAAAATCGTCCGCAGTCAACGCCGTGGCGCTGATCGGCAGTTGGGTCGTGCTGGTGCTGATCGTCCCGGTGGTTCTGAACGTCGCGGTGTCGCTTGCCGCGCCCGTCCCGTCCCGGACTGAAATGGCGGCGCGAACACGGGTGATCACAACGGAAGTGTTGAACCGATACGCCCACGAACTGCGGGTGGACTATCAGTATGTCGCGAAACCGGAGGTTTTGGTTCCGAAGGACGGCAAAATTGAGGTGCCGAGCCGTATGCGCGCTTTTTATCACATGCAGCGCGACGTCGACGCGGAGATTCAGCCGACGATCGACCGGTTTGAGCTTCAATTGGCGAAGCAGAATGCGCTCGCTCGCGCGCTGGGCATCCTTTCACCCGCGGCCGTGGCCTACGAGGGCATGACCGCTCTGGCCGGCACGGGAGGCCGGCGGTACGCGCATTTCATGGATCAGGTCGAGACGTTCCATCAAGCCTGGAAAGCGTTTTTTATTCCAAAAATAGACGCCGGAACGGCGATCACCGCGGCCGATTTCGACCTCATGCCGGATTATACCTGGACGGAAGAGGATGCCCCCGTCGTTCGCCGCCACGCGGTACAAGGTGTTTTACAAGTTCTCGTGCCGGCCGTGATCCTTATCGGAATCGGAGCGTGGCGGTTGCGCAGATTTTCCGCCGTCTAGGATTGTATCGTCTCAAAAATTGATTGACTCGGTTGACGGAATTTAGGACAGTGTGGACATGAGAACACTTATTAGAAGCGTCAAACGGACGAAGGAGACGGTTGAATCCCGCTGCGGCGCGTCGGGTGATTGCGGAGCTGCGGGCGGACATCAAGAAACATGGCTTGAGACAAGGAAATCTGACGGTCCGCGAAGTTCTGGCGAAGGCCAAAAGAACACGTTACGAACTTTTTGAGGAAGATTTTGCGGCGCCACGGACGGTGCCGTACCCGGAGCGGTGCAGGGCGCACCGTTAGACGGAGGGTGCGGCCAGTTCTCGATAGCAACGAATATATTCTGTCGTTTGGCCCTGTTAAATTCCCTCCCAGCATCGACATTATTGAATGGCTTCCCGAATCGCCGGACCCGTGCGAAATATTCGTCAACCGCCGAATTGCAGGGGAGGTCGGCCGAAATCTACGTCCGAAGGATATGCGTCTATGCCATAGATCCTACATTCCGCACTTGGGGATGGGCAGATTCCAGAATTATGATTTTGCATAAGGTGAAATTCAAGTCTCGGAATCCATTGTAGAAGCTGTGAGAAGATGCTACGGGTATAAGCCATGAGCCTGATCTCCTTTTTCCCTCTGGGATTTGGTTTCTCAACAAAACCCTTTTACCAGATGGACGGGGATTAGGCTTTTCTTATGGACTTAAACCGGACAGCAGTGCGGCAAGATGATGTCCAAGATGGGCACAATGATGGACGGCATGTCGATGTCGATGGACAAGATGGGGAAGATGATGAAATATAAGCTGGGGCCGTTTTTTCTTTTGGGCAAACGGGAGGCTATCGTGGTTCCGTCAACCGCCGGAAGGCCTTTGAGCGTCTTGGGTGAGACGATCACGGTCAAAGTCACCGGCGCAGAAACAGGCGGAGCCTATTCGGTCATCGAGGAGGTCGTTCCGCCTCAGGGCGGTCCGCCGCTCCATCGGCATTTGAATGAGGATGAGACACTTTATATCCTCGACGGCGAGTGTGAGGTCACCTGCGGCGCCCGGACGTTCAAGGCCGCAAAAAATTCGCTGGCGATCCTGCCGCGAAATATTCCGCACGCCTTCCGAAACACGGGCCCCGGCCCGTGCAGAATTCTCGTATTCATCACGCCCGGGGGATTTGAAATGTTCTTTGAAGAGGTCAGCCGCCTCCCGCCGGACAGGGATGTCCCATTGCCCCGCGAGACAGGGATGTCGGCGGCGGGGCCGCCGGATCGGCCGCCGGATATGGCCGGGATCGCGGCCATCGCGCAAAAATTTCGTCTTGAATTATTGCCGCCGTCCGGCGGGCGGAAAGACGGCTAAGCCGCTCGCGGCCGAAAACTCGAATTCGGCGCGGGGTCGTCGGGGACGGATACCAACATTTTAACATTTGCTTTTTGCGGGCAGATCAGGGAATCCCATGAAGTGCGGATGCGATTTTTTGGAAAATGGATTGGACGTGTTCTGCCCGTTTGCGGTTCTTCTCGTGATTTGCGTCAGCGGCGACGCAGTCTCCGAGGACGTCGATGTCATCGGCGGCTGCTTCGAGTTCGACTGTTTCTTCGAAGTAACGTGCTGAAAAAATGATCCGTTCCGAATCGGGGTCGTAGGGAATGAACTTTCCGGCGATGAGGGCGTTGTATTCGTCGGGTCTAATCTCGACTTGTATGCGTTCGATTCCGTCACCGCTTTCCAGCCCGTTCCGAAAACGGGAAAGGTCATAGGGGGAGCCTGCAAATCCTTCAATTCGGCCGCCGGCACCGCAGTGATCGCAGGCCCAGTGGATGAAGGGTCCGGGAACATCTTGGCGCTGAATGAGCAGAAATCCCGGACATTTTTTCCGCTTTATCTTGTTCCTGCACCGGATGCCGGCGGCGATATCGGTTTCCGCCGTCACGGCCGTGGCTGTCTTGACGATGAGCCCCAAAAATTCTCGAAGCTTGAGCGCCTCATCCGAAATGCCGGAGTCGGGGTCTGCCGGAAAAAAATGCGACAGGTTTGTGATGAGAACTTCGTTCGCCGCGCGCGCCATTGTCGGTCAGGCCGCGGTCCCGCCGGGCACGGGCCGGCCGCGCTTGCGCGTCTTCCGCAGTCGCGTCCGAATTTGCGCCTTGCGGGCCGGCCGTGTCCGCGCCGCGGCGGGTTTTCCGATGTCGATCCCGAACACATCCGAGATGGATTTCTCGTCCAGCACACGTCCCTTCCCGGCCGGCGCCCGTGTGACGACCGACCGAGCGGCGCCCTCGCTCACCAGCTCGACGTTGTCAACGCCGCGCAGAAGGAATAGAAGCTCCGGTTTTTTGTCCAGCCTGGCGCCCACGCCGTAAAGAACCGCAGCCACGTGCTTGCACATGTCGGCCCAGTCCGGACAGGAACAGTCAAGGTCGATTTCTTTCGGGAGCGGGAAAAGACCATTTGATTTGTCTGTGACGATCGACATCACCTGATTCGACATCCTGCCCTGCAGAAGCTCAAGCATCGAGCCAACCTGTCCGGCGCAACGCTTTTTCAGCGTCTTCCATTTCTCCGGCGCCAGAGTCTTCACCGCGATCTCGACATCGTAAATCCGCGACCCGCGCACCTTCGCCTCGATCCTGCCCTTTTGGATATCGAGATGGCACACCGATCCGTTGCGCACGTACGTGCAGCCGCGCGGAAGCCGGTTTTCGTAGTCGCTGAATTTTTCGAGATGCTCGCACCACGCCTTGCCCCAGAATGTCTCGGCGATCCTGCGTCCCTCAAGGACGACGGGCTGGATGTTCACGCCTTTTTTGCGCAACTTGTCCATGGCCTTCTCGGCATTCTGCCGTCGCTTCCACACCGGCACGTACGGCCGCCACATTCCCCAATACGACATCGGTTATTCCTCCCCTACAGTTGTCGCGTCCAGCCTGACCATCTTCAACAGTTCCTTGTCGTCCATCTCCGTGATCAGTTTCGGCGCGCCGCCTTCCAGTATCTCGCCGGCGAGGGCCGTCTTGTCCCGGATGAGCGCGTCGATCTTTTCCTCGATTGTACCTTGGCAGACAAATTTGTGCACCATGACATTTTTTTTCTGGCCAATGCGGAACGCGCGGTCAGTTGCCTGGTTCTCGACGGCGGGATTCCACCAGCGGTCAAAATGAATCACGTGCGAAGCGGCCGTGAGGTTGAGGCCGACGCCGCCCGCCTTGAGAGACAACACAAAAAATGGCGGCCCCTGCTCGCGCTGAAAATCGTCCACCAGCGCCTTGCGCTTGCCGACAGCAACCTGTCCGTGGAGGACGAGTCCGGGCCGGCCGAACGCGGTCTTGAGAAATCCCGCCAGCGGCTCGGTCATTTCGCGAAACTGCGTGAAGATGAGCGCCTTCTCCTGGCGCGCGGATATCTCATCGCAAATCTCCCGCAGGCGGATGAACTTGCCGCTCTCCTCCGGCGCGTAGCCGCCCGACGCAAGCCACTGTGCCGGGTGATTGCAGATTTGTTTGAATCGCAGGATGAACGCGAGAATCACACCGCGCCGCCGGATTCCCTCATCGGCATCCTCGAGCGCCCGCGCCAGTTCCTTGACCGACTGCTCGTACAAGACCGCCTGTTTTTTCGTGAGCCGGCAGAACGCCTGCACCTCCGTTTTGTCCGGCAGGTCGGCGATGACCGACTTGTCCGTCTTCAGCCGGCGAAGGATGTAGGGCCCGACGAGCCGCCGGAGCGGCGCGTACTGTTCGCTCTCGCGATCTTCAAGGCGTTTGACGAACCCACCAAACATTTTCGCGGAGCCGAGGAGTCCGGAGCAAAGAAAATCAAAGATCGACCAGAGGTCGGTCAGCCGGTTTTCGACCGGCGTGCCCGTCAGAACGATCCGCGCGACGGCCTTCAACCGTTTCACCGCCCGAGTTTGCCGCGCGGCGGGATTCTTGATCGCCTGCGCCTCATCGAGAACGACCAGACTCCACTCAACCGCCGTCAGCCACTCCATCCGCGCGATCATGCCGTAGGTCGTGAGGATCGCATCGGCGCCGTTGAGAAACGCGCGGGGGTTCGTCGCGGCCTTCTTCAAGGTTTCGGAATCCGTCTGGGAGGGATGCGCGAACCGAAAGACAAGCGACGGCGCGAAGCGCTCCATCTCCGATTTCCAGTTGGCCAGAAGCGACGCGGGCAAAACCAAAAGCGACGGCGCGCTCTTTCCCGTTTTCCTCTCGCGCTTCATGAGAAGCAGGAGCGCGATCACCTGGATCGTCTTGCCGAGTCCCATGTCGTCGGCCAGACACGATCCGAGTCCGAGCCGCGACAAAAAACGCAGCCACTGGACGCCCGTCTCCTGATAGGGACGCAGTGTCGCGCGAAGGTCGCTCCCCGGAAGCGCGCGTTCGAGCGGATTTGGCTCGCGAATCTCGCGCAGGCGTTTTTCCAGCCACGCGCCGGCATGCACTTCCGCCCACGCGGCGCCGTCTCCCTCGAAGAGACCGTCCAGATTCGGATCCATCGGCGCGCCGGCCAGAAGCCGCATGCCTTCGATGAACGAAACGCCGTCCCCGCCCGCCTGCCGTTCCACGCGTTTCCAATGTTCGAGCGCGTCCTTGAGTTTCTCACGGTCGACTTCGACCCAGCGGCCCTTGAGGAACACGAGTCCGTCACTGCCGTCAAGCAATTTCCGCCATTCCTCATCGGACAGAGTCTCGCCTTCGAGAGTCAATCCCACTTTGAAATCGAGCATGGACTTTGCGCTGAAATGAGACCGTCCGGTGTCCCCGATGGAGACGCCGACGCGAATGCGTGGCGGACGCTTCGTCCACCAATCGGGCATTCGCACGAGCAAGCCGCTCTCTTCCAACAGGGGCGCGTCCTTCAGGAATCGATACGCATCGTGGGGCGTCCAGCGAAGCGGATGAAAAATTTCGCCGGAATCTACAAGCACCTTGACCCACGCCGATCGTTCGGCTGCGCGCTGGACGGGGGTCAGGAGATTGACCAGCACGTTCCGGTTTTTCGCGCCCGCAAACTCCTCAAGCGCGCGGCCGAGCGGCAGGTATTCCACGCGTCGGCCATCGATCAGGCGCGGCGCGTAGGTGGCGAGGAAAGCAAACGGGCATTCGTCGTCGCGTTTGTTTTCCGCAAGATGGAACGAGACCCGGCCCACGCGATGCCAAAGAGGGCTTCGGGCGCGAAGCCACGCCGACAGGCCGCCGGTTGTGGCCGCGATCTCCGCGCGCGCGTGAGCGTCCATCTCCACCCAGAGCCGCTCGAGTGTCCCGGTCCGGAGGTACTCCCCGCCGCGCATGGGCGGCGCGTCGAGGGACAATGCCTCCAAGTCGTCGCGCGGCGGAGGGATTGGCGCCCCCATATTTTCGGCCGTCTCCGGAATGTGGCAGAGGACGGTCAGGTAGCATTCGCCAAACCGCCGCCAATAAGAAAGGTCCGACGGCAACCCCGCGTCATGCCGGATCGTCGCCAGATGCAACAATCCCTCGGAAGGACTTTTCTCAAACGCCTTTCGAATTGATGGGACCCATGCATCGGACAATCGTTCGGCATCCGGCGACGCGATCTCGGTATCGGCCGCCGCCAGCTTCCCCGATGGCAACAGAACAATCTCAATCATGCCGCGCACTATCTCATGCGATTGGGTCATCCATCAATCCACCGTCGAGACCCCCGGCGTCTTGTTCAGGTCCCCCAATCGATATCTGCGGTCGTTTCTGGACTACCTGAGCGCGCATCCGCTTGAGGAATTGGCTGTCAGAAACGGGCGGAGCCTATTGAATTATTGCCGCCGTCCGGCGGGCGGAAAGACGGCTAAGCCGCTCGTGTCCGAAAACTCGAATTCGGCGCGGACATTCGAATAGACTTGGCCGTCGATTTCGACGTGCGGGTAGATGACGTAGTTGAGAGGACCTGCAGCAGCACCCGGCAGACGGATGTCCCGGCCGATGGTGAATCCGATCCGGTTGGGAATGGGGAATGGGGGGTCGTCAGAACTTCCCACCAGACTGAAATAACCGCGCGAAAAAATTGAAAAGGATCCC
>CAZHRJ010000083.1:0-14340 GCA_964534765.1 uncultured bacterium
CATCTCTCCCTCGGAGAAGTGCAAAAAATACCTGTTTTCAGGTATTATTCAGGTGTAGCTTGATTCTTCCGGACGCTTGTGTTTCGATCTTTTGGCCATGCTGCAAAAATGCCGATGGGGCGCCTCTTTACTCATTGTTTTTGTCCTGACCGGATGCCTTTATCCAGAGCGGAAAGAATACAAAGTCCAGTTGACAGCCCGGGGCGGAGAATTCTGGTCGAAAGAATACGGATGGAAATCGGACGAAACCGAAAAAGAAAAAATCCAAAAAGATTTTGACGGGCTGGTCGCGCCCCATACCTCGGACAAAGATGACGAGGAAGCGTCCAGGCAAGGCATATACATCCTCGACAGAAAAATCTACCTGAAAGACGGCAAAATCAACACCGAAGCGCACGGCCTGGTCGCATGGCACGCGCTCGAACAGGTGGTGGGCCTTCGGGTGAGCCACGGCGAGCGCATGTTCGTGGAACCGATCTGGAAGGGCGCCCAGGTGGAATGCAACGGAAAAGTTCTGGTCACGGACAACAATGCCGTCCTGGTCTGGCCAGAAAGCCAAAAGACCCTGACGGTCTCCGTTGTGTATAAAGACATTCTGAAAAAGGACGACAATCTTCTAGCCCTCTATAAAACCTGGGAAAAGAAATAACATGGCCGCCCGGCCCACGTCGAATCCGCCGCCCACGGGACCTCTTTCTCCCGATCCCTCTCACTCGAAAATCCAGATCTCGCAACTTGGGAAATACCGCATCGTCCGAAAACTGGGCGTCGGCGGATCGGCGACGGTCTATCTCGCAATTGACACCACCATCGACAAGCAAGTCGCGCTCAAGGTTCTTCACGAACACCTGCGGGAGGATCCGGTTACCATCCGGCGGTTTACCAATGACGCTCGAGCCCTCGCCAAACTGAATCACCCCAACATCGTCCAGATATACGCCGCGGAGCTTGATCAATACTATTTCGCGATGGAGTACGTCGACGGCGCGCAGGCGGACCTGGCCCGGCTGATCGCCGACAACGGATCGCTTCCCGAAGGCCGGGCCATCGCGATCGCCCTGCAGGTCGCCGACGCGCTGGCTCACATTCACCGCCAGGGATTGATCCATCGAGACATAAAACCCGGAAACATTTTGATCGCTCCGGGCGACCGCGTAAAAATGACCGACTTTTCGATCGTGCGCGAGGTTGAGGAAACTATGCTGACGATGAAGGGATCCCTCATCGGCACAGTCGAGTACATGGCGCCGGAGCAGATCCGGGAGGAGGCGAGCGATTTTCGGGTGGACGTCTATGCCCTCGGCGCGGTTTTGTACGAGATGTGGATCGGCCGGCCGCCGTTTGTTCGGGAGGCGGGTGTGGCGGATCTCTGGCCGCTGATGGAACGGATATTGAATGACCGGCCCAAACCTCCGGCCCAGATCAATCCAGCCGTGTCGGCGAAAATTTCCGAGGCCGTCAGCCGGGCGCTGGAAAAAGATCCGGCCCATCGGTTTTTGGACATGGCCGCCTTCGCGGCCGACCTCCGGTCATCCATGGACGCGACGGCCACCGTCATGGTCATCCCTGTCGCCCTCGCCAAACCGGTCGAGCACGAGGGGACCGTGCGGCTTTCGTGGAGCGCCTCGGACTCGGCTGAATTTGACCGGTATGAAGTCCACTCCGCCGCCGACCGCGACTTTATTCCGTCCGATCAAACCTTGCTGAAGATCATTCAGGATCGGACGGCGACCGAATTGGCCTTTCCGGTGCCCGCCGGGGGAGGCATCCTGTATTATCGTATTCGGACAACCCTCCAGGGAGCAATTGCGTCCGTCTCCAACCGCGCCATGATCGAGTTCGGCTATCGGCCGCTGTTCTGGCGCCGCCGGGAATTTCAGTGGATGGCGGGATTGGCGGCCATCGTCGTCCTCGGCGTTTCCTTGTACGCCTTTCTCACGCGTGGGCGATCGGACCCGCGCCTCGTCAACATCATTCAGGGACCGGACCGCGCGCGGGCTGTCGGCCGGTTCTCCGACGCCAGATTTTTTCCCTCAACCGGCCGGTTTCGTCTCACGCTGACTCGCCCGACGTTTGAAATTCTAGAGGCCGGGAGCATCACAGAAAGTCTCAAGGGCCGGAATGTCGCGCGCCTCATTGTCGACGTGCCGGAACCCATTGCCTCGGCCCTGATGGCCGACGGCGTCGACATGAGTCTGCTTTCTCCGCAGAGTCTCACAGCCGAAGGCAAACTATCGGAGGACGCGAATCTCGGAGTGGTTCTGACGCCGGCCGAAAAATCCGGATTGAAATTTGAAAAGACCCGCGCCGACATTCTGGACGTTGCGGCGGCCGAATGGAAACAGCACGCGGGCAAGCTGGTCCGGATCAACACCCGCGTGACAGACGTGCGGATCTCCGAGGCCTCCAACACCGCCCACCTGACGCTCGATCCGGACATCGGGGTCGTTGTTTTCAGCGCCGTCAAAAACGGGCTGGAGCAGAAAGGAATCAAACCGGAAGACCTCAAGGGCAAATCCGTCGCCATCCGCGGCCAGGTCCGAAACGACCGGCAGTACGGCCTGCAGATCATCCTCGCGCGCCCGGAACATCTCATTTTGAAATGAATCCGGGCGACTCGCTCGGACCCTACCGCCTGGTGCGGCAGGTCGGCCACGGCGGGATGGGCGTGGTGTGGGAGGCCGAAGGGCCGACAGGGCAGGTGGCCGTCAAAATCATTCCTGATTTTCTTGCCGGCGACGACATGCTGATTCAGCGCCTCCGCCGCGAAGCCGAAACGGTTAAAAAACTCAGTCACCCGGCGCTGCGCCGGCTGGGTGACATCGGCGTGGCCGGGGGAAGAACGTATATGGTGATGGACTTTCTCGGAGGTCAAACGCTCGGCGCGAGATTGGCCCAAACCGGCCGGCTTCCCATCGAAGAGGTCGAGCGTCTTGCCGTCCAGTTGTCCGATGTCCTGTCCTATATTCACTCCCGGGGAGTCGTCCACCGGGATTTGAAGCCGGACAACCTGTTTCTGACATCCGACGGCAACCTGAAATTGATCGATCTGGGAGTGGCCAAGGTTCTGGACGATGCGAGCCTCACCGTCACCGGGTCGCATTTCGGAACGCCGGCCTACATGAGTCCGGAGTCGTTCCGCGACTCCAAAACCGTCACGGTCGCAGCTGACATATGGTCATACGGCGTGATCCTGTACGAGGCGGCATGCGGCCATCGGCCCTTCGGCGGATCAACGGCGGCGTCCATCATCGCCAAAATCTCGGATCACAACTATAAACCCCAAGCGCCCTCCCTTCTTCGGCCTGACTTGCCGGCCGAATTGGCCGGGATTATCGGTGACTGCATCAGGAACCATCCTGTGTCGCGACTGTCAGCCTCCGCCGTTTTTTCCCGTCTGACCGGCCGAACGCCGCCGCACGTTCGCGCCATTCGACGCCGGCGGTGGATTGCCGCAGGAACCGTCCTCGTAGCGGTGGCTGTTCTGGCGGGCGTTTGGGGGACTGTCCCCCAAAAAAATAAAGCTGAAGACGTGCCGTCGCCGTCCGGGCCTGTGGCATCGTTTTACCCGGTCGGCAACGACCCCATCACAGTCCGATCAGCGGACTTCAACGCCGACGGTCATCTGGATATGGTCGTGGCCAATGAAGGGAACGACATCAGCATTCTTTTTGGAATCGGTGACGGGCAGTTTGAGGCGCAGCGACGATTTCCGACACGTTCCTCATCGGGCTCCCTTACATTGGTAAACTTCGACCGGGACGACATTCTCGATGTTCTGTCCACCAGCTCCGATTCCAAGCATCTCATCCTGTTGCATGGTCGGTCCGGGGCCGGCGGCGCGTTTGATCCTGTCGTCACCCTGGATCTTCCCGGTGGTCCGCGGATGGCCGGCATCGAGGATATGGACGGTGACGGCCGGCTCGATCTTTGGGTCATCCGCTCGGACGCCGGAGACGTCGTCGTTTTCCCCGATGCCGCCGGCTGGCCCGTCGCTCTTGGCGATTCCTTTACATTCCCCGTAGGCTTGGCGCCGGAAGAGGCGGTCTTTGTCGATCTGGATGGCGATGGCCGGAAAGATCTGGCGACAGCCAATTACAATTCCAACAATGTCGGCGTCCTGTTTGGTGCCGTATCAGGCTGGTTTCAACCCGCCCGGCAATTCGCGGTTGGAAAAAGCCCCAACTCCATCACCTACGGGGATTTTAACCGGGACGGTCGGATGGATCTGGCGGTGGTGAATTACCAATCCAACGATGTCAGCGTCTTGTTGAGCCGTGGGAATCGGGATTTTGAACCTGACCGGCGATTTTCCGTGGGAGGTCTTGGGGCTCACAGCATCGCTTCCGCCGGCAAAGACCTGGACGAGGACGGCAACCCCGACCTTGCCGTGGCGAATATGCGGTCGGGCGATGTCACGGTCATGTTTGGAGACGGCCGGGGAAATTTTGGGCGACGGCTCCGTATGGGCGGGATGTCCGGCACGCGCGGCATCTGGATCGATGACGTCAATGCCGATGGCCATGCCGATCTCATTTCGGTGAACAAGGGCACGGACGACGCGGCCATCATGCTCGGCATCGGAGACGGAACATTTCGGCCGCCGACAATGGGCTGGGACGCGCCGCCGGCCGATTCACAGATCGTCGTCGCCGTCCGGCACGCAGGCTTCCCGCCCGAAGCGATGGCCGACCTCGCCCGGGTGCTCCTCCAAGCGATGCGAGCCGTCAAGGGACAGCAAGGTTGGCGCGGGACGGACTACGACTGGCCGGGTGGCTTCGGCGAGCGTCGATCCATGACCACAGTCGCCACGCCGCCGGCCGACACCACGCTCGACGCCTCCGTCGAGGCTGCCGTCGAGGCCGCCCGGCGGACGAACCCCAGCGCAACGATCGAGTGGAAGGTCTTCTACGGGGCCGGGGTTGTGCCAAGGATGCCCAATCCGGTCAGGAATGGCAGCCAACCGTGAGTGGGGTAAGTAGTATCCATAGTAGTGCCACCTTTAAAGGTGGCACTACGAGTTGAGGGATTGTAAACTCCATGAGCATGAATACCCATAAACGCCGTACGACCGATGCCCGTTCTCGGACGATGTTCTGAATGAATCCGAACGACACGCTTGGCGCATATAAACTCACGAAGCGCCTCGCGCACGGCGGGATGGGAGAAGTGTGGGAGGCGGAAGGCGCGAAGGGCCTGGTGGCGCTCAAGGTCATCCCGGAATTTCTGATGAACGACCGCGCGCTGGTCGACCGCCTGCGGCGCGAAGCGGAGGCGATCCGGCGGCTGTCCCATCCCGGCGTGGTCCGGCTATACGATTTCGGCGAGAGCGAAGGACGTGCCTATCTGGCGATGGAGCTTTTGAAGGGCGAGACCTTGGCGGAACGGATGGCTCGTGTGTCGCCTCTGCCGGTTGATGAGGTGGAACGGATCGGGCGCAGCCTTGCGGATTCTCTGGCGTACGTGTACACAGAAGGAATCATTCACCGGGATTTGAAGCCGCAGAACGTGTTTTTGACGGAAGACGGCGGCGTGAAACTGATCGACCTTGGCGTGGCGAAAGTTCTGGACGAGGCGTCGCTGACGGTGACAGGATCGCATTTCGCCCGCGGCGTGGCCGGGGTCAGGCGTGGCCGGGGTCAGACTTACGCTTATACGCTTATTTTTTTCCGCGGATCGCCATAGCGGCGAATGATTGAGCCGATTGAACTTGGGCGTCGCCGGAAGAAACGGCTGGTATCACTTGGCCCATGCCCTTTGGACAGGCAGGCCAACACCGCTTCGTTGCGGATTCGCGACACTGACCGAGCCCGCGCCGCTGATCTTAATAACTCCATGCTGACGCGATTCTTTCTTGAAATTTTGTACACTATTTTTTCTATCGTTTCTTTTCCACGCCTTTCACCCCGCTTATCCGCCTCCCGACCGCTTTTGCGCCGCTCAAACTTTCTCCACATCCCTTCTGTCCCGTAAGCCCAGGGCCGTTCAGGCGTCATTGGCGGCACAATGGCCTCATCACTGTATCCCATTAATTGCCGGTATGCTTTCGCTCCACTCTTTCCTTCATATCCCGGAGTCGTTCGCCAGCGCGTCCAGGGAGAGTTCTTTTTCCCAAAATACAGAGCGTGGCTTGACCAGAGAATATTTTCATTTTCCTTGACCATGCCGTCCTTGGGAAGGTTTTGATGGATATATCGCACCAACGCGTGCAAATGGATTTCATCGGTCACAAGAAAAGCATGGTATCGTCCTTCGAATAAATGCCCGGTGCGGCGATGGCGTCGATTAAAATATGCGGCATAGTTGCCCTGTAGTCGTTGCATCGTTCTTGCGAGGCTGACACGCCCGCGCCGTATCAGCAGGTGGATGTGATTGGGAACAAGGCTATAGGCGGAAAAAATGGCGTCATTCAGACGGCAACACTCATCCAGCAGCCGCAGATAAAACAATCGCTCCTCCCGGTGAGTGAAAATCTGGCGCCGTTCATTGCCCCTGGCTATGACATGATACCAACAGTTCTCTATATCGACTCGAGGTGCGCGTGGCATACGATCCATATACTACACCGCAGCGAAAAAATAAACGTGAAAACGTAAGTCTGACCCCTTCTTTCTCCCTTCCCCTTTACTCCCACCTTTAACGATGATTTTTCGCGCATTTCAATATAGCCTGAACGGCACAATATGAATCCTGGAGAATTGTTGGGGGACTATCGGTTGATTGCCCGCCTTGCCCATGGCGGTATGGGTGACGTGTGGGAGGCCGAGGGGCCGAAAGGGCAGGTGGCGCTCAAGGTCATCCCGGAATTTCTGATGCATGACCGCGCGCTGGTCGACCGCCTGCGTCGCGAGGCGGAGGCGATCCGGCGGCTTTCTCATCCCGGCGTGGTCCGGCTGTACGATTTCGGCGAGAGCGAAGGCCGCGCATATCTGGCGATGGAGCTGTTAAAGGGCGAGACCCTGGCGGAACGGATGGCTCACCAGTCGCCTCTGCCGGTCGATGAGGTGGAGCGGATCGGGCGCGGTCTTGCGGAGGCGCTGGCGTACGTGCACGCGAAAGGGATCATTCACCGGGATTTGAAGCCGCAGAACGTGTTTTTGACGGAAGCCGGCGGCGTCAAGCTGATCGACCTTGGCGTGGCGAAGGTGCTGGACGAGGCGTCGCTGACGGTGACGGGATCGCATTTTGGCACGCCTGCGTATATGAGTCCGGAGTCGTTCCGGGATTCCAAAAACGTGACATCGGCGGCGGACGTGTGGTCCCTGGGCGTGGTGCTGTACGAAATGTCGACGGGCCATCTTCCGTTTCCGGGGACGACGGCCGCGTCGATCATCGCAAAAATTTCGGATACGAATATGACGCCGCAATCGCCCACTCTGATTCGGCCGGAAATTCCCGATCGTGTGGCCGCCGTGATCGGTCAGAGTCTTGATCGGGATCCATTACGCCGTCCATCCGCATCGGCACTGGCCGGCGCATGGGGTGGTCGAAGTCGTGGGATCACCGACGTGGATTCGGAAAAATATGTTTTCAATAAACCGAAGGGGGTTACATCCATGAAGTTTTTGGGATTTGCCTTGACTGTTTTTGGAGTGATGGGATGTCTGAATATCGAAGGCCTGCATTGGGGAGTCCTGTGGATGCCCAGCGTGCTGGTGGTCATTCTTCTTGGCGCGTTTGGCATGGCCCGGGTCTCCTACAGCTGGGCTGAAATCGGCTCTGCCCTCACGGCATTTTTTGGCAAGGGCGAAACCAAATCCGGAGAGGCAGCGGCGGACGACGTCCGCGTGTATGCGATCCTCTCGCGTTCGGCCATGACCGCGATGTGGATCAGCATGATCGTCGGGGCCGCGCATATTTTAGGCGCGTTTGAAAATATCCGCGGTCTCAACCAGATTGGCATGCTCGCCGGCGGCGTGGCGTTGGTGCTGGTCGCCCCGGTGCTGGGGATTGGGATCTCCTATTTCGTTTTCGATCCCATGCGTTGTCTTGTGGAACGCCGGGCCGGGATCATGGCGTTCGAACCCATCCAAACTCGGCCCCCGAATCATTTCGGAGTTTCTGGCCTGCTCCTCTTTGCTGCGGGAGTCTGGGTTCTCTGTAAACTGGAAGGCGTCGACGTCTGGTCGCCCTCCGCGCTGGTGGTGATCCTGCTGCCAGCCATGGGCGGCACCCTGGTGGCATTCCGCCCCTCCGAGATCGCCAGGGCGGTGATGGCCTTTCTTCAAAGGAATCCCGCGCAATCCAAAGAGGAATTGATGAACGGCATTCAGATTTTCCGGCTCCTGTCGCGCTATGCCCTGGCCGCCATGTGGATCGGTCTCTTAATCGGAACCATCCACATTCTCGGCGGCTTTGAGGAAACCATCCAAAAATACGGCTGGGCGCAGGGAACGATCCGAACGATCGGCTGGTTTTCGTTTGCCCTGTACGATCCTCTGTTGGGCTATATACTGGGAAGCTGCATCTTCGCCTCGATGCGCAGAAACCTGGAACGAAAAGCGGGCGTGACATCTGTAGGCTGAAATACAATGCACAAATATTTGAAATTTTGTGCAATACATAATATAATTGTCCCGGCATGAAAAACATCGTTGAAGGCCACAGGGCGGAGAGGGACTTGATTCAGAAGGCGGTCTACGTCCCGCGGGACGGGCTTTCCGCCGCCCGCAAGAGCATGCAAAGCAGGCTCATCAAGGTGATCACCGGGCCAAGGCGGGCGGGCAAATCGGTTTTCGCCGCCCAGATGCTGCGGGGCCTCAATTACGCCTATCTCAATTTCGATGACGAGAGGCTTGTGGGCCTGACCGATTATGACGACCTGCTCAAGGCGGTCACGCAAGTGTACGGCCGGACCAAACTCCTTTTTTTTGACGAGATTCAGAACCTCCCGAATTGGGAACTTTTTGTGAACCGCCTCCAGCGAACAGGCTTTGAGATTGTGCTCACCGGCTCGAACGCGCAGCTCTTGAGCCGGGAACTCGCCACCCATTTGACCGGGCGGTACATCCCTTTTCAGGTTCTGCCGTTCTCGTTCGCCGAATTTCTGCGCGCGCGCGGCTTTCCCCCCGATGACCCGATCCCTCCCAAACAAAGACACGGGCTTCTGCTCCATCATCTGAATGAATATGTCGCCACAGGCGGATACCCGGAAGTCGTCGTGCAGGGAGTCGACCTTCACAATTACCTCGCGACATTGTTCGAAAGCATCCTGTTCAAGGATATCGTCAGACGCCACGGCGTGCGCCACCCGACGAAACTCCATGACCTCGGGCTTTACCTGCTCACCAACCACTCCAGAGATTTTACCTACACCAGCCTCAAGAATGCCCTCAACTTCAGCAGCGTTCACACCGTGGAAAACTACGCCTCCTACCTTGAGGAGGCGTTCCTGTTTTTTGCGGTGGACCGGTATTCGACGAAGGTCAAAGAGCAGATGCGGAGCTCAAAAAAAGCGTACGCCTACGACAGCGGGATGATCAACGCCGTGAAGTTCAAAACGTCTCCGGATACGGGACGGCTCATCGAGAACCTCGTGGCCGTCGAACTCATCCGACGCGGCAAGGAATTTTATTATTATCGGACACCCGACGGAAAAGAGGTGGACTTTGCGGTCAGAGACAGGCTGAAGGTATCCGCTCTGATGCAGGTCTGCCACGAGGTGGGGGACCGTAAGACCGCCAGGAGGGAAATGAGCGCGATCCTGAAGGCATCGAAGGAAACGGGATGCCGCCAGTTGCGTGTCCTGACATGGGATACGGAGAAAAAGGAATCGGCAGAAGGCAAAAAAGTCGTATACGTGCCGCTATGGAAGTGGCTGCTCGATGAGCATGATTGACCATAAACACCGTATGACCGCCGCCGTTCTCCAAAGATGTTCTGAATGAATCCGAACGACACGCTGGGCGCATATAAACTCACAAAGCGTCTCGCCCACGGCGGCATGGGCGAGGTGTGGGAGGCCGAGGGGCCGAAAGGGCGTGTGGCCCTGAAGATCATCCCTGAATTTCTGATGCACGACCGCGCGCTGGTCGACCGCCTGCGGCGCGAAGCGGAGGCGATCCGGCGTCTGTCCCATCCCGGCGTGGTCCGGCTGTACGATTTCGGCGAGAGTGAAGGGCGCGCCTATCTGGCGATGGAGCTTCTCAAAGGCGAGACGCTGGCGGAGCGGCTGTCCCGCCAGTCGCCTCTGCCGGTCGATGAGGTGGAACGGATATGGCGCGGTCTTGCGGAGGCTCTGGCGTACGTGCACGCGGAAGGAATCATTCACCGGGATTTGAAGCCGCAGAACATTTTCTTGACGGAAGAGGGCGGCGTGAAACTCATCGACCTTGGCGTGGCGAAAGTTCTGGACGAGGCGTCGCTGACGGTGACGGGATCGCATTTCGGCACGCCGGCCTACATGAGTCCGGAGTCATTCCGGGATTCCAAAAACGTGACATCGGCGGCGGACGTGTGGTCATTGGGCGTGGTGCTGTACGAACTGTCGACGGGCCATCTGCCGTTTCCGGGGACGACGGCCGCGTCGATCATCGCGAAGATTTCGGACACGAACGTCACACCGCAGTCACCCGCGTTGATTCGGCCTGATCTGCCGGCGCCGTTGGGATATTTCATCGGCCGATGCTTGGATCGAAATCCGGCCATGCGGCCTTTGTTGGGGATGGCATCCCATTTTCATGCCGCCGCGCCGTGGGCGACTTCCGTCAAGATCCATACGGCCGTCGCCGGATGCGTCCTGGCCGCATTTTTGTTTGGATTGCTGTGGGCCAAAATATGACATTGATGATATTGATACTCATTCTTATTGCTGTTCTTGCCGGTTGCGCGGCGTTTATGGTGCGGGGATACGAGCTGTCGAGGGACGTTCTGCTGATCCGCCGTGTGGGTTGGAAGACGCGCATTCCTTTGGAGCAATTGATTTCCGCGGAGGCCGATCCCGAAGCGATGAACCGTTCGTGGCGGGTATGGGGCAACGGCGGCCTGTTCGCCATCTGCGGCCTATTCCGAAACAAGAAACTGGGGTCTTACAGGGCCTATGCAACCAACCCGGCGCACGCGGTGGTCTTGCGATTTTCGAAGGGTACCATTGTCGTGACTCCGACGAATCCCGCCGCCTTTGCGACCGCGATTCAATCATCCTGCCGGCCCGGGGCGGTCCCCGTTCCAAAGCCGGATTCAAAAGGCTGGCGGACGGCGGTGAGGATTCTTCTCTTCATCGGGCTGGCGTTTCCGTTCGTCGATGCCGGCGACAAATTAAAAAATTGGTTCGCGTATCGAACATTCTATCCGAAGTGGACCGCGCTGTCGCCGCCCGGCGGAAACGTGGTGTTGGCCGTTAAATTTTCAGGTCTGCCGTTTGACAAGTGGGACATTCTGATCGGAGACATCAAAGACGCCATCCGCCAGATGGACACTCGAGCCGTTGTAAGGACGTCCCTCACGGGAAACGCATTTTGGAATGTCAGCACGGCGCAATTCCAATATGCCCCCTCGTCGATGCCGGTCGACGCATCTGTACAAAGTCAATTGTACCGGGCGGTCCGGGCATTCGGGAAAAGACAAAATATCCGCGGCGGGAATTTCAGTTACAAGGTCTTATTCGGAAACCACACGCGCGAGCGCCATATCGACGGCTGGGACGCGCCGCCCGCCGCCGGAGAAATCGCGCTGGCCGTGCGGCATGAGGGCATGACCCAGGCGGAACTCCGGACGCTGGAGGATATCTTTTCCGCCATCGAAGAAGAGATTCCAAGCGATAAATTCATGTCGATCGGAGTTGAGTGGGCGGACGGGGCACGTTCCATTCGGGGGTATATTCGAATGAGGTTTCGGCATTCGTTGAGTAAGGACGATCCGATCTCTCACCGATTTTATGCTGCCGTTGAAAATTTGGAGTCCGAGAAAGGAATCCTGGGCGTGAAGGAGGCGAAGGTGATAGAAGGGGCTCCGGCGATGGATGAGAAGGATGTCGACGCCGAAGTCAACGCCGAAATGGACGCGCCGCCGCCCGCCGGCCGGGTTGTCCTCTTTGTCGGATACAACCAGATCCACATTCGACAGCATTACGATCTTGGGCAACTCATCTCCGGGACCGCCAATGTCCACAGCGCCGGCCATGCGCGTTTCGCGCGCATTCAGGTGCGACTGCCGGCCCAAAGTTCGGGGATGGTGGAGGGAGGGACTTTCAGGGTGGAATTCGCGCCATACAAATTACATCCCGATCCGGCGGTGATGGAAGCAGACTTGGAACATATCTCGCAGTTCGAACAAAAACATAATCTATCGGGTCACATTGAGTCAAAAATGATATACCCTCGCGTGCCATGAGCGGCATTCGCGTTATCGTCCTCGACGGCCCGGAGGCGAAAAAAGAGGTTCCTGTCGGCGATGTTCTCTCCATCGGTCGGCAGTCTGAAAATGATCTCGTGCTGACCGACGTGGCGGTGTCACGCAAACACGCGCGGATCATGCGCCGGAGCGGCGGGCTGATGATTGAAGACCTCGGCTCGGCGCACGGCACGAGCGTCAACGGAGAGCGGATCAAGACCCGCGAATTGAAATCCGGGGACCTCATCGGCATCGGCCCCATAACGCTTCGGCTGGCGGGCGGCGAGTTGGATTCGGCGGCCGAAACAACGGATGTCCTCCTGGTCCAGTCCACGAAATCTCATTCCCAAGCGTCTTTGCCGGTTGCCCGAAAATCTTCCACCAAGGACCCTTCGGCACAGGCGGCGCGGCTGGAGGCCCTGCTGCAAGTCGGCCTCTCCCTCCATGGCGAGCGCGAAATCAGAAAACTTCTGGAACGCATTGCCGGCATCCTGATCGACACGATGGATGTGGATCGTTGCGGAATCTTTTTGCGCGGAAAATTGGAACCGGAGCTGGTCTTTTCTCGCGCGGGCGTCGAAAAGGCAGATGCGCTCCCATTTTCCCGAACGATTCTGGCCCGGGCGATGGACGCAGGGGAAGCGCTGGTTACCGCCGACGCGGGCCGGGATGCGCGGCTCACGGGGGCATCCCTGGCCGCAGGCGTCGTCCGGTCCGCGATGGTTGCGCCGCTCTGGGGTCGCGAGCGCGTGCTGGGAGCGGTTGTGGTTGAGAATCGCGGCAAGGCCGCGGTCTTCGACGGTGAGGACCTGCGGCTTCTCGTTCTTTTGGCCAACCTGGCCGGCACCGCGATTGAAAACACGCATCTGATCGAGGAAATACGTCAGGAGACCGAGGAGCGTGTCGCCCTCTCCAGATTTTTTTCTCCGACCGTGGCGGAAGAAGTCCGTCGCCGCGGTCTTACCCATGGGTTGCGGGGCGAACGAAAAGAAATCACGGTTCTCTTTACGGACATCCGCGGATTTACCGCATTGTCCGAAGCGCTTCCGCCCGACGAGCTTTTGGAAAGTTTGAATAACGCCTTTGCGATTAAAACACGGGAGATTTTCGCCGAGAATGGCACCATAGACAAATTTACCGGCGACGGCGTCCTCGCCTTTTTCGGCGCGCCCATCGCCCAGGACGATCACGCCCGGAGGGCTCTGCGCGCGGCCCGGTCAATCCTCGAATCCAGCCGTGGATTAAAAACGCCGTCCGGAGAGCCGCTTCACATCGGTATCGGCATCGCCACCGGCGTGGCCTCCGTCGGTCCGGTTGGATCCACGGGCCGGATGGAATACACGGTGATCGGCGACGTCGTGAACGTGGCCGCGCGGCTGGTGGCGAAAGCCGAGGCCGGAGAAATTCTCATGACGTCGGAAACGGCCATGGCCGCCGGAGTCTTGTCCGAAGCGGAACTTGCGGGTGACTGGGAGGTAAAAGGCCGAAAGGGCCAAATACAAGTTTACCGGATGCGTTGAATTCTGATGTTGGCCACCCCCCGTCCGGCGCCTGTTGCGTTTTGGATTCTCCAAAGCTACTCTCGAAATTGCCATGATTGAGCAAACCGACGATGACATGGACGACATGTTCACATTCGCCAAAGATGATCCGGCGGTGCCGGAGATTCGAGCCTTCTGGAACTTCAAAACCTGCATCCTCTGCGGCCGGAAGGTTACTGCGGCGCGGATTCTCTGCGACGCCTGCCGGAAACCCTTCAGCGAAATTGGTCCCCCGGCGCTCCGGCGACACATTAGCCGCAACCTCTGGCAGCAGGTCCGCAGCTGATAGGGAATTGCTTTTCCAGCTTGGCTGCTCCATGACGTGAATATAGCCCGAAATCGCGCGATGAGCAATGTTTTTAAAAGCTGACAAGAAACGAATCCACAGCTAAAAACAAAAGCAAATGAAAAAACTGGTAAGAGATTAGCCGATTGAAGCAATCTTGACGCCTTTCTGATTCGACCGCCG
>CAZHRJ010000084.1:0-14291 GCA_964534765.1 uncultured bacterium
CATCGTTTGCGCCGCCGCCGGAAGCGGAGCCTTCCTCCGTTGCCGCCGCCGTCTCAGCCGCGCTGGACAACTGGCTGGAAGCGTCCTTTGATGACATCGTCGTGGGCGAGGAACAGGCCGAGGAGCCTCAGGAGGAACCGGCGGATCTTCGACCGGACGAGGCGAAGGGACCCGAAGGCCGGGAGGAGCAGATCATGGAGGAATTGGGCGGCATCGGTGAAGAAATTCTGATCGGCGATGGCCAGGAGGGGGCGATTGAGAGTATCGATGCGATCGACGCGATTGTCGAACCGTCCGATGTCCTCCTGGAGGACGCCATCACGGATATCACCACCGCCGGCGCGACCGAGGCGGAACAAGAGGCGGCGCTGTCGACGACGGATATTTCGGACGAGCCGGTTTCGCAGCAGGCACTGGACGAAACGACGTCTGAGGAACAGTCACTGAGACTCCTGGAAGAAACGGTCCGATCCATCGGTGGGACGTCCGACGAAGTGGACCTCTTCGGCAAACCGCCGTCGCATCCATGATCTCCCGTGGACGGCTCACATGACCGACCCGGCCGACCCGGCATCGCAAGAGGCGCAGGCATCGACGCGGGTCATTGGCATCTCCTTTGCCAGGCCCGGCATGTCGCTTTCCCGGCCTGCGGTCCCCGAGAATGGCCGGATCATTTTTACGACCGGCACGGTTCTCGATAAGGGAAAGATCAAGATCCTGCGCAATACCTATATCCGGCATATCTACATCATCTACGACAGCAAGTGGGATCTGCCCGCGGACGCGTTCGCCGGCGACCCCGATTCCGATGATGGCGGCGCCGTTGTCGCGGTCAGCGGGCTGCTGGCCAGTATCCAGGGATTGAACACGGAACTGGTTCGGGAAAAAAAACTCGGCGTCGAAACCCTGAAAACCATGGGCGCGGAAATTTTTTCCCGGATTCAGCACGAGCCTGTATTCGAAATCCTGCTTCAAGTCGACTCCCACGCCAATTATCTGTTCGGACATATGGTCAACGTTGCGGTTCTGACCGTGGCCGTCACCCGAAACTTGAAGATGGCGTCGAAAGACATCTGGAATATTTTCGTCAGCGGCCTGATGTTCGACGTCGGCATGCTGCATGTCCGGGAGGAACTCTGGCTCTCGGACAAGAAACTCAAAGAGTCACAGATTGACGAGGTCCGGCGGCATACCGAATTCGGATACAACGCCATCCGCCGCGCCCGCGGGGTGGACGAGGCATGGGCTCTCCCGGCGCTCGAACATCACGAACGCGTGGACGGGTCCGGATATCCGGACGGCAAGGATGGCCGGGTCCTTCAGATTCCCAGCCGCGTGATCGCGGTGTGCGACGTGTATGGCGCGCTCATACGTGACCGGACGTGGAGAAAGGCGTTCCGGCCGGACGAGGCAATCCGGCAGATGATCGCCGGCGGGAGCCAGTTCGACCGGGAGATCCTGGCGCATCTGGCGAAAACCCTGGGGGTCTATCCGGTGGGAACGATCGTCAAACTTTCGGACGGCCGGACCGGCGAGGTCGTTGCGGTCAACCCGGTCGATCCGCTCCGTCCGGTCGTCGAGGTCCAAGACGGCGGCGCCGCGGAACGCGTCACCCTGGCCGACCAGCCGGCTCTGTCGGTCCTGTCCGTTCTGTCCGGCCCGAAAGGGAAAGGCGGCTGACGATGAGTTTGAAAGATCGGATGAAACCGTTGATTCTAGAGAAAAAGACGACGATCGGATATCCGGGCCTTGCGGTTTTCCGGTTGAAGCCGCCGGATGGGCCGATTGTCGAATTTGAGGCGGGCCAGTACATCACGCTGGGCGACGACGTGATGAAAGAGGAGGGCATGAAGTTTGTGCCGAGGCCGTATTCCGTTGCGTCCTCGCCGCTGGTCAAGGATTCGATCGAATTTTATATCGTCCAGGTCGACGGCGGAGAATTCACGCCCCATCTCTTTTCCAAAAAGGTCGGCGAGGCGCTCTGGTACATGGGTCCCAAGGGCAAATTCACGCTTTCCCGGACCAGGGCATCCCATCTGGTTTTCATCTGCACCGGCACGGGGCTGGCGCCGTACATCAGCATGTTGCGCACGCTCAAGTCCTCGGGGCAGTCGCGTGGGAAAGTGATCACCCTGATGTACGGCAACCGGACCAGCGTGGAGATGGGATACCGGGATGAGTTGCGAGGGTACGAGGTTGATCCGGATTTTGATTTTGTTTTTCTCCCCACCGTCAGCCGGCCGGAAGACGACAAGTGGTGGAACGCGACGATGGGCCGCGGTCGAGTCAACGACACGCTCCGTCATATCCTGGGGATGCCCCGGGAGGGCAAACTCGAGCCGGTTCTACCGGCGCATCAGAACCGGGACGTGCTGATCGAACGGATGCCTCGCGGCCGGACAGCCTTTTATCTATGCGGAAATCCCCAGATGATCACTGACGGCAAGGGCGCGCTGGCCCATGTGTCCTGGGCCGACGACCATCATATATTTTCGGAGGACTACTGGTAGAATGAAAGCCCGCCTCCTCTCAAAGCTTCATCTGTCGGCGGATGAATTCGCCCGCACGGCCTATCTGGCGGTTTTGTTTTTTCTGCTCGTCAACGGCATCTTCTTCGGCCGCAACGCACGGGATTCGATCTTTCTCGTCAAAGTCGGGCTGGCGTCGCTTCCGTACGCCTACATGCTCAATGCCGTGCTGGCGATCGGATCGGCGTTTGTCTACGCGATGTTCGTCGACAAACTTGACCGCTTCAAACTGGTGCGCTCCATTCTTCTGATCTTCATTACCGCGCTGGTCACTATTTTTTTCGGGCTTAAAACCGAGTTCCGGTGGTTTTACTGGGCCACCTATTCGATCGTGCAAGTCATCTGGATCATGTCCCTCATGCTGTTCTGGACATTCGCGGCGGATTTCTTCGACCTCGTCCAGTCCAAACGCATTTTCCCCCTGATCGGCATGGGGGGACTGGTCGGGATGATCACGTCGGGTCTCATCGCAAAACCGCTGGTCAACGCATTCGGCACAGAAAAACTTTTTCTGGCCTGGGCCGTGCTCCTGGGCGCGGGTCTTCTGGTCGTCAACGCTCTCGTGCCGCTGCGGCCCGCGGCGTCAAAACCCAGGGCGAAAAAACGCGAGGCCAGCCGCAGCCAGGCGGAACAGTTTCTCGAAGGCATCCGCAACGTCCGGCGCACGCCGCTTCTGATCAACATGGTCGTCCTGATTCTCGCCCTCTGGATTGTCTTTACTCTCATCGATTTTCAGTTCAACCAGGTCGCCCGGGACCATTTCACGGACGAGAGCGGGAAAATCGACAAGGACGCGCTCACGGGGTTTCTCGGCATTTTTCGAAGCTGGGGTGGCGCCTGTTGCCTGTTGTTCCAGCTTTTTATCACGCCCATTCTGCTCAAGCGCGTCGGGGTCGCGTTCACCATGACTGTGCATCCGGCGTATCTGTTGTTCTCCATCGGCGGCATGGTGCTGGCCTTCGGATTCTGGCCGGCCTGCGCCGCCAAATTCGGCGATCATGTCCTCCTCTACACCGCCACCGACGTGGCCTATCAGCTCCTCTTCAACCCCATCCCCGCCGCCCAGCGAGGCCGCGCGCGCGCGTTTGTCGAGGGTTATATCAAACCTTTTTCGCAGGGCATGGCGGGCGTGGTGCTTCTGCTCCTCGTGGAGCTGAAACTCGGGCCTCAGCAGATCGCCGCCTGCAACCTTGTCCTGGCTGTCGTGTGGTTTCTGTCGGCGGCGCTCTTGAAGAAAAACTATTTGCAGGCCGTCGTCTCGAATCTTCAGGTCGGTCAGGGCGGCGTGCCCGTCCTGTCCGCTCTTTCGGTTGAAAACATGGCCGCCACCATCCGGGAAATGGAGGCGAAGATCCGGTCCGACCAGCCGGACGAAATATCGTTCGCGGTCGAATACTTTCTCTTCATCAAACACGAAGACGCCGCACCGCTCTGCGTGCCGCTGCTTTCCCATGCCGATCCGTCTGTCCGGCGCATCGGATGCCGCGCCGTCGGTCAGTTGGGCGGCAGGGAGCTGCTGCCCACCCTGGAAGGGGCGCTGCGGGATTCTCACCCGGATGTCATCCGGGAGGCGCTGGCGGGCATCCGCCGGATTGGCGGAGAGGAGCAGCTACCGTCCCTGGGCGCTCTGCATCTTCATCCGGACCTCTCGATTGTGGCGGAGGGCGTCGAGACGGCGGCGGAGGTTGGCGGATTTGACGGCATCCTGGGGACGGCGGAACTTCTGAAGCGGTGGTCGAAAAGTCAGGACGTGCGGGAACTGGAACTGCTGGCCTCGATTCTGGGCCGGCTGAAGATCAAATCCTTTCTGCCGGTTCTGCTGGAATTGACGCAGCACCCGAATCCCAAAGTATCGGAGACGGCCATAAAATCATTGACGGCGTTCAAGGATGAACGCGTTCTCCCGGCCCTCTTCGACGGACTCCGGCATGAGACCCTGTTCCCGCAGTTGCAGTCTTATTTTTCGTCCTGCGGCGTCCATCTCAAGGAATCGATTCTGAAACTCTACCGGACCGAAACCAAACGGCGCCGGGTCAAACGGCGGCTGTTTGAAGCCATCGCGCGAAACAGCAAGTGGGATCCGTCTGACCTGCTGTTCGAGGAGCTGAATTCGGAGGATCCCGCGATCCGGTATCTGAGTCTCTACCACCTCTCCCACCGCGGAACCCAGAACCTGCCGGAACCAGCGGTCCACGGAGTCTTGCGGCGCGAGATCGAGCACTGGATCCGGCTGGAGTCTCTCCGGGAACATCTGGTGGATCTGGCGCGGGCGGACAATACGAAATCGCTCATCCAGTTTGTCATCGACGAGGAGGTGTATCAGACCCGCAAAACCCTCTTTCTGGCTCTGGGTTTTTTGAAGGACCGGCCGACTGTCCAGCGCATTTACCGGAACATCTTCTACGGCTCGCCGACCGACCGGGCGCTGGCGCTGGAGGCGCTGGACAATCTGGGACTCAGGCCCTGGGCGCCTCTCATCTCGCCGCTTCTGGACGGCCAGAGGCGCGGCGAGGCGTTGAAGGAGTTTCAGAAGCATTTTTCCGATACCCGCTTTGACATCGAGCATACGCTCCGAATATTTTTGTCAATGTCCTACGAGTACATCCTGTCGGTCATTCTGTATGTCTGGCGGGAGACGGAGGACAAACCGCGCCGGGATGTGGTAGAGTCCCTGAGGTCGCATTCCTCCGGACTGGTCCGGGAGAATGCCGAGGCTGCGGTGCTGGCGCTGGGAGGAACATGAGTGCTCACGCTTGAACGAATCCTGATGCTCAAGCAGGTCAGTTTGTTTTCAGGGCTGCATATTCAGGAACTAAGGCTGATCGCGGAGATCGTCGAAGAGATGACCGCCGATGAGGGGGAGATCCTGTTCAATCAGGGCGAGCCGGGCGATTCGATGTACATGATCATCGAGGGCAGGGTCCAGATTCTCCTCGCGGACGGGACGCCGTTCAAGGTATTTTCCGCGTTTGAGGCGTTTGGTGAAATGGCGCTGCTGGACGACGAGCCGCGGTCGGCGAGCGCGAAGTCGATTGAGGCATGCAAATTTTTACGGATTGAGCGGGACAAGTTTCTGGCGCTGCTGACCCAATACCCGGATATCTCCGCCGGACTTCTGCGCATGATGAGCCGCCGTCTGCGGTCGGAACTCGCCGCCCCGGCCCAATCCGCCCCCGAACAGGATTCCGCATCCAGCGCGTTCCGGCAGTGAATATCCCCGTTAGCGGTCACTGGGGGGGTTGCCATCCATGGCAACCCTTGGATGGGCTAACGGGGATTGTACATCCCTGTACAAAAAAAGGGACACGCTTGTGGCGTGTCCCTGATTGACAGCTTCGTTACAAACTTACAGCCGATTCGCGAATCGCCTGATCCTTACTTCCACGTATCAAACGGGGATTCCGGCTCGACAATCGGCGAGAAATCCTCATTCGGAACGCCGATGGGGAAAGTCGCAATTTCGACTGCGCCCACCAGTTCGCGTTTGACGGTATTGACCAGCCCCGGAACAATCCCCTGAGCTCCGTCCGTCTTTAATGCCCCAAAGAACTCAACCCAGCCAAACGCCCCGTTCATAATCCCACGGGTCAGCTTGCCCACCGCGTTATTCTCGGCGGCAAACGCGCCCACGGTAAATGTGAAACACAAGGCAACAGCCAGTCCTAAAACGAGTGCTTTCTTCATGGCACCGCTTCACCTCCTTTCAAAAAACTATGACTACCAAATTCAATATGTCTACCAAATGGCAAGCCCAAAAGCAACTATTTTTTTGTTTTCTGCCCCCCCGACCGCCCCCCCGGCCGCGTTCGGCATTGACGGGCGTACCAGCCGGACGCACTCTGCGTCCGTGGTCAGCGTCAGACATCGACAAAGAGTCCGCGCGCGAAAACTCATCGCGCGGTTAAACGGAGCGTATCCGCGCGCCGTCTGTTCCCTCGCCTATCGCAGTCCTCTGCAACTGCTCATCGCCACCATTCTCTCCGCGCAGTGTACGGACGAGCGGGTTAACAAAGTCACCCCGGCGCTCTTTAAAAAATATCGGACGGCCGGAGAATTCGCCGGCGCTCCCCTGCCTGAAATCGAGGCGGTCATTCGATCCACAGGATTCTACCGAAACAAGGCCCGCAGCCTTAAATTCGCCTGCCGGACCATCTGTGAGCGGTTCGGCGGCCGCGTGCCGGATACGATGGACGATCTGCTGTCGCTCCACGGCGTTGCCCGAAAAACCGCGAACGTCGTCCTGGGAAACGCGTTCGGGAAAAATGAGGGCGTCGTCGTCGACACCCATGTCTTTCGCATCGCCAACCGGCTCGGGCTGGTCCGGGAGACAAAAAATCGCGATCGCGTCGAGTCGCGTCTCATGTCGATCATTCCCCGCGCCGAGTGGACGATTTTCAGCCATCTGCTCATCCACCACGGCCGCGCGGTCTGCAAAGCCCACCGGCCAAAATGCGACATCTGCCCGGTCGAATCGCTCTGTCCGAAGGTCGGCGTCAGCCGGCGCGGCGCGGCGTCAGGAAAGGGAGGGTCGAAATCAGAATCAAAATCGCCAGCACAAAAAACACGAGCCGGAGACCAAGGTGGTCGCTGACGATTCCCGCCAACAGGGGGCCCACGGCTGTTCCGATACTCATCGCGGTGTTGAAGAGTCCAATAAGCGCCCCCGGTCCGTAGATCCGGCCCAGCCGGCCGCTTTCGGCGGTGGCCGCGGCCACGGACAGGCCCGTGCCGATGCTCATAAAAAATAACGGCACCCAGCTCCCCGCTCGACTCGTCATCCAGGACAGGAGAACCAGACTGAACACATGAATCAATTGGCCGTAGACGATCATTTTCGTCCGGTCGTACCGGTCGGCCATGCGGCCGAATGGCCGCTGAAGGAATCCGGAAACCAGCAGGAATCCCGAAATGATCAGGCCCAGCGACGTCAGCTTGACGCCGCGCTCAACCGCCAGAAGCGGCAAAAATCCCATGATCGAGGAGATGATGACGGCGTTAGCGAATCGAAACAAACAGACCGCCCTCACCTGCGCATCGGCCAGAGACGCGAATATCGATCCCATCGGTTCCTCCAGCGGCGAGTCCGGGAGCTTCGGCGGAGCGGGCGGGAGGAGCCACAGAACGAAAATGAGTGTCACCATCGAAAGACCGCTGATGGTATAGAACGCGGCATCCATGGAGTACTGGTGGGATATCCATCCGCCGATGAGGGGCCCCAGGGCCATGCCGGCGAAGAGAGAGATGGAAAATGTCCCGAGCGATTCGCCCTCCATCTCCGGCGGGGTGAGCTGCACCATATAGGCCATCGAGATCGGCGTCACGACGCAGGAGGCCAGGCCCTGAAAAAACCGGATGATGATCAGATCGGTCGCATTCCGGGCCAGGGGATAGATCGCCGACAGAATGGCGAAAAAAAAGAGACCGGCCACAATGAACCGTTTGCGCCCGGAAAGATCCGATAGACGGCCAAATACCGGCGTGCCGATTCCGCGCGCGAGCGCGAATGACCCAAATATAAATCCGATGGCAGTGCCGTTTGCGCCGAGGGATCCGGCATAAATCGAGATAAACGGCGCAACCATCCCGACCCCGAGCATGGTGACGAGGTTGGAGACGAACAGAACCGCAAAGACCTGCCGCCGCGTCGCCGGGTTCATTTTCTGGCTCTGAACGGAGGGAGGGCTTAGAGTTTCGCGCCCTTGGGAATGACCACGATGCCGGTGTCGCTCACAAAAAAGCGCTTGCGGTCCTCCTCAGGCGCGATCCCGATTTGAAAATTGGGCGGAATGTGGACTTCCTTGTCGATGATCGCCCGCCGGATGCGCGCATGCCGGCCGACATCGACGCGGTCAAACAAAATCGAATCTTCAACGTCGGCGAAGGAATGAATAAAACACCCCGGCGACAGCACCGATCGCCGGATCTTTGAGCCGGAGAGAATACATCCCTCCGACACCAGTGACTCCACCGCCTCCCCGCGCCGGCCGCCCAGCTCATCGAACACGAATTTGGCCGGCGGGTAGCTGGAAGGATAACTGCGGAACGGCCAGAGTAAATTGTAGAGGTTGAGCACCGGCGAAATGCTTCGCATCTCCATATTGGCCTCAAAATAGGACTCCACCGTGCCCACGTCCCGCCAGTATCCGATCTCCTTGTCGCTGGACCCGGGCACGGCGTTTTTCGCGAAATCGTAGGCGAAGACCTTCCGGCGTGGAAGCATTTTGTGGATGATGTTTTTCCCGAAATCGTGTTCCGTGTCCTCGTGAGCGTCCGTGTCGAGCTCATCGAGCAGGACGTCGGCGTTGAAAATGTAGTTCCCCATGGACGCCAGGCATTCCTCCGGCCGGCCCGGAATGGGTTTGCCGTCGACCGGTTTTTCCTCAAATCCCATGATCTGCCAGTCGGGATTGACCTCGATGATGCCAAAATGAATCGACTGGCTCCTGGGAATCGGAACGGCGGCGATCGTGAGATCGGCCTCCATTGTCTGATGATAGGCGATCATTTGTCTCACATCCATCTTGTAGATGTGATCCCCCCCGAACACCGCGACCGCCTTGGCCTTGGAGTCCCGGATAATGTTCGAATTCTGATAAATCGCGTCCGCCGTCCCCTGGTACCAGGTCTCGCCGACGCGCATCTGGGCCGGGACCGGATCGACGTACATGTTGAGACTCCGGGGCAGCGCGTAGGTGGAGTTTAAGTGCCGGATAAGGGAGTCGGCCTTGAACTGGGTGAGGACCTTGATCTGGAAAACCCCGGAATTGATGAAATTGTTGATGACAAAATCGATGATCCGGTACTTGCCCGCAAACACCACCGCCGGCTTGGCGCGTTCCTGCACCAGCGGCCCCAGCCGCGTGCCGCGCCCTCCCGCCAGAATCATCGCGAGTGTGTCGATCATGCCGGCACTTTATCCTATTTATCCGGATCTGTCACTTGAATCTCCCCGCGCCGGGTAGTACGGTTCGGCCGGATGGCGCGGTTGCGCCGTCCTGAAAATCGGAGTAGACTGGACGGGATGAAACAGACGGCCGATTTTTCTCTGGAAGAGATTCTCAAAAATGACAAGATCCGCCACCTTCGGCCCCACTCGGCGCCGCGGGTTGGCCGCAAGGCCTCCGTGCGGGACGCGGTGGAGGCGATGCGGAAAACGCGCCGGGGGTGTGTTCTTGTGTGCCACGGCAAGGACCTGGTCGGGATATTGACGGAGCGGGACATACTGATCAAGCTTCCCGACAACAGCGCCGAACATCTGAGCCAGCCGGTGGAGGCGGTCATGACGCCCACCCCCCAGAGCGTGTCGATCAACGATTCGATTCTTTCCGCGATCCGGCTGATGATTGAAAAAGGATTCCGGCATCTGCCGGTGATCGGCGACGACGGCGCTATCCTCGGCACCATCTCCATCCGCAACGTCCTGGCCTACCTCGCCGAACATTTCCCGCAGGCGGTCTATAATCTTCCGCCGGTTCCGGGCCAGATCAACGTCGACCGGGACGGCGCCTAGACGTCGATGGAACCGAGGCCAAAAAGACAAATCCCGACCGAGGATGTCGGCAACATCGTGATCCGGTTTGCCGGAGATTCCGGCGACGGCATGCAGCTGACCGGAATGCAGTTTACCGACACGTCCGCCATTGTCGGCAATGACATCAGCACCCTGCCCGATTTCCCGGCCGAAATCCGCGCTCCGGCCGGATCGCTTGCGGGCGTCAGCGGGTATCAGGTCAATTTTTCCAACTACGATATCCGCACCCCGGGCGACGCGCCGAGCGCGCTGGTGGTGATGAACCCGGCGGCGCTGAAGACCAATCTGGCCGATCTGGAAAAAGGCGGCATCCTGATCGTCAATTCCGACGCCTTCACGCCCGACAACCTCCGCCAGGCAGGATACACATCCAACCCGATCGATGACGGCAGTCTCAAATCCTATCGCCTCTATACCATTCCCATCACCAAACTTGTCGATACCGCCCTCAAGGATAATCCCCTCTCCTTCCGTCAAAAGGAGCGATGCAAGAATTTTTTCGCCCTGGGTCTGGTCTTTTGGATGTTCAACCGGCCCATGGAGCCGACATTGGACTGGATCGGCGATAAATTCAAAAAAAATCCCGATGTGATCGACGCCAACACCCGGGCGCTGACCGCCGGCTTTTATTATGGAGAGACCACCGAGGCATTCGAGACGCGATACCAGGTCCAAAAGGCCAAAATCGCTCCGGGAACCTACCGGAAAATCACCGGCAACGAGGCGCTCGCGCTGGGGCTCATGTGCGCCGCCGAGCGCGCCGGGAAACATATTTTTTTCGCCGGATATCCGATCACTCCGGCCAGCGACATTTTGCACGAGCTGGCCAAGCACAGGCGGTTTGGGGTCAAGACTTTTCAGGCGGAGGATGAGATCTCCGCGATCGGGGCCGCGATCGGCGCGGCATTCGGGGGAGAGTTTGCTGTGACCGCGTCGAGCGGTCCCGGGATCGCATTGAAGACGGAGGCGATCGGGCTGGCCATCATGCTGGAGCTGCCGCTGGTGATCTGCAACATCCAGCGCGGCGGCCCATCGACCGGATTACCGACCAAGACCGAGCAGGCGGACCTTCTGCAGGTTGTCTGCGGCCGGAACAGTGAATCCCCGCTGGCCGTGATCGCGCCCGCCACGCCGGGCGAGTGTTTCAACATGGCGTTCGAGGCATTTCGGATCGCCACCCGATACATGACGCCCGTGGTAATTTTATCGGACGGTTATCTGGCCAACGGCGCGGAGCCCTGGCCGATTCCGAAAGTGGACGAACTGCCGCGGATTCAGGTTCATCATCCGGCGGCGCCGGATCCGGACGGTTTTTTCCCGTACCGGAGGGATCCGAAGACACTGGCGCGGCCATGGGCCATCCCCGGCACGCCGGGACTTGAGCACCGGATCGGCGGACTCGAGAAGGCGGACGTCACGGGGAACGTGAGTTACGACCCTGAAAATCATGAGCGAATGGTCCGGATCCGGCAGGCCAAAATCGACGGCATCGCCCTCGACATTCCCGACGCGCATGTATTCGGCGGCCCCACGGGCGACCTTCTGCTGCTGGGCTGGGGCAGCACCTATGGCGCGATTCTATCGGCGGTGGAGCGCGCCCGGGACGCCGGACACGATGTATCAAGCGTTCATCTTCGCCATCTCAACCCATTCCCGAGGAATCTGGGAGACGTTCTCAAGAAGTTCCGCCGCGTCCTCATTCCGGAAATGAATCTCGGCCAACTCCGTTGGCTCATCCGGGCCAAATACCTCGTCGACGCGATGGGACTCAACAAGGTCAAGGGTCAGCCGTTCAAGATCAGCGAGATCGTCGCGAAAATTGAGGAACTCAAGCCCGGCCGGCTGACGGCGGCCCGCGAGGCGACCTCGCCGGCGGCGGTCGCGTAAGGAGGGCATGGACATGGAAAAGGGAAATGGCGGCCCGGCGGCGCCGGCGCTGACGAAAAAGGATTTTATCTCAGGCCAGGATGTCCGCTGGTGTCCCGGCTGCGGAGATTACGCCATTCTCTCGACCGCACAGAGCGTCCTGCCCAAGCTCGGCATTCCGAGGGAAAATTTTGTCATGGTATCCGGAATCGGCTGTTCCAGCCGGTTCCCGTATTATGTGAACACGTACGGATTTCACAGCATCCACGGCCGCGCGCCAACGTTCGCCACCGGTCTGAAACTCGCCCGGCCCGACCTGTCGATCTGGATCATCACCGGCGACGGCGACGGCCTTTCGATCGGCGGCAATCACCTCCTCCACATCATGCGCCGCAACGTCGACTGCACCATTCTCCTTTTCAACAACCGCATCTACGGACTCACCAAGGGCCAGTGCTCGCCGACGTCGGAATTCAACAAAAAAACCAAGTCAACCCCGCTCGGATCGATTGACTATCCCATCAATCCCATTTCAATTGCCCTGGCGGCCGAAGCCACCTTTATCGCCCGGACGATCGATACCGATCCCAAACACATGGCGGCGATTTTCCATCAGGCGGCGACGCACAAAGGGACGTCGTTTGTCGAAGTGTTTCAGAATTGCATCATATTCAACGACGGCGCGTTCGAGGCCGTTGCCGACAAGACCACCCGGCCGGACAACGCCATTTACCTGGAACACGGCAAACCGCTGGTCTACGGCAAGGACCGCCGACAGGCGATCCATCTGGACGGTTGGAAACCGCGGGTGACGACGTTCGATGGCGCGCAGCCGCCGGATGGCCTGCCGACCCACGACGAGACGGCGGAAGATCCGAGCTGGGCGTATCTGCTCAGCCGGATGGATCATCAGCCGGGATTCCCCGTTCCCTTTGGCGTTTTTCGGCGTGTCCACCGGGAGACCTATGAGGATCTCCTGTGCGGCCAGATTGAGTCGGCCCGGGCAAAGCATGGACCGAGCGACTTGCAGGAGTTGCTGACGGGCGAAGATACGTGGACGGTGCCGGCATGATTTGTCCGCACTGCAATTTCGACAATTACGCGGGCGAGGAAGTCTGCGAGCGGTGCCTGCATGACCTGACTCAGATCGACACCACTCCGCGGCCGAAAAACGAGGTCCACCGAAGCTTGATCGAGGATCCGGTATCGAAACTGGCTCCTCCGCCTTACGCCCCCTGCCGGCCGCAGGAGACCATTCTGTCCGCGGCGCATCTGATGAAGAAAAGCCGGGTCGGGTGCGTCATCGTCGAGGAAAACCGGATTCCCCTCGGCATTTTTACCGAGCGGGACATGCTGATGAAAGTGATCGGCCGGAGCGTGGATCCGAATCAGGCGACGGTTCGGCAGTTCATGACGTCGCCGGTTGAGGCCGTGCGGGCGTCGGACTCGCTGGCCTATGTGTTGAATAAAATGTCGATCGGCGGATACCGGCATGTGCCGATCGTGGATGACGCCGGTCATGTCTCCGGCGTTATCTCCGTCCGCACCATTCTTCGATATCTCGCAAATCAACTCTCCTGACGCAGCGCGGTTTCCCCTTTTGACCATACCCTCTCGATTCGCGTTTCCGATTTGCCTCGCATCAAATCCTCGTACGGATCCGCAGTCCGGCCTCCGGCCCGGCGAACCAGCAGAAAGTCCGCGCAAGCGCCGGGTTTGAGTTCCCCCGCGTTCCCGTCCCACAGAGTCTGACCCGCGAGGACCGTTGCCGAGCAAAGAAGTCTGCGTGCGGACCAGCCGAGGATTCGGCGCGCGAGCCGAAGTTCGCGAAAGAGATTGAGGTCGGTATTGGAGGCAAGCGAATCCGTGCCGAAGACCAGGCGCATCCCGGCGGACTGTTGACGCAGAACACCGGCGGGCGAGAATCCAAAAAAAGACATCGATCCCGGACAGACGGCACAGGCTATTTCCCGTTTGGCCAATAGCCGCGCCTCTCTGCTGGTAACGTCATTGAGATGGACCGCCAATAGACCGTAGCGCAGCAGATGGAGAGAATCGAGATATCCGATCACGCGCTCGCCGGGCGCCGGGCGGTTCAGTCCGAGCCGTGAGTAAAAGTCCCGAAATGGGCCGGTCCCGCGGAGAAAGTAGTCCGACTCGGACGCCGACTCGCCGATGTGCATGGTCAGATGCGATTCCGGATGATGAAACCACCATCTCGACACGCGCCGGAGATTCTCGTCAGAAAGCGAATACGGAGCGTGCGGCGACAGCGGCCGGCCCCGCCGGGGCAGCCGGACGGCGGATCGAACGCCCAGCACTTCCTGGAACACCCGCGTCCTGAGGGTTCTGGGAAAAGACAGGGC
>CAZHRJ010000085.1:0-13957 GCA_964534765.1 uncultured bacterium
TATTGACATTATTGACATTTCTAATGTCAATAATGTCAATACCCGGCCCCTTTTGGGGGTGTCTCCTCAGCTTGATGGGGAGGATAGACGCAGGAATTTGTAGTGTCGGAGATCCATGACGTTGGAGGTCCAGCCTGACACGGCCGGTCGCACCAGATTCAGACGGGTGTACGTGTAGATCGGAATAATCGGAACTTCTTCCGATAGAATGTCCTCACACCGCTGGAAATACGCGTACCGGTCATCCCGCGCCGTCGCGCGCCACGCTTTTTGGATTAATTCGTCGTATTCCCCGTTGCCCCAGCCGGTGTGATTGTTTCCGCCGCCCGTCACGTACATGTCCAGAAATGTGTTCGGATCGGGATAATCCCCAAACCAGCCGGCTCGGCCGATGCCATAGTCGAGTTTGCGCTTGGTGTTCAGAAAGACCTTCCATTCCTGATTGAATAATCCGACTTCGATCCCCAACGCCTTCTTCCACATCTGTTGAAACGCCTCGGCGATCTTTCGGTGCCCCTCCGACGTGTTGTACAGTATGTCCAGCTTCGGGAACCCCTTCCCGTCCGGATACCCCGCCTCCGCCATCAACTTTCTGGCGCCCTCGGTGTCGTACCGCAGACCCACTTTCGGCGTAAACCCGGCGGTATTCGGCGGCGTGAACGCAAACGCCGGGATCTGACCTCCCCTCGTCACTTTTTCGACAATCGCCACCCGGTCGATCGACATCGCCAGGGCTTTCCGCACTCTCCTGTCCCGAAGGGCGCCGCGAGTCACATTCAGTTCATAATAGTAGGTTCCCAGGCTCGGGAATTCGTGATAGATCTCCTTCTGCTCCCGCCAGTACGGAATCCGCTCGATGGGAATCGTGTACGAGACGTCCAGTTTCCCCGCCCGAAACTGCTTCTCCTCCGTCGACTCGTCCTCGATCGGATGAAAGTGGATCTCATCCAGCTTCACCGTCTCCGAGTCCCAGTAGAAAGGACTTCGCTCCACCGCCACGACTGAGTTCATCACCCAGTCCTTGAGCTTGAACGGCCCGTTTCCCACAAAGTTCTCCGGCCGCGTCCAGCGCGTGCCGTGCTTCTCGACCGTCCCGCGATGGACAGGATAGAGCGAATGATGGTTCAGCAACGCCAGGAAAAACGGCGTCGGAGACTCGAGCGTGACGACCAGGGTCTTCGTGTCCGGCGCCGAGAGTCCCAGCCGTGCCGGGTCTTTGAGTTTCCCTTCATTGAACGCCCGACCATTCTTGATATACCAGGCCTGATAAGCGTACTCGGCTGCGGTAGCCGGCGCCAGAAGACGCGTCCAGGCATAGATGAAATCGGCCGCGGTTAGATCGTCGCCGTTGGACCAGCGCGCGTTTTTTCGGATGTGAAAGGTGTAGGTCTTCTGGTCCGGCATGACGTCCCAGGACTCCGCCGCCGCGGGGATGGGAGACAGATCCTTCAGATTCAAAGTCGTCAGGCCCTCCAGCAGGGAGGAAATCACATGAAACTCCACCATCCCGGTCACCACCGCCGGGTCCAGATCCTTCGGCTCCGCGCCGTTGCCCAACCGCAAAATCTTCGGGCTGTCCTCCCCGGATTCCTGAGCGGTGGAACCGCACGCGGCAAGACACGCCGCCAGCAGATAGACCAGTACCGGTCGATGACGGATCATTCTTCGATCCCGAGGTCGCGTAAAAACGCCTCTATCTTCGGCGCACGGCCCAGGAATGACTCGACCAGCCTGTCCGGATGTTGACTGCCCCCCTGAGAAAGGACAATGGAGCGAAGCCGAAGGCCCTGGGCGGGACTCATCAGACCCCCGCCGTCCCGGAACTTCTCATACATATCCGCCGCGATCATCTTCGACCACATGTACCCGTAATACCCCGCCGCATACCCCATCAGATGATCGAAGGCCGCCGGACCCGCAGTCCCCGGAATTTCCTCCATCCGCTCGATGTCGCGCTTCAGATCGAACCAGAGCTTAACAACGTCCGGAATTTTCGAGGCGGTGTGGAGCGTCAGGTCATAGAGGCCGTAAAAAAGCTGGCGCTGAGTCTCGATCCCCGACGTCACGTTCCGCGATTTGACTATCCGGTCCACCAGGTCGGCCGGAATCGTCTCGCCGGTCTGATGGTGTTTGGCAAATGTCGACAACACCTCTGTGTCCTGCACCCACTTCTCAAACATCTGCGACGGAGCCTCCACAAAATCCCGCATCACCCGCGTGCCCGACACCGACGCGAACCGCGTCGTCGACAGGATTCCGTGCAACAGATGCCCAAACTCGTGAAAAAACGTCTCCACCTCGTCCATGGATAGAAGCGAGGGTTTCCCCGGCGCCGGTTTCTGAAAATTCGTCACGATCACCGAAATCGGCAACTGCTCCCGGCCATCCGGAAACTGCTTGTGCGGCCGGATGCCCCATGCCGCGGCATGAGTGTATTTTTTGGGCCGCGGATAAAGATCCATGTAAAACTCCCCGATCTTTTCTCCATCCGAAAATACATCAGTGTGGATCACGTCCTCGTGCCATGCGCGATCGGCCCGCCTTTCAAACCTCAGTCCGTAAATGGTCTGGGAAATGTCCATCAGCGCCTGGATCACGCGCTCGGTCTGGAAGTATTCCTTCACCCTCTGTGGATCGTAGTCGTATTTGCGCCGGGTCAGCCTCTTGCTGTAAAATGACCGGTCCCACTGCTCGAATACGGCTCTCGAATCGCCCGTCGCCTCCCGCTTGAGGTCCGTCAGTTCTTTCAGTTCCCGATCTGCCTTCCGGTCAACCCGTCGGCGAACGTCCTGTAAAAAACCGACCGCGTGGTCGGCGGTCTTGGCCATCCGCCGCGAGATGACATAGTCGGCGTAGGTTTTTCGGCCAAGGATCTTCGTCCGGTCCTGCCGGAGGCGGACGATTTTTTCAAGCAGCGTGATGTTTTTGTCCCTGGCGCGGTTGCGGAATTTCGTGAGCAGCTCCTTACGGACCGACTCGTCTTGTCCGTAGTCCATGTACGGAAGGAGAACCGGGTAGTCGAGGGTCAACAGATACCTGCCATCGGCCGTCCGATCCAGCCGCTCAATGTAGTCGCTGTCCATACCCGCCAGCTGTTCCACCGCCACCGCAAGCGTGTCCCGGTGGTCCCGCACATTGCTCTGAAAGACGATCGCCTCGTCCGACAGCTCCTTCGACAGCGCCTTAAACCGCTCCCTCTTCTTCTCCGGAAGCGCCACACCCCCGTCCTCAAAATCCCGCAATCCCTCCTCCAGTATGTATCGTTCCTCCTCGGTGACATCCGTCGCCCGGTCGGCGAATACCTTCAGCGCCAGATACAGCGCCCTCGAACTGCCGACGTCGACTAGATACTTCGATGAAACCTTGTCGATCTCCTCTCCCACCGCCCGGACAAATGCGTCCGGATGAACATAGGCGTAAAACGCGGGCCAGTTCACCGCTTCCTCCATCCGGTTGTAAAAATCGTCGAACGATTCCACCGTGTTCTGAAACGACCGCTGGTCCTTCGGAACCGCGACAATACCCGCCAGGACATGGTGCGCGTCCCGGATTTGCGCCATGAACCGGTCGGCGATTTCCTGGACCTGCCGCCGGTTATCCGGGGTGACCGTATCGACTCCATTTTTTCGGGCGATGTCCTCGAGATCGAGCAATGGAAACGGGTCCGGAAAAACCACGTCAAGAGTCCGGCCGGCCGATTTAGCAGCAGTGGGCATGGGAAATGTCAGGGTGGAAAGATAAACGAGGGTCCAAGCAACCAGCCAGAGCCGGTTTTTCGAGGCTAACACAGGTGTGCTCGCGGTTGGCTATTGTTCAGGCTGGGCGGGCGCTTCCCCCGCGGGCGCTTGGGCCGGCTGGCCGGCCGGAATGGCAAGCCCCTCCGCTGGCGCGGCCGGCTGATCCTTGGGCGCAACCTGCTCCTGGATCTTCTCCTGCAGGACCACCTCGGATCGCTTGATGACCGACCGCTCCTTTTCGACAATAAAGGAAATCATCAGGCAGGTGGCAAAAAAAACAATCGCCGCCCCTGTCGTGGCCTTCCCCAGCACCGTCTGGGTCCCGCTACCGAAGACCGTCTGGGACGCACCGCCTCCAAACATGGTGCCCAAGTTCGCCTGCTGAGACGCCTGAAGCAGCACCAGCCCGACAATGAACAGGCAGATAATCACATGAACAACAACCAAAAACGTCAACATACAGACGCCACCCTATCCTATAGGCCTCCGCAAAATCAATGGGAACTCAATGGGGGACGGATTTTAAGTTATTTAGTTTTGGCCAAGCGGCTGGGTGTTCAAAAGTAAATAACTTAAAATCCGTCCCCATTATTTGTTTTAGCGGGCCGGGTGCGGTATACTGCGGGGTTATGATCTGGAGGGCATCGCCGCCCGGGACCGGGGCGCCGGCAATGGTGCCGGACCTGGTCCAGAACCGGGCCCTGTTCGACAAATTTAATAGAATCAGGTTTTCGAGCGTCCACCATGTTTTTCCGGACAACTACTACCTGATCTTCAAAATCGTCCCGTTGCTGCTTCACACCAACTTCCGCGGGTTCCCTGGTTTTGTCGACCATCCCGAAACCCCCCACGGGATCAAATTCTACACGCCGGACGAAGAGACCCTCGTCTACGTTCACAAGTATTTTTCCAGCAAGATCAAATTCTCCCAGAAGTCCGAAGGCCGCGACGAGGGATTTATTGAGTTTCTCAGCGTCATGGGCAGCGTCGGATCGGTCGCGCAGACCAAACGGTCCGATTTCGACATGTGGGTCGGGATCAACCGCTCCGAGGTCGATGATGACGCGTTCAAACGATTCGTCCAGAAACTCCGCGACATCGAACAATGGCTCGCGAATCTCCGGATCGAAGTCCACTTCTTTCCCACCGACATCCAGTCTGTCTCCAAAAACGTTTTCGGCGCCGTCGACGACGAGTCCTGCGGGTCGGCCCAGGCGCTCATGCTCAAGGACGAATACTACCGGACCGCGATCCTGATCACGGGGAAGATCGCCTACTGGTGGGTGGTCGACCCGGGCGTTTCGGAGCAGGATTACACCTCCCTCTACGGGCACTTTCTCAAAACCGAAGAGTCCTTCTCTCGGGACTACATCGATATCGGCAACGTCCAGCACATCGATAAAAGTGAATTTTTCGGCGCGGCCCTCTGGCAGCTCATCAAGTCGCTCCACTACCCGTTCAAATCCTTCATCAAAATGTGCCTCATCGAAAAATATCTCTACGCCGACTCCGCCGACCACGTGACCCTCCTGTCCACCACGCTGAAGGAAAACGTCCTCCGCAATCAGAATCTCGAAGTCGACGCCATCGACAGCTACCTGCTGATGTACAATTCGATCGAATCCTTCTTCCTGTCCCGGAACCGGACACAGGAAGTGGACCTCCTGCGATCGTGCTTCTATATGAAGGTCCAGCCCAATCTGTCCAGCCTCAACAAATACGCCCACGCCGATATCCAGAAGCGCAACTGCTTGGCGCGGTACGTCAAAAACTGGCAGTGGGATTCAGAGCGCGTCAAGCGTCTCGATACCTTCTATCTCTGGTCCCTCGATGACCTCATGAAATTCGACCAGACCCTTCGCGTCTACATGATCCAGACCTTCAGCCAGCTGACCAAGTCCAGGGACCTCGTCGGAAACAACAGCCTCATCTCTGAAAACGATCTCAAGGTCATCTCCAGAAAACTTCTCTCCTACTATCTGGCCAAACCAAAAAAGGTGAAAAACTTCTGTTTTTCGTTCGACGACAATGTCTTCGAATCCGAGCTCAATCTCGTCAAAGACGAGAGTTGGCGGCTCTACCGGGGCGAGGCCAAACGCGAATCGCGCGGCATGACGTTTTCCAGCCCGCTGTATTCCAGCCCGCACCTGAGCGACATCTGCCTGTGGATCGCCTACAGCAAAATTTTCAGCCCGTTCCAGACCAAGCTCAGCGTCTATTCCGGCGAGGCCAACCTGTCCTACGGAGAAATTTCCAAACTGATCGGCGCGATGGGCGAGCATCTCTTTACCCACGGCCCGTCCAAGTCGGCGGACTTTCTGATCGACCCATACGTGCGCCGGGTTTTTCTGACGGCGCACCTGGACCCGGGTGACGAGCAGGACCGGTTCAGCGTTTTCTATTTGAACAGCTGGGGTGAACTCTTCGCGGAACATTTCTCAAATGAATTTGAGCTTGAGCCGCTGATCTGCGAAATGATTTCCGGGTACCTGCGGCTTGGCCGGCCAAACCCGGTTCAGTTTATCGCGTTCCAGTCCATTGCCGGCGGGATGAAGGAACTCCTGACACTCAAGGGACACCTCACGGATGTCCTGTCGGCGTTCAGGGCCACCCGGCCGGATCGGCAGACGGCGATTTGCCTGGCGAGATGGGGGGATGGATTGGTCGCCTACGTCGCGGACAAATTCCAGGTTCGGTCGATCCGCCGGCCGGACCTGTCCAGTCTCATCGACGCGGTTTTGACGCATCCAACAAGCGACGCGCCCCGACACTATCAATTCGATTCCATACTCGCCCAGGACAACCGCATCGGTCAGATCGTTCCCCTGCTCAAACCCGGCGAGTGGGACGTCTTCATCCTGACCAATGATGATCTGTCGGTTACGGTCTGTTTCGCGGACGATCTCAATCGGCTTTCCGCAGCGCCCGCGCCGGCCAATGCTCTGTCCGCTCTGTTGTCCGGTTTCCAGGCTGCCCTATCGGCCGCGGACCCGGCCAAAAAAATCAATTTCCACCGGCAGGTCGACTCTCGCGGGAAAAAAGAATTTCTACCGGTGACGCCGAGTCAGGCGGCCGGACTTCTGAAGGCGCCGACGGGCGGGTTTCGCTTGAAGGCGATCCAGCGCGCGGCCTTGGCGGGTCCGCTGGCGATATCGCCGGCTCAATTCGCCTACGAAGACGATTCCGGCGTCGTCTATGATTTGTCCGATGCGTCCCAGGCGCAACAATTCGCGGTCAACTGGAAACGATCGGGCGCACTGCCGGTCGCCGATATCCATCAAGTCATTCTGGACAAATCCACCGTGGTGACGCCGGGCGTCCGAATCCTGATGAAATTGGAATTACAGAAAAAACTTCGAGAGGTGTTTTTCCCCGGATCAAACGGCCGGAATTCCTTTTAGCTTCCCTTGTCTAGATGAAATCCAGAACCGCCGGTTTGCACCAGCCGCGGGTTTGGCCCTCTTCCAAAAATCGCCGGATCGCCGACTCGCCCCGCGGGCCCATGCCGATGGTCAGATCATTCACATACCAGCTGACGAATTTGTCCGCATTCGCGCGGTCCAGGCCCCGCGAAAACTTCATGGCGTAGGACAACGCCTCTGATCGGTGAGCCAGCGCATACGACACGCTTTCGGAGAACAGCCGGCTGACCGCCTGAATGGTTTCGGCTCCAATATCCCTCCGAATAGCGTTGATGCCGAGCGGGAGAGGCAATCCCGCCGTCCGCTTCTTCCACCACTTTCCGAGATCCACGACGAGATGAAGCCCCGCTGACGCGTAGGTGAGCTGGCCCTCGTGGATCACCAGACCCGCATCGCAGTCCCCCGCCTGCACGGAGTCTATGATCCGGTCAAACGGCACTTCGACTGCCTGAAATTCCGGCGCGCACAGCCGCAGAGCCAGATACGCCGATGTCTTTAGGCCGGGAACCGCCACCTTTTTTCCGCGCAATTCCGGGAGAGACATCGCCGCGCGGCTGACCACGACGGGCCCGTATCCGTCGCCAAACGACCCGCCGCTTCGGAGAATCGCGTATCGGTCCGAGACGTCCGGATACGCCGCCACTGATATCGCCGTCAGCACTAGTCTCCCCTCCAGCGCCTTTCGGTTCAACGTCTCGATGTCCTGCAACACATGCTCGAACACGTAGGGCGCCGTTTTGATCCTGCCCGACGTCAGCGCATAGAACATGAACGCGTCATCCGCGTCGGGGCTGTGGCCGATTGTGACGGGCATGGTGATCGGGGACAATCCAAACCACCGATCAGCCGGAGAGGTAGGTCAATCCAAGATCAACGGCGTAGGTGCGGTCGGCCGGGGCGATTTTGCCGGCGGCGGCGGATACGTCCAGCGACTCGAGTTTGCTCAGATAGAGGCCCAGCTCCGAGAGATTTGAAAAAAAGGAAATTTCCGGGCGGCGAATTTTACATTCCGCGGCTTGCGGGTGGCCGCCGCCGGTGATCTCGTCCTTGAATCCGTGCCTGGCCACCAGTTTGGCCGCCAGGTTGGAACAAATTTTTCCGACGTGAATTTTTTCGGACGTGCCGCGCATCGAGAAATGCGTCCAGCCGTTTTTGAGCTGGACGGCCATGATCAAAATCGCGGCCTCGTCCTTCCTCTTCTTCACCATCTCCCCCAGCTTCACTGACCCGATCATCGGCAAAAGCGGGATGTCGCCGCCGACGTAGAAATAGAGCGAGACCGGGCCGATCTTTTTGACGCAAAACGCGTTGTCCAGATAGGACGACCCCGCTTCCCAGTCCTTGAGATACCAGTCGTACATCCGGCGGATGATTTTTTCGTCCGGCAGAAAACGAAAAAAATCGTCGAGGCTTTCAATGCTGGAAAGCGGCATGCCGTCCTGGCCGAGTTTGAGAAGGGCGTTTAAGTGCAGGGTTGGCGGGTGCCGGTCCTTCAGAGACGGATCCCGGTCGCCGTACCAGTACTGAAACCCGCCGCCCGTGACGGCAAAGGACAGCTCGGCGATCTGATTGAGCACCAGCGTCCACTCGCGCTGGTCGATCTCCATCCAGGTCGGCCGCGCCTGGTTCCTGACCAGCAGGCGCGGAAATTTTTTCGAGGCCTCGTCGTAAAAGGGAGCGATGTAATCCGCCACCGCTGTTACGTGCGGCCGGATCGACCAGTCGGATCTCAGACCCACCAGGGCCACAAAATCGTCGAAATCGGTGCGGAATCCCAGCGCGGTCATGATCCGGTGGCATAGATAGGCGGTGCAGCATGGCTTTTTGGGATTGTAGACAACACATTTTTTCGGGTCGCCCTGGAACAGATGATGGTCGATCACCACAAAGTCCCGGCCGGGCACGACAAAATCGTCATAGTATCCGCAGGTGCCCTTGTCGATGCAGAAAATCGCGTCGAATTTGTTCCGGTCCGTCCATTCCTTCACCCGGAACCCCTCGAGCTCAAAGGGGGCGGGAAGATCGATGCTGTAGGTGATCCCGAGCCGCAGCAGCGTGCGAATGAGAATGGCCGCGGCCGTGCCGCCATCGGGATCGTCGTCCGCGAAAATTAAAATATTGCGCCATCGCTTCAACTTGAGTCTTTCCACGATCGACGAGAACGCAGGCGACTCCTTGAGCTCCTGCTGGATGTGCTCCTGATAGGTCATAGGGACAGCGTAAATGAAATCCGCCGAATTTTCAATCCGCCCCCTTTTCCGGGGTGGCGGGCGGATCTGTCCGGGAGGAGGTTCGCTCACGCCTCTCTTCCGACAGGATGCGCTTGGCCGTCGCCGGCCAGATTCTCGCAAAGACCACCTTGAGGTACCGGCTCTCCGGAAAATTGGAGAGAAACGGATGATCCCCGGAGGCCCCGGTAATCCGGAATGCCTGAAATACAACTCCCGCCTCCGCCGCGGAACGGGTCAGAATCGAAAGATAATCGGGCTCGGAGATCAGACCCGAACAGGAACTGGTCATCAGAATCCCTCCCGGATTCATCACTTTCATCGCCAGCCGGTTGAGATCCCCATAGGTGCGTTTGGCCCGGGAAATCTCGTCCCGGACTCCAGCCAGCTTGGATGGATCCACGATCACCACGTCGCTCCGACGCTTCTCTTCCACCCGCTGGCGCAGCTCGTCAAAAACGTTTCGCTGTATCCAGTCGGGCGAGACACGGTTGAGCCGGGCGTTTTGTTTCGCCGTATCCAGAGATTTTTCGTCCAGGTCAACACCGGTCACCTCCCTGGCGCCGGCCCTGGCGGCCGAGATCGCAAAACCGCCCGTGTAGCAGAACAGATCCAGGACCGACTTGCCGGCCGACAGTTGCGCGATCGACCGGCGGTTGTCCCGTTGATCCAGGAAATATCCGGTTTTGTGGCCGGTGGCGAATCGGATCACCATCTGGATCGAATTCTCCCGGATCGTGACCGACTCCGGCGCCGGATGATTACGGCGCAGATCCTCGCACTCGCGCCGCACACCCTCTTTTTCCGCTTGCTTGTCGTCCGGCCGGACGGCCACCCGGCATCCGGGATAGAGATCTCGCAAAATGGCAATCACATCATCCATGATCCGAACGTACCCGGCGGATATCGGCTCGATGATCAGCAGGTCGGCGTATTTGTCGATGATCAGTCCCGACAGGCCGTCCGCTTCGCTGTGGACCAGCCGGTAACTGTCGGATTGCCCGGGAATCGAAAGGACCGACTCACGCAGGTCCTTGGCCGACCGCAGTTTTTTTTGAAAAAATGCGTAATCGATCCGGTCCGATTCCAATTCCGTAATCACCCGGAGGGCAAGTGGACTTCGCGGGTTGTAAATTCCCCGGCCGGCAAATACACCGCCCTTCTCCACAATCGTCACCCACGTACCGGGCGGCAAGACCTGACGGGGCCGGTCGACCATCTTTTGAAAAATCCATGGATGCAGAGAATTGCGCCGCGCCCCGAGTTTCACCACCGGCAGTTCACCCGATCTCGTCATGCCGGCGGGAATGACTGGGATTCGGGTGGAATGGATTTGGCCGTCAGACACTCAACCAGCGCCTCCTGAAAGGCGACATCCTCATCGTCGGTGACATCGCTTTGGGTACGGTTTGCCGCGGAGTAAATCAGAGAGGCCAGGTAGGAGGCCTGACTGACCGGCGCAAGATTGCTTTGGAGAACCGACTGGATCATGGGGTGGGCGGGATTGAAGGTCCAGTGGTCATAATGTATCGCGGGCAGCAGCTCCGTTCGGAGCGGATATGCCAGAGGTTTGATCGTCTGAACGGCTCTGGCATTTATCCGCAACCCACGCCGAACACGCGTCTGCTCAAAAATATTTTGTACAATGTCCACCGCAGTCAGACCCGCCGGGGCAACCGGGTCCGGCGCTGGCTTCTCGGCGGAGATTTGGACTGGAGGGGAATTCTGAAGAGGCGGCGGCTCGGCCCGGGAAACTGGATCGGCGGGGAGAATCACGCCATCGGCTGTCTTCTGAGGCGGAGTTGCTTCCGACGGGGCAACAGGCTCGATGAATGAAACATTTTTTCGCATCCGGCCTCTTCTGCCCGGCTGATACAATCGGGCCGGGCTTTCTTCCAAACGGACATTTCGAAATATCAGCTCGGTTTTGGACGCGAGTCTCGAAGACCTCGTTGACTTCTTTTGAAAAAACCGTATGAGGAATTTTTCTTCCAGTTGGGTAATCAGCCAGACCATTGTGGGCGGCTCGAGTAAATGCTCCAGAATGGGCAAGGTTGAAACAGGAACCTCATCCATCCGGCCGGTTGCCTTATCAATTACTTTCAGGCTGAGCGGCTCTCCATCCACTCCAAGACAAATCGGTGTCTCCCAGAGAGTTTTCTTAAATGGATTCGATCGGTCGATTGAATAATCGCTCAGAAATTGCTCCGCTGCGCTCAGGAACCAATCAATAAGCCGACAGTAGCGGTATAAGACGGCCATCGCCCTCCCATCGACCTCCTTTTTCGGGATTACGGCCCATTCCCCCGTATGCGATCCCGGCACATAATCAGGGAGCATCGCCCGACCCAAATCATACGCGGGCCCGAATTTGTCCTTGCAGTAATACAATACCTCGGGCGTGCGCATCTCCCGGCCGAACTTGCGCATTTGATCCGCCATGGCCGGCATCCGCCTATTGAAGCAGTCCATCTCCAGCCGGTCCAATTGTCGCAGCCGGTTCTGGAGGCTCTGATTTCTAACCACGGCCGATTGAGAGGCGTTCAACGTGAATTGATCGTCGTTGATGTAACTGACAAACGGCAACGGCGCCGCTCCCGCGCTTTCGGTGGAATCGGGCGATACCGTTTCAACCCAGACGCCCAGGGTATAGAAATGCGTCATGGGCGCCTCTTTCGATAACTCCGGAATCCGGATCCACACCCTGCAGTCCCCCACGCGGCTCTCGTCCGAAAATGCGCCGCTCTTTTCAATCCCCGGGAAGGAATCATATTTCCGATCGAAGACGGTCATCGGAATCGGCACCATCGCGCACAGGTGGTTGAGCCGCGTGAGATCGTTCTCGCCATCGATCCCTGGAAATCGGTCATGAACGAATCTGATCACAGTGAATCGATCACTCCGCTCGAAGCGCGTGCTTGACATCAACGGCGACTGCGCATTGAATTTCGGCTCTTTTTCCAGGGAATCTATGGCCACCTCGACTGATCTCTTGTTAGACTTCGACCCGATTGTCACGCCTTTTGGTTTCAGCCTCAGAATGGACAATAGTCCGATGGCCAGATACCGGTTGCGGGCGGTCCGGGGATCCCACATTTCAAAAAGACAGGCATACGGATCCCGCAATTCCTCCGGGCCGAACGGCAATCCGTCAAATGCCAGCTCATATCCAGATTGTCTTTCGCGGATGTGGATCATCGTCGCGCCGCCGGCCACGGCCGCGCGAATCCAGGACAGAAAAAATAACCGGGCGTCCGGCAATTGGAAATCTTTCAGTTTTTCCAGCGCCAGTCGGCGGTCGATCGTAAATGTTCCCGACCCGACCAGCACGGCTGACCGCGGGTCCGACACGTCATCCCTGTCGTCCGCATGAGGCGCCGAACTCGGACGGTGCTGGCCTGCGATCGTTTTAGACACGGGCGGCGACGCGGTCGGTGTCCAGCCGGACCGCCTCCTGAACAAGGCGCGTTTCCAGATTTTCGGCGAGGTTTGAGTATTTGTCCCTCTGATCCGGCGGGGTTCGACCATCATGGAGGTGAATCACTTTCAGGCACAAATATCCAGCAAGGCCCGGCTGCGTCCGGTGGAGGAGGATCAGCCGCCGCGTAAACGGATGGGAAATGTTGATGAGGGCGTACCGGCGCGCGCGATCAAATAGGGATGACCAGACGCAGTCGAGGAAAGTGACCGGATGCCGGCCTGTGCGCACCGCCGGGCCGGCATCATCCGCCTTCCGGGTCAGAAAAAAGACATCCTGTATACTGGAACCGGGATAGTGAAAAACTCCCGGAACGATTTTCCGGTATCTCCGCCTGACGGCGCCCTCCAGTTGCCGGACCGTTGTGAAAAACGATTTCGTGTCGGTGTCGAGACTCGCCGCGTCGTCCAGGACGATTTCTGGCCACATGAAAATCGAAGAAACTTTCAGCGGCCGGCCGCCTACCTGTCGGGCAATCCAATCAACCCAGGGACCGGCCTGCAAAACCGGCAGGCCCATCCGCTGCAGTGCATCCGTGATCCGATTGGGACTCGAATCATAATAGACCGGCTTGCAGGTCACGACCTTGTTCGAATCGGGATCGCGGTAGACTCCCCGCTTCTGTCTGGCGGCGGCGCGCACCGCCTCGATGGAAACAGGCTGTCCGGCGACTGCCGGGAAAACGGTCCACTCGCTGATCCCTCCGTCACTCCGAATCCAGGACCGGGACCGTCTGTAGAGAAAATCAAAAAATCGCCAGTGCCGCTCCCATTTGCCGGGTAATCCATCAGCCGCGGAATCGGCCCCGATCGATTTTTGCGGGGACGCTTTTGCCGCCTCGGTCATGCGGTGCCTGAGTATCCCCCGAAGATCCCTCAGCACCAGCCGCTCGACGATCTTTAGGAGTTTTCTGTAATTTTCGTCTTCGATGACATTGTCCCTCGTCAGCGTGTGCTCCAGGTACCGGGATTTGGCCCGAAACAAAACGCCCGGGTAAAATGCCTTGTGGCCCTCCTTGAGAGTCAAACCGCGATTATATAGTTTTTGGTGAAAAAGTCGCCCGAGAAGGATAGAATCAGAAGAAAGGAAGCC
>CAZHRJ010000086.1:0-13879 GCA_964534765.1 uncultured bacterium
GTCTTAATCCCTCAGAGGGAGTGAATGGCGCGAAACCCCAACTTTCGGGGCAGGTGGCGTACAAGCACTTAGCAGGCTTGTTTCACGACTGACGCGAAAATGGTACGCAGTTTCGAGATTACGAGCCATGTTTGCTGTCATATATGTTTGTAATCTGTCTTGCCACAATAGATTCTGATTCTTCACGCTTCGATTATTGGGATTTTGGATTAAAACCCCCGGCCGATCCAAAGCCGACAATCCGCGGGTCGATTATTGACCAATCCAAAATCGCAAATCCAAAATCCAAAATCAGAGTGTTTCGTTTGTATCAAACAAGATAACGAAAAGAAAGGTCAGCCACGCCATAAAAATGCCTCGTAGCGCTCCGCCTGGCCGCGGAGGAATCGAATGTAATTTCTGATCTGAAGATCCATGACGCGTTTGTAGGAAACTTGATATCCGGTCTGCGGGTGGATGACTTCCACCAGAAGCCGCCGCTCCAGCGCCTCGATGTAGCTTCGGCGTAATTCCGATTTCATATAGGTCGCGCCGGTTTCGGCGTCCTGTTCAAAATCCTCCGGCACGACCTGCTTGCGTCGGATGGCCGTCATCACCAGCGTATCGACAATCGGCGCGCGGAATTCCTCGATCAGGTCGGAAACCAGCGCCGGATGGCCTTCGCGCAGAGCGTGAAGATGGCCGAGATACGGGAAAAGGCCGTGCACGCGAACCAGCGAATGGAGCAGATTGTAAATGACGGCGTATCCAAACGACAGGAGCGAATTGACCGGATCGAGCGGCGGCCGCCGAGTCCGTTTTTCAAACGTAAATGGCGTGTCCTTGAGAAGTCTCCCAAACGCGGAAAAGTAAGCGGCGGCGGCCGCGCCCTCAATGCCTCTCAAGGATTCCAGATCGAATTCCGGCGCCTCCAGGCGCGTCATCAGACGTTTCAAGTCCTCGCACACGTCCTTCACGTCCCCTTTCCCGCGGCGAAGCATACGAAGGCTGTTGTGAATTTTGGCGCGCAGAACCGACCGAACCATCGACCGGGCGAATTCGGCGTCACCCAACCGGCTGAACTGGATCCTCGGCAGATCCACCGGTTCGTGGTCGGCGGATTCGAGCCGTCCCATGTATTTACCGCCGCCGGAAAGAAAGATGACGGGAACGTTAGATTTCAGGCACAGCCGGAGGGCGGGCGTTGTGATGTAGGACTCGCCGAAGACAATCACCTGCGAAATTTTCTCCATCGGCACTTCGCCGATTACATGATCGTGCCCGACCCGGATCACCAGCCGGTTGGACGAACGGCCCACGTTGGTGGCGACCCCCTGGACGTACAGCGTGCGCATAAAGGCGAGATCGGAAGACGTGGTTTCGATCTGCTCCTCCTCCGGTCCAGCAGATTCCAGCGCCGCTTGTTGGGGCAAACACTCCTCCCCGCTCATCACCTGTTCGACGGAAGCGCGTGTCTCCTCGTCGGCCAGCACGTCCACCCCCTCCACAAATATCCTGCCGCCGCGGGCCGTCCCCCCCAAAAACTCGAATCCGTCCTCGAACGTGTAGATGCCGGACTTGTCGAGATTCAGGTTGAGCCCCTCGGCCGCGAGAAGTTCTTCGAGGAGGGCGATCTGCCCTGCAAGGCCCTGCGATTCCGGGCAGGCGATCAGGATATTGTCCGAATAGCGGATGTAGTGAGGATTGTCCCAGGTGATCCGCCAGTCGATGTGGTTCAAGAACAGATTTGAAAGGAAGGGCGCGATAATAGTGCCCTGGGGCACGCCGATCTGCGGCGCGTCGATGGGCCGGCCCTCTTCCTCAACCGGCACGCCAAGAAACGACAGGATCAGGGTTCGGAGAGACGCGTTCGGTATGAATTCAAGCATTTTGGCGGAGAGCCTGCCTCGATCGATGCGGTCGAAATAGGTTTCAATGTCCCCCAAAAAAACGTGGCGGCATCCGGCCTCATAAAAACGGGCGAGCCGAAGCAGGGCGTCCCGGACAGACCGGCCCGGCCGGTAGGCGAACGACGCGTCGGAGAATTTGCTGTCAAGCATCCGGGAAAGAACGATCAGAATGGCGCGCTGGGTGACGCGGTCGCGGATGGTGTTGATATTGACGGCGCGGCGGCCGCCGTCGGGTTTCAGGAGGTAGATGCGTTTAAGCGGGTCGGGCCGGTAGATGTTGAATTTCAAATCGTCATGGATGGTATACAGATGAAAATCAAGCGCCGATTCGAATTCGTCCAGAGTCTGGCCGTCGACGCCCGGCGCCGCCTGTTTATCGAGCAACCGGAAAGATTCATACAGCACGGACCGGTCATGGATGAGCGGCATCCAAGACGACGCGGCGCCGGCTGATTTCTCCCCGGCAGACTGTGCGGCAACGGCCAGGGGGTCAGCAAATCCGAAATCGCGCAGGTTCTTGAAATCCGGCGCCACGGATGGCGCCGTACCCGGAGCGCTCCACGATGGAGCGTTTGACGGAGGGTGCGGCGCCACGGATGGCGCCGTACCCGGAGCGCTCCACGATGGAGCGTTTGACGGAGGGTGCGGCGCCACAGGCCGAACGTTTGACGGCCCTGTCGGTCGCCCCTCTGCCATCTCCGGCGCCCGATCGCTCCGGCCATCCATGGCCGGCGACTGCGGAAGATTTTTTTCCGGCTGTGATGAGTCGATCGTCGATGTGGATGATTTCATATTCGACCTTTTTTTCCAGTCCGATTTTTGGGGCGCGCTCCAATCTAATAGCCGCCGTCTCTCAATTTATATTGTCTGATTTGTATTTCGCTTTGAAGCACCCAACGCCTCTAACCCACAGGTTTATTTTATCATGGGGTCTCAATCCCTCAAAGGGAGTGAATGGCGTGAAACTCCAATTCCCGAGCTACTCGCTTGGGTATTGGACTCTCAATCCCTCAAAGGGAGTGAATGGCGTGAAACTATTTATCGGAACATCGGGAGTCGGGCAGTGTGCAGCTCTCAATCCCTCAAAGGGAGTGAATGGCGTGAAACCGCCAAAGGCGGGGAGGCCGCCCCACACAGGGGCGGTCTCTCAATCCCTCAAAGGGAGTGAATGGCGTGAAACCATCGACCGGGCCGATGGTCTGGCCCAGCTCATGGAACTCTCAATCCCTCAAAGGGAGTGAATGGCGTGAAACCGACGGGCTTCTGTCGGAAAAACAATGGCGAGCTGGGGCTCTCAATCCCTCAAAGGGAGTGAATGGCGTGAAACTGACCAGATTTGGGCAATTGAGCCTCTGGGCCTTAGGGGGCCTTTCCGACGACTCATGCGAAAATCAAGGACTTTTTCACGCGTACACGCCATGTTGGTATTTTTTAGCCTCGTTATCTCCTAGATGTAATATTGGTTACGATCGCCGACGATTCGATTTTGTGTCTACTTTTTACAAAACTGTCTGGATGTCTGGATCTTGCATATCGCGGCCCACATGAATGGTCGTATGGCCATTTTTGTTCTTGATTGTGATGTCCCACATTTGCATGAGGCCCGCGCCAATCAGCATTTCAGAGCCGAGTTCCGGCGCCACGCGAACCTCGCCGCTGATCCAGTGACCTTCGACGCATATTTTTAAAGGGATAAAGCCTGTAGCGGCAAGCTTCCCGCCACGGCGCGCAGTGCCAAATATTTCTCTTTTTTTGAATTTCGATACCAACGCCCTCTCAGGCAGACAGTCCTCCCGAATGATCGTATAAAACGAGCCTGTGTCCAGAACCGCATGCACCCCGGAGGTTTTCCCATCCGCCGTCTCTATTTCCACATCCCGCATTGGTTTACTCATGTCACCCTCACTTTCTTGGGATTTTGGATTTTGGATTGAACCCAAGCCTGCGGAGACGGGGTTCCAATCCGAAATCCAAAATCGGCAATCCAAAATTCCATCTCCGAGTGGTCAAGCCGCTTTTTTTCGCCGTTTTTCCTTTCGTTCGTCCCGCCGAACAATTTCTTCGACCTCCTGCATCGAGTGGCGGTCGCCGCGCAGGCTCCGATCGTACAGTTCCATCAGTTTTTTGTTGTTTGCGACCAAAAATGTTTCAACATCGCCGTCATCTTCAAGCCGCAGGAGTCCCGCGCAGGGTTTGCCCCGGTTGGTGACGACCACAACCTCACGGCTGAGGGACCGGATATATCGGCTCAGATTCTGCTTTACTTCCCGGATGCTTCGGATCGCCATAATGAATACTCCTTCCCGTGAATGTACAATTTGCTTCGGCGCTTTTCACCGACAAGCGCGATCACGCTGTTGATGAGGTTTCCCTCACGTTCGACTCCGTGTCAATCCCCCGGACCGCCCTCCACGAGGTCGCCGATTCCTGCTAAAACTCATGCGCCCGACCCGCGTCGTTGTCCTCCGCGGAGGCGGCGATGAACGGCTTGACCGTCCACCCGCGGCCGTCGCTGAGAGCAAGCACGGCGCCGTTCTGATCCGTGCGATAGACGCGGATATCCGGCAGTCCTTCGGGAACCGCCGGCGTTTCCGGCGGCGCTCCCCGCCGGTGAAATCCGGGCCGAAACTGGATGACCATCTTGGACGGGGAGACTGCGTCGATGAAAGGTTCATCATAGAGCATGCCATGAGACGGGGCGAGAAGGACGTCGGCGTCCAGAAAGGATCGCGCCGACGAATCGGATACCAGATCGTCCATGGCCTCTTCATCGAGATCGCCGGTGAGAAGCGCCGACGTTCGACCGTAGACGATTTTGACGATGAGCACGTCCGGCCGCGACTCACCGGATACGGGCAGGACCGATATCACCAGCCGGCCGCCCGGAGAATTCTCGTCGACCAGCGTCATTTCGCCGTCCTGATGAATCCGCGGAGCGCGGACCTCCTCCAACCGCTTGACGAGTCCCCTATACTGATCCACCGTGGCCGTTGTCTTTTTGTTCCGGGTTATATATCCAAGCCCGGCATCCGTCCAATTGGTTTTGAACTCCTGTATGTCCGTTTGCCCGTCACAGACGCTTACCGGCAGAGGGTCGATGAACCGCCGGACGGGAAATTGGCCGGCGATGAACTGCATTCCGCCGATGTGTTCGGGGGCAAACGTGGTGAGGACGAGGTCGTCCACTTCATAAACGCCGTATTCCGAGAAGGCTGGGCCGATGACCATCCGGCCGGGGTCAAAGTCGCGGAACGTCTCATAAGAACCGGCGTCGACCAGAATATTTTTCCCGCCCGGCGTCTGAATGAGCGTGGAGGAGCCATTGCCCACTTCGAAAAAGGTAACTTGCAGGGGGCGCGCCGATTTGTCGGCAAAGGCTGTGAAGTAAACAGCCGGGCCGGCGATCAAAACCACAAGCCCCGCCGCGGCGGCATTGAACTTGCGGCGAATGTCCGGGAACTGATGCCGGTACAAATACCACGCATGGACGGTCCGGAATTTTGCGGCAATCCACTCCCGGTAAATGAACGCGAACAGCGCGCCGTAGTAGCCGGCCGAAAATCCGGCGCTGGGCGTCGGACAGAATGGATAGGGGAAGGCCTCCGCGAAAAAGTGCGCGGTTCCGAGAAAAAGTTTGCACATGAGATAGTTTCCGCCATTCACCAAAACCGCAAGGGGCATGCCGGCGTAGGGAATCATCGCCAAGAGATCAGCGATCAGCCCCAACTGGACAACCACGCCGCAGAGCGGGATGCAGATCAAGTTGGCGTAGTAGCCGGAAAGGGAAAGATGGTTGAAATAGAGGGCGAAAAGAGGGGAATTGCCGAGGTTGATGGCGATCTGCGCGGCGAGGAAGGCGCCCAGCCACGGGTGCAGAGAATCGAACCGCCAGCCGACGGCCATGGGAAATTTTCGCTCCAGAAAAATCGCCGCGATGAAAAGCCCGGCGAGGGCCGTCAGAACGGCAGGCCCGCCCACGGGGTCCAGAACCAGGTCCCAATTGAAGACGGCCACCGCCGTCAACGAGCCGATAATCAGGATGGCCGCCAACAGTCGAAATCCGTAGAGATGCCGGTTGAATAGATTCTGCACCGGCACCGTCAACAGGCCCAGCGACAGGACCGCGCCAAAAGACAAAAGGAAGCTTGCGTCGACGAGCAGGAGAGGGTTGGCCCAGCCGAGGATGGCGAATCCGGCGATGGGGATCGTCAGGAGCGTCGAGCCGATGATGTCCATGTCTCTCATGTATGTCCTGATGCACATGAACAGGCTGAACATGATGGATGCCCGGATTGTGGCCGGGGAGGCGCCGGTAATGATGGTAAAAATGAGAAGCCCGACCATGAGAAACGGCGGCCGGAATTTTTCGGCGATCTTCAAAAGATGCGCCAGCATGACGAGGAGGGCCGCGACAAATCCGACATGGAGACCCGACACCGCCAGAACGTGCGCGACACCCGTTGCCTGAAACTCGTAGCGGATCTGCGGCGTGACGCCGCCTTTCAAGCCCAACGTGACGCCGCCGAGGAAGGAAGACTCCGGGTAGGGCATTGTTAGTTTGGTCGTCCGGATGAATTTGTATTTCATGTCGAGCGCGAATCGGGTGATCGGATGGGTCGACGTTTTTTCGATTTTTTCGATATCGTAGTCTTCCCGAATCTGCATGGTGGCGTAGATGCCGTGATTGATGAGCCATGTCCGATAATCAAACCCGCCTGGATTGTTCCTCCCCCGAGGCGACTCCAGCACGGCGGTGACCTTCACGCGGTCGCCGTGCTCATATTCACCGTAGGATTTGAGGGTCTTGGGATACATCCGCAGGAGGATGTTTCCGCCTCCGGATTCATACTCCTCCCCGCTGATGACGATTTTTTCGGGCTTGAGCGTGCAGTTGATGTATCGCTCGCGCACATCCGGGTCGCCGTCGATCACGCCGGTGACTGTCACCGGCTCCAGAGTCCCCGCTTTGACAAAATGGCTCAGATGATTGGGGTCAGTCGTGTCAACCGCCCTCGAATACTTTATGATGCCCAGCGCGATGGCCGGCAATACAATGGCCAGCGCCGCCCAGCCGGTATTTTTTTTGAAATACGCCGCAGCCGCGGCGATGACCAGCAATGAATAAAGCGCCGACGTGGCGGCCGGCAAATCATCCGGCGGGATGGTGTAGAAAAACATTCCGATGGCGACGCCGAGAACGAAGGTGTAACAGAACAGGATGATAAGTCGGACGGGCGTCCAGGTCATCTTTTTTCCTCGCCGGAATCGGCGGGATGGTCAACCGTGATGTGCGCATAATACCGGCGGTTGGATTTGGCGCAGCGGTCCGTCCAGTTGTCGAACATGCCGATGGGACTGTTTCCGTTTTTGGCCATGGCAACGCCCAGCCCGAGGATCATGGCGAGGAAAATCGAAATGATGAGCGCGCGGCCGGCGGCGTCCATGGACTACTTCTTTTTTTTCCTTATCGAGCGCACCCACGATCCGTCCACGCCTTCTTCCAGCATCTCCGCAACCTTCGACGCCTCTTCCTGATGCATGAGAATGTGGCGGTGTTTGGTCAGGATTTCGTCGCGGAGAGGACAGACGGGCAAAAAGTCGCATCCGCCGCAGTATTTGTTGATTTTCGGGGCGAAGAGAGCAACGGCTGCCGCCATCGATGCCGTCTCCGATTTTTGGTGGGCTTCGAGCAGGGCGGCGCCGCGGCGCTCCGTCTCGGCCTCAAAGGCGTCAAGTTGGGCGTCGGTTCGGCTTGTGGAAACGTGATCGGCGAACTGCATGAAGATGAGCGTGAGGTCGCGTAGAGGCAGGCCGATTTTCCGGCATGCCCATGCGTAGAGGGTGAGTTGGAGGTCATGGTCAACCTCCTCCTGCGTTCTGATTTTTGGATCCGTCTTATAGTCGTGGAGCGAATATGTCCCGTCGTCGTTTTTGTCTATCCGGTCGATGAATCCGATCATCACGTGACCGGACGCGCCGAGCGGCAATTCGAAATATTCCTCGACGGCATGGGCGCGGCGGAATTTGCCGTCGGCCGCATATCGAGCGTGGTATTTCCGGATCCACTTTTCCGCCTGCCGCCGGAGGTCCTTTTCATGATCAACGGTTTCGAATCCGCGGCTCACCCAGCAGTCGTCGAGAAACCGGAGAAGCGTTTCGAGGGAGCCGTCGTCCTGCCGGTAATATTCCTCCATGGCGGAATGGACGGAATGGCCGACGGCGAAAAACCATTTGGGCCGGAGAGGTTCGCGGTCGATGTAGGTTTTTTTGTAGGCGAAGGGACAATTCTCAAAGAGCGAGAGTTTGGAGTAGGACAGGCCGAGCCGATCCTCTGACTCCCGAGCCTCCCGATAGAGGGGTTTGACATCAGCCGGCCATGCGGGACAGCGGTATCGGTAATCGCACCAACTGCAGAGTACGCCCTTTTTCGCGTGAAATCTCTTTGAAGCGATGCCCCGGGCGGTGCGGCGCACGATGCGTTCGGCGTCCTTTCTGCCCCGCTCGTCAATCTCGACTTTGACCCGTTGGCCGGTTTCGAGATACCAGTATTCGAAGGCGTCGAATTGCCTGCCGAAATATTGTTCGCCCAAAATGTAGTATAGATTGGACTGAAGATCCGTTCGGACGCCGACCGGATCCACCGGCTTGTTGCCGGTTTTGTAATCGATGCAGAGCGCCTTGCCGTTGGACAGCCGGTCGATCCGGTCAACCCGGCCGACCAGTCTGCAATCGGACACCACGCCTTCGACGAACTTCTCGACGCCATCGATTTTTGATCCGGGTTCCGGCGAAAATGCCGTGAAGAAATTTTTGACGGCGGCGCGGCCGCGCGCTTTGTAGGATTCCTCATCCTCCCACGACTCGTAGCCGACCGACTCCCAATGTTGATCCAGAAGCCGGAGCGCCTGTTCTTCGGAGACGGACGATGTACCTTTCATCATTTCCTGGCCGAGATGCTCCAGGACCTTGTGGATGACCGACCCGAATGTGAGCGCGCCGGCGGGACGGCTCGTCATGCGTTTGACTACCTGAAACTCGTATTTCAGCGGACACTGAAGATACGTGGATATTTTGGAATAGGACAGGTTCGGGCCGGTCGTTGTTTTTTTGGGCTGTGGCGGGGGCCAAGGCTCCGGAGGCGGCGTTCCGCCGAGGACTTTGATGAGCAGATTTTTAATTTTTCGCATGAATGAAATCAGCTCTTGGGTCCCCATGGTGTTGAAGATGGTGCGGCGCCCCCTGGAGGCGGGGCACCCCAGGGCGTCGATGGTGGCGCGGGATTTGGAGCGGGCATGGACGGGGCGGAGGGCGGCGCCGGAAACGCCGCAGGCGCCGTGCCCCAAGGCGTGGATGCGGCCGATGGTTGAGAGGGAACAGCCGCCCCCGTCGCGGCGGCAGGCGAACCCCAGGGAGTTGCGGCCGGCGCTGTCGCCGCGGGCGTGGTCCATGGTGTGGCTGAAGGCGTTCCGGGCGCCGAAGTTCCCGCATACGGCGGGATGTTGATGGATGTCGCCACGGGCGACTCCTGAGTCGCGCCGGCCGGGATCGCCTCGCCTTTGAAGTACGCCTTGAGCACGGCAAATAGAGACGGGCGGCCGGAAGACGATGTGGAACCGGCGGCGGATCGCGGAAGCGGCATGGGATCCGGCGGATTTCCTGACGGGTGAACGCCCTGGGCGGCCTGGCTGTAGGTGTTCAGGACAATCGCCTGAATACGGGACCGGGCATCGGCAGTGATCGGAAAGAAATTATCAACCCATTTTCCCGTTTTCGGATCCTTTTCCGAGGGCATCGAAACCCACAACCCCTTGGCGCTGTCCTGAACCTTGAGACCCTTGACGACAATATGGCCCAGAAGAGTGATGTCAACAAACGCCCGAAGGTTTCCGGAAGGAAACATTCGCATATTCACTTCTGTAATCAGTGGATCGCCGGTCACGTAACCGGCTGGACGGTCAGCCATGGTTTACCTCCTGATGAGTTTTGAGTTTTGAGTTATGAGTTTTGAGTTGCAACTCACCACTCATAACTCAAAACTCACAACTACTCGACAACTTCAATCTGTCCCTCGTTAAAAAGCACCACAGTCGGATTGCCGAAATGCCGCTGAACTTTGCCGGTCACCCGGACTTTTTTGCCCTTGTAGGTTGCTTTCAAATCATCAGGAAAATTTGGTTGCTGTTTTTTATAAATTTTTGCCGTGACATCGCCTTCCTCCGCGGAAAAATGCAGATACGCGACTTCCTTCTTGTCAAACGTCACATCAACAACAACGCCTTCCAGCGTGACTTTCTGGCCTTCGTAATTGGCCGCATCCTCCCATGAAATCGCATCTGTGGGCCGCGCGGCGGATGAGGTTGTAGATTTTGGGCTGGAAGAGGCGGTGAAGACTTTGCGTTTGGGCTTGTCGGACGAGGATTGACCGGAATCACCGGCGGAGAACATTCCAACGGCGACCAGCAGGGCGCCGATGCCCACGATGCCGGTAAAAAACAGGGCGGGCCGGCGGCGGCGAAAATCTGAAATTTTTGAGGCCAATCCGCCCGCCGGGGCGCCGAGCGTGCCGGCAAATCCCGGCGCGGAGATCGGAGACCCGGGGTTGGACGGAGGTGGTCCCCACCCGGCAGGTGTTGATCCCGACGGAGGCTGTGCGCCCCATGTCGGAGCGCCTCCAGGTGGAGACGGCGGTGGCGCGCCCCAGCCGGACGGAGCGGGATCCGGCGCGGGCATGGGGGCCGGCGCCGGAGGCGCGCCCCATCCCGTCGGCTGACCGGCGGGCTGTACGGGTGATTGCGCACCGGGCGGCGGCGCACCCCACGATGATGGTGGTGGCGTCGCGGCAGGCGCGGCGCCCCAGCCGGATGATTCGGGCGCCGGCGCGGATGCGGGGGCTCCGCCCCATGCGCTTGTTGTACCGGATTGAGCGGGGGACGGCATTCCCCACCCGGCGGCGGGCTGTTGCGCGGGAGCGGATTGAACCGTCCCGCCAAGTTTGGAAATGATCCAGGCGCGAAATCCTTGCGGGGCCTGCGCGGCTCCGGCAGCCGGAGGCGCTTTGGAAAGCGGCGATTTTTTGAATGCCGCGATCATGACCTCCGTGATGTGTTCCCTGGCGTCGGATGTGATCGGAAACACGCGGTCATGATAGGCGCCCGATTTTCGGTCTTTGTCGGCCGGCATGCCGATCCAGAGTCCCTCCGGGCCCTCAAGAATTCTGAATCCCTTGGCGACAAACTGTCCCATGATCACCGCGTCCACATTCGCGCGGACGACATTTCCGCCGGGCGGCGCGCTTCCGCCCGATGGCGGAAAGAATGTGACCTCCGTGATAATCGAATCTCCTGTACGAATGCCTTTAGGCTGATCGGCCATTTTAGACAACTCCTTTCAAAAGATTCAATGTAAAATGTAAAATGGGGAACGAAAAATTAAAAACGGATTCACAAGATCAACCGCACCCGTTTTACATTCCCCATTTTACATTTTTCATTTTTCATTGATGTCCATTATCTCGTAAATATGCACCAAGCCCGCGCGGCCTTTGACCTTGGTCACCGGATGTTTTCGGGCGCGGACGATATTTCGGACTTGCGTGTATGTGTTCTGGCCGACGAGGATGGCCTCGCCGTGGACGAAATCCTCGATGCGGGAGCAGATGTTGACGGTGTCGCCGATGACGCTGTAATCGCGGCGGGCCGCGCAGCCGATGTGTCCGGCGACGGCCAGGCCGGTATTGGCCGCATAGCCGACCTCGATGGCGTCCAGACCGGATTTTTTCCGGTCGGACGAAAGACTTTGAACGCGCTTTCGAATCTCCACCGCGCATCTTACGGCGTGCTTCGCATGATCCGCCGTTTCCACCGGCGCGCCGAATATCGTCATCACGCAATCGCCGATGTATTTGTCCACCGCGCCGCCATATTCAAAAACCGTGTTGACCATCACGTCGAAATACACGTCAAGGATCGCGATGACTTCCGCCGGCGTATGCGTCTCGCTGAATGTGGTAAACGATTTCACGTCCGCAAGAAGCACCGTGAGCTCGCACTCGCGGCCCTCAACAAGACTTCCGGCCGCATCCGCGAGTTTTCGATGCCCGGCTTCTCCGACATACCGGCGATAATCAAACCGAATCGGGGCCGATGTAGTCCTTGTCATCGGATTGTGGGGAATGCGGCCATGCGCATGAGTTCATCGACCGGCGCGCTTGATTCGAGAGAGGCCGACTCTTTTTTGAAGGCGTCCATCAGGGAATCCAGAGTGGCCTGCAGGGTCTGCGCGTCGGGCGCAGGCTCAAACCCAACGCCAAGCTGGGTCAATGAACGTGTGGGGTCGAGGTTGCCTTTGACCAAAGCAGGCTCGACCCCGGGTTCAAGCGCGAGAAGCAAATCCGTAGCCGATTTTCGACCGATCGGACCCTTTCGAATGTCGATGGCGCCGCCGTCCTTCCTCAAATATTTTTTGACCGCCGCCGGATCGGGATTCATGGGGTCGATGCCGAACCGCGTCTGAAGCAAAAATTGGAGAATCATCAGGTGCAGGCGGGCGCCGCGCACCCACGCGTCAATCGCGAGACCGTCCACCAGACGGCGGCGGGCGTTCTGGTAAAGATCGCAAATCATTTCGTGCGAGGGAACGGCCAGGGACTGATTATCGGCGATGTGCGATTGACGGCAGAGCCGGTCGAGAAAATCCCGTTTTTCGTCAAGAACGCCGGCCGGGATGGCAAACGCGGCCAGGTTGGCCGGAGTCAGGGACGCGGCGATTTTCCTGGCGGCGGCGAAATTGAAATCATCCCAAGCCTGGAGCCATTCGCAGACGGGCCGAAACGCCGTCAGACGATTTTTCAATTTGACCGATGGATTTCGCGCCACAACCTTGTCGATAATCTCCATCGCCAGAAGATACCGGTGGCGGTTGAAGAGGAACGTGATCAACCGCTCCTCTTCGTAGCCGAGATAATACGCGGGCGTGCGGCGGATTTTGATGTCCTCCTCGCCGGAAAAGACTCGGCCGAATGTTTCATCCCGCACGAGACTGCCGACGTACCGGAACGAACAGCCGGGAATGCACGCAGTCGCAGCCAGAGCCAATCCCACCGACATGGCCTTGGTGCCGGATGTGTAATCGACGATGAACTGCAAGTCGCGGATTCCCTTTTCTTTTTCGCGGTCCACAATCGCCACGACATTTTGAAACACCGCATTGTGGTCGTTGATGTCCGGCACCGGAACAACCTCATGCTGGCCCGGCTCAAGATACTTCTCCTGCTCCAATTTCTTGAACACGACATCCAGCGTTTTAAGGCTTCCCTGGCTGGCGAAAAAACAGACGTGGCTGGGGTTCGCCTCGTGGATCGACCGCGTGATGGCTTCGAATACGCCTTTGCCGGTTCCAATTGTTTGCAGCATCACCTTGTACATCTCAGACCCCTTTCAAAAGATTCAATGTAAAATGTAAAATGGGGAATGAAAAATGTAAAACGGATTCATAGAATCGGCCGCATCCGTTTTACGTTCCCCATTTTACATTTTACATTTTTCATTGCTTTTCATTCTCTCTTGCCGTCTTGATGCTCTGTGCAATAATTGCGGCCAATTCTTCGCTTTCCTGGATCATACGCTTGACGCTGTCACCCGTTTCCATTTCCGCCCGTTCTGCAATTTTCAGCCAGTACCGCGACTCTTTTATTTCCTTCAATGTTATCCCCAGCTTATGCACGAAGTCTCTTTTCGATTCGGCGCCTCTTCCTTCTTCATAATTAGCGCCCGCCGATGTGCCGGAACGCAACAGCTGACCGGCGACATGCCGTCGGGCCTCCGTGCCGGTCAGCAACTCTGAAAATTTCAGTGCGCTGACGCCGAAATCGACAAACCTCTCGAATAGATCATCGCCTTTCATTGAGACCTCCAACGTAAAATGTAAAATGGGGAACGAAAAATTAAAAACGGATTCACAAGATCAACTGCATCCGTTTTACATTCCCCATT
>CAZHRJ010000087.1:0-13853 GCA_964534765.1 uncultured bacterium
CAACCTCCGCAGGGGAATTTTGATCAAAAACGGCCCCGCAGCCACAGGTCAACCCACCATATGCGGAATCGCTGGAAGTTCTGTGATTTTCTTGACACCGCCCCATCGTCGGGATAAAGTATCGGCTGTCTGTCAGGAGTTTACAGTTACCCTGTCGGGGGGATTTGGGTAGCGCATGGGCGCTAGGCACCTTGAGCGCCGAGGTGGGTGTTGAACAAACTGAAACGCTACACGATTTTGCTCGTCCCTCAAACAGGGGGGCCGATGACCAAGGTCAGTTTTACCGAAGGGCGGCTCCGTTTCTGGATGGGGGCGCTGGTCTCCGTCGGCTGCCTGTTGTTCGCCAACCTGGGTGTCTTTGTGTACCTGTATGTCGTCGATCGGGGCAGCGTGTTCAACTACCTTTCTTTTAAATCGGAAAATACACGCATGAAGCAAGAGCGCGAGGTCGATTTCAAATCGCTCCGGCGGCAGTTTGAAGACGTCACTGACCAGCATCAGCAGACGATTGCCCGTATGGCGGAGATCGAGACCATAACTGGATTTCGTAATTTTGATCCCAAACAAATTTTGAGCGCTCAGGGCGGCCCGGAAGGCCGGTATCAGGACAGCCAGGGGGCCATCAGCCAGGCGCAGCTGGCCGATTTGCGCCGGCAGGTCGACCAAATCGACGACGAACACAGGGAAATCCATGACCGGCTCCAAAAAATTCAATTGTTTGTTCGCGCCAACGAAGAACGCATGCGCAATACACCCGTCGGCTGGCCGGTCAATGGATGGGTATCCTCCACATTCGGATGGCGGCGGGATCCGTGGTCGGGCCGGAACGAACACCATGACGGGGTCGACATATCGGCCTGGTACGGAACGCCCATCCGCGCCTCGGGCGACGGCACGGTTCGGACAGCGGCCCGGAACGGGGGCTATGGACAGATGGTGGTATTGACTCACAACTATGGATATGAAACATACTATGGACATATGAGCCGCGTGGTGGCCAAGCCCGGTCTTACAGTATCCCGGGGTGACATCATCGGCTACGTGGGGTCGAGCGGCCGGTCCACCGGCGCTCACATGCATTATGAGATTCGAGTGAACAATCGACCCGTAGATCCCTGGCCGTATCTCGGCCTGATGCCGTAGCGCAAGGAGGCAACCATGCTCAAGAGACTGATGTCGCAAGTATCAGAACCAGCCGCAGCGGAAGCGATCGACACCGTGTTGGGTCCTCATACCCATTTCAAGGGTGTGCTCGGGTTTGAGGGATCGGTTCGAATTGACGGAAAATTCGATGGCGAAATTACGGCGGGCGGCCTATTGGTCGTTGGCGAGGGGGCGGTAATCAGGGCGAATGTTCGGGTCTCGCGGGTCGTCGTCGCGGGACATGTTCACGGGGATATCGAAGCCACGGAGTCCCTGCAGGTCCAACCGACCGGCCGGGTATTCGGCGATATCTCAACACCGGAACTGCAGTTGGCCCGGGGAGTGACCCTCGAAGGCCGGTGCACCATTAATCGCCGGCCGGATGGGGCTGTGTCTCTGAACATCGGCGGCGATCCCAATTCGGCGAAATCCCAACCCCCGGCACGGGACGGCAACACCTTTCGAGTTGCTGCTCAAAAAGTCAGCTAACTGTTTGATTTTCTGCGCGGATTTCTCCTTACTCTAGAAGGCCCGGAAGGCAGCGGGAAATCTACTCAGGCGGGAAAAATCGTTCGATTTCTCCGGCGCTGCGGGTTCGTCGTGGTCCACACCCGCGAACCCGGCGGTACGCCTCTGGGCGAGTCCATCCGGAAACTTCTCCTCGATCCGGCCCATCGGCGGCTAAGCCCTAAAACCGAATTCCTGTTGTATGAGGCCTGCCGGTCCCAGCATGTGGACGAGAAAATCCAGTCGGCTCTATCCGAGGGGAAGGTGGTGGTTTGCGAGCGGTTTTCCGACGCGACCATGGCCTATCAGGGATATGGCCGCGGGCTTGACCTCACGGCCCTTTCCCGGGTTGACCGATTCGCCACCGCGGGAATTCAGCCGGACGCCACGCTGCTTTTTGATTTGCCCGCCGAAGTCGGACTTCGAAAGGCGATTTCCTCAAAGCGAGAGTTTTCGACAAAAGGGGACCGGATCGAACAGGCCGGCCTCGCCTTTCACCGACGTGTCCGGCGGGGGTATCTGGCTCTGGCTCGACGCAATCGTCGAATCCGCGTCATTTCGGTTCAGCCCGGATCATCCCCGGAGAGCACATTTGATCGGTTGCGCCAGTTTCTGAAAGATATGATTCAGCGGGAGGGTCTCAATGAAGGTTGCGCGAAAAGGCGAAGTCAGCACCGGCAGTCTTGAAGGCCGGGGCGCCGGGACGGAGGCGGTCCAGGGCGGCAAGATGGCGCCTGCCGCCGAGGAAATTTCAAAATCCGGCGGCAGCCCATTCGCCGAACGGCTATTCTCAACCCTCCTGGCGGAAATCCGCGGGGACCTCGATGCTCTGCAGGCTCGTGTTGATGGGACCGCGTCCGCACTGGTCGCTCAGCCTAACCAGGTCAGGCTTGACGAGTACAAGGATGCCGTTTCCCATCTGGTTGCTTTTTTGCTGGACAAAAGCACCCTCATCAAACAGGTCCAGTCGATCAAACGCGGCAAGGATGGGAAACCCAGGGAGTTTATGCGGGTGGAGGTTGTCAACGACAAATTGGCGGAATTGACTCGGGAGGTTCTCAAGGCTCAGAAACCGATGCTCGATCTGGTCAACCGGCTGGATGAAATCAGGGGAATATTGATGGACTTTTATGACTGGAAAATCGACAAGCGATAACCGCCGGGGCCCGGGCGGGCAACCTCCCTCATTCGAAACCCGGCGACTCCGGGCGCTGGCAGGGATCGCTCAGCCGATTTTTTTGATTTCCCCAAGCCGCGCCGTCCGACAGGCCGCGGTGGACCAGATCCTCCAGGACTTGCTCGGGTCAACCCTCAAAGCCGAACCGCCCCATCCCGATTTGACAATGCTGTCTCCCTCGACCGCGCAGGAATCGGGTGGGAGCGGAAAAAGCGTCGGAATCGACGCCGTCAAGTCATTCGTGGATCGGCTCTGTCACACGCCCACTCTCTCCAACGTGAGGGTCGGCTGGATCGAGCCGGCTTCGACCCTCACCATCGAATCTCAAAACGCGCTCCTGCGCTTCATCGAGGAACCGCCGCGGTCCAGTCGCGTCATTTTGTCGTCCCGCCGATCCGAAGATTTAATATCGACCCTGCTTTCCCGTTGTATCCAGGTGCGGCTTGGCGGGACAGCCGGGGGCGTCGGCGCGGGCGATGAATCCACGGCGCTCGCGGAACGGTTCGGTGAAGACGAGGATACCGTCTCCTGGTTGTTTGACCGGTTGGACGACCCGGAGGCCGTCGAAAAAATGCTCGAGTGGCGTCTGGCCCACGCCGCCCGCGAGATCTGGGCCGCGGTCGCGGCCGGCCGGATTCCGGAGTCGCGGCTGATGGATCCTTTTCTGGATAAACGCGTCCCCGCCGGCGAGGGGTCGCTTCTCTTTGTGGAAACCGTCCTGTCCGCCCTGTGCGAGCGCTTCCGGCATCTGTCGTCGGCCGATTCGCCCGCATTTCTTCGTGTCGCCCAGCAGATCCTTGTCTTGCAGTCCGAACTTCGTTACAATCCTCAACGTCAACTGGTTCTCGCGACGGTGTCAGAGTGGCTGGAACCGCTGTGCCCGGGGTTTGCCGGAGGCTAGCCGACGGAGGAGGAAAAATCGTTATCATGAGTACCATTTCGATCTGCGCGCAGCCGCAGGTCCATGTCGATGTCCGATTCGAGCCCGTGACACTGTGTCGAACGTACGCGTGCGGTTCGATTTCCCCCACGCCGGGTCAATGGGTGGTGGTTGAAGAGGAAAAGTGTCTGGAGATCGGCAAGGCGGTGCGGCCGCCTGCGGAACTGAACGACCCGGCGTTGGTTGTGTCCGGAAAATTGTTGAGATTCGCGACCGACGATGACCGCGTGATCATGGCCAAAAACAGCCTCCTGGCCAAACAGGCGCTTGCCCAGGCCAAAAACCAGGTCGACCGCCGGGCTCTGCCGATGGGCCTCTTTCATGCGCGTTACAGTTTCGATCGCACCCGGCTCACGTTTCAATTCACGGCCGACGGCCGCGTCGATTTCCGCGATCTACTCAAAGACCTGGCGGCGATGTTCAAAGCCCGCATCGAACTGAGGCAAGTCGGCGCCCGGGAGGAAACCCGGGTGGTTGGCGGTTTCGGGCCCTGCGGCCGACGCACCTGCTGTTCGACCTTTCTGGCGGACTTAAAACCCATATCCATCAAAATGGCCAAAGATCAGGGACTCCACCAGAATCCCAATAAAGTCACGGGCCTGTGCGGGAAACTGATGTGCTGTTTGAAATACGAAGTCGATTTCTACCGTCAGGCCCTGGCCGATTTCCCGGCGGTCGACGCGCTGGTGACAACGGATACCCTTCAGGGAACGGTCGTCTATCAAAACCCGGTCAAAGGAACCGTTACCATCTCGCTTGCCCAGGGTATCATGAGAGAGATCCCCGTGGATGATGTCCGCGGCGTCCGGATCGCCGCCAACTGACCATGTCCGCCGTTCGGTCTCTCCCGGAACGGCTGGCCGACCTGAAAAAGAAATGGACCCGGCCGCTCCTGATCACAACCCCCATCTACTATGTCAACGACGTCCCCCACATCGGCCATGCCTACACCACAATCGCCGCCGATGTCCTGGCGCGACATTACCGTCAGATGGGCCGGCGGGTGTTTTTCCTCACGGGAACGGATGAACACGGCCTCAAAGTCCAAAAGGCGGCCGCGGACCGCGGGGTCGATCCCCAGCGTCATTGTGACGAAATGGTTGAGCGATTCGTCCAGCTCTGGAAAAAACTCGATATTTCAAACGACGGGTTCATCCGGACGACGGATCCGGAACACATCCGCTATGTCCAGTCCGTTCTCGCGGATCTGCAGAATAAAAATGAGATTTCAACCGGCGTTTATCAGGGCTGGTACTGTGTTCCCTGCGAGAGATACTGCACCGATAAGGATGTGATCGAGGGCGCGTGTCCCGACTGCCGCCGGCCGGTGGAACGGCTGGAAGAAAAGAATTATTTTTTCCGGCTGTCTCGCCGGCAAAATCAACTCGCTGACCTCGTCCAGTCGGACCGGCTGACGATCCTGCCGGCCACTCGGAAAAATGAAGTGCTCGGGTTTCTCCAGCAACCGCTGATGGATCTTTGCATCTCGAGGCCCCGCAAAAGACTCGCGTGGGGGATTCCATTGCCGTTCGATCCGGAGTTTGTCACCTATGTCTGGTTTGACGCCCTGCTCAATTACATTTCCGCAACTATCTACGCCCCGCGCTTGGCCGCCGGACCGTCCGGACCGCGCCCGCCGCTTTGGGAGGAATCCGAGGTACTGCATTTGATCGGCAAGGACATTTTAAAGCCGCCTCATGCGATCTACTGGCCGGCGATGCTGATGGCGATGGGCAAGGCGGCTCCATCCCGAATCGTGGCTCACGGATGGTGGACGGTCGAAGGCCAGAAAATGTCCAAGTCACTGGGCAACGCCATTGATCCGAACGCCATCGTCGAATCCTACGGTGTCGACGCGTTCCGATATTTTCTCCTTCGAGAGGTCCCCTTCGGTCAGGACGGAGACTTTTCGGCGTCGGCATTGATCGGGAGGATTAATCACGATCTGGCGGACGAGTTCGGCAATCTGGTCGGCCGAATGGCCGCGATGGCTCGGCAGAAAGACTCCGGCGACCTGTTTCCGTCCGCGTATCCTGCCGACGCGTCGTCGGCGCGGCGGCAGGAGTTCCTCTTCGAATCGATCCAGGCGGTCGAAACTCTTCAATTCTCGTTGTCCCTGACGGTCCTGGCGGATCTCTTTTCCGACTTGAACAAAAAAATCAACGATGACCGGCCTTGGGAATCGGCTGAAGACCTTCGCCGGCAGACGCTGGGGTCCTGCGCCGTCGACTTGGCGCGCGGGATTTTTTTGCTGGCCCCGTTTGTCCCGACGCTGGCGAAAGAGGCGGCGTGCCGCTTGGGGTGTGGAGAGGTTTTGTCGAAGCCGGACGTCCTGTTTTCGGACGAACAGATCCGGCAGAGCCCTCCTTGGCGCGTGTCCCCGGGCGCGCCGCTGGTCGTGAAAATCGATACCGCCAAAGATTCAAAGGCGTCCGCCGTCGCGTCCGCGCCGGGCCGGCCGCCGGTGGACGATTCGGTTCCGATCGGAGTCGTTATCGACATCACGGATTTCCAAAAAATCGATCTGCGCACCGCCCGGATCATTTCCGCCGAACGGGTGTCGGGCAGCGAGAAACTGCTCAAGCTGTCGGTTGCGGTGGGGCCGGATGAGGCCGACCGCCGTCAGATCGTCGCGGGAATCGGCCGGCGATACGCGCCCGAGGAGTTGATTGGAAAAACGGTTGTGGTGGTGTCAAACCTGAAACCCCGAAAAGTTTTTGGCGTTGAATCCCACGGAATGTTGCTCGCCGCCGGCGCCGAAACCTCTCTCCATCTGGTCACGCTTGACGGCGACATCCCGCCCGGTACACGGATCAAATAGATATTTTTTGCGCCGATACCCATTGTCATCTGGATGATCCCGCTTTTTCCGGCGATCTGGAGGCGGTCATTGAGAGGGCCCGGGCGGCGGGCATCTGGCCGCTGGTTGTGCCGTCGGAATCGTACGCGTCCAGTGAACGGGTCTTGGAACTGTCCCGGCCGCGGCCGGGACTCCTGCCCTGCGTCGGTGTTCATCCGCATCAGGCGTCGGCCCTTGAATTATCCCAGCGCGCGGGCTTCGAGAAACTCGCCCGTCTTCCGGAGGTCATTGCCATTGGTGAAATCGGAATCGATTATTTTTACTCATACAGCCCGAGGCAAACACAGATGGAAACGCTGGAGTTTTTTCTGGACCTGGCCCGGCAGGTTGCAAAGCCGGTCTGTCTCCACGTCCGGGACCGGGATGACGGATCGGAGGCTTTTTCGGACGTGGTGTCCTTGTTGAAATCCTACGGTGGGAGCCTGCGTGGTGTCGTTCACTGTTTCACCGGTCCTGAGCCGGTAGCTGTTCAATTGATGGACATGGGGTTTCACCTGTCGTTTACGGGTATTTTGAGTTTCAAGTCGGCGGATGGACTCCGGTCTTTGTTCTCGCATCTGCCCGCGGACCGGATTCTGCTCGAAACCGACGCGCCGTATCTGGCGCCGGTTCCGTATCGGGGAAAACGAAACGAGCCGGCGTATGTCAGGCCCCTGTTTTCCCTGACGGCGGCTCTTCGCAAGCTGGGAGAGCCGCTTTGGTCGGAGCGTTTGATTCAGACTCAGCGGGATCTCTTTGGATTGCGCTGCGGTTGAGTTTCCGGACCGGGGTTTCGCGTTCCTTGACATTTTTCGATCGAATGCGTAAGTTGCACCTCTGGCGCGTGCATCGCATCGCGCCGGTCGGCTGACAGGAGGATATGCATGGCCAAGAAAAATCGGCAGGAAGGCCGGGATAGAGCGAAGCAACCGGCGCCTCAGGTGTCGCCGGCGCCGCCGCCCGCCCAGCCGCTGGACCCCAAATATTTCACGTGGATCTGGTACGGCAAGATTTTTCTGGGTTGTTTTGTCGTTACCGGCATCGTCTACCTGGCGTTCGTGGGGTTGATGAAGTCTATTTCCAACCAGTACACGGAAGACGGAATCGCCATGTACATGATGGCCAAAGAACTTCAGAAGGTCAAACGCGATGCCGACGGCATTACCGGGGAACTTTCCGCGCTGGATGCGATCGTGGATCTGGAAAAATTGAAACTGTTCTTATTGAATGACATCGCCGAGCCTGACAGGGTCACGGAGGATACAAAGGCCCGGTTGCGCGCCCAGGACCAGCAATACGCCGATCTGGTGGAGCATCTGAAGGAAGTCAAGGCTATCGGCGGCATTCAGGCCAAAATTCGTGATCGGACGGTCGGTAAGATCAACGAGATCCGGGAATGCATCCGACTCGTCTTTGAGGACATCGATTCCCAGGACCGGAAAATCTTCCGACGAAAAGTGCTGACGTTGACCCGGAAAATTGACGGGCTCAGCTGGTACACCCAGATCGCCGCCGGGTTCTTTTCCTGGCCGGCCGCTTATGACGCAGCTGAACGGTGCTTTTTTGAGGCGTTGCGGTTCTGGACCAAAAATCCGGAGGCGTCCTACTGGTGGGGCAAAACTCTGGAAGAGGCGGCCATTACCGACGTGGCGGCCGAAAAGAAAATCATGGCCATCAAATTTGACCCGGACTCCGAACTCGCTGACTCCGTCCTTGCTGAAATCAAATCATCCCATGATGCCAATCCCGATCACCCCCGGTCCATCTACAATTACGCATTCGCGCTCTACCGAAAAGGCCGGGTGGATGAGGCACTGCCGCTTTACCGCAAAGTCTATGCGCGGGATCCCCAGATGAATACCTTTGAGGGATTTCTGGCCAAGCGCCGGATTGATATCATCGAGCGCAAGATCGACATGCGGTGGTACAAGACCGACGATTTCTGATCTGATTCCCTCCGTTTCCGGCATATGTCCATTCTGAAAGTCGCCCGATTGGGCCACCCTGTCCTGAGGGGTGGCGCCGCGCCGGTTGCGCCTGATTGGTGGAATCTGGCCGAATCCCGGAAATTGATTCAGGATATGATCGAGACCATGCGCGAATACCAGGGCGTCGGCATCGCCGCCCCGCAGGTCCACGCGCCGATCCGGGTCGCCCTCGTTGAAATCGCGCCCAATCCCCGATACCCTCAGGCTTCACCGATTCCTCTTACCGTACTCATCAATCCCAAAGTCCTTTCACGGTCCGATCAGATCGACGAGGACTGGGAGGGGTGCTTGTCCATACCGGAATGGCGGGGCCGGGTTCCCCGATTTGCTCGAATGGAAATTGAGGCACAGGATGAGCAGGGACAGGTCCGGAGGATATTGGCCGATGGGTTTTTTTGCAGGGCCATTCAGCATGAAATCGATCACCTGGATGGAAAAGTCTTTGTCGACCGGATGCCGGACATGTCCACTTTCTCCCATCTGGAGGAATACTTCCGGTTCCACCGCTCGCCCGGCGCCGCAGACGGCGCTGAGGGATGATTCGGATACCAACCGAATTCGGCCGATCCTGAATGGAAGCTCTCTCTTGTATCGTTGTGGGCCAGGGCGGGCTTCCCATCCAGTGCCTGGGCATCCTGGCGGACGCGGGGTTCATTATTCGAGCGGTCGTTTCTTCGGACCGGGCCGTTCGGGAGGAATGCGCCGGGCGTGGATGGCGCACGATGCCGTTGTCGGGCATTGACTGGAACAATCTTGCCGCGGAAGTCGCCGAATGTGATTTTCTGTTCAGTATCGTCAATTTCTCGATCCTTCCCGACAGCGTCGTTTCCGCGCCAAAAAAACTTGCCATCAACTTCCATGATGCACCCTTGCCCCGATATGGCGGCATGAACGCCGCATTCTGGGCCTTGTGGAACGGCGAAACGGAACACGGGGTCACCTGGCATGTGATGACGGCCGATGTGGACGGGGGGGACATCCTGGAACAAGCTCGGGTGCCGATCGGGCCGGACGATACCAGTTTCGTCCTGAATCTTAAGTGTTCCTTCGCCGCAATTCAGACATTCCGGTCGCTTGTTGAAAAATTGCGTCGGGGAGAACCGCGCCGCCTTCCGCAGGATCCGTCCCGGCGGTCCTACTTCGAACCGTACGCCCGGCCCCCGGCGGCGGGGCTACTGGATTTTACAGAACCTGCGCGGATCATCGCGCGGCATGTCCGCGCCTTCAGTTTTGGATCCCACGAAAACCGGATGGGTGTAGCCCGGATCGTTCTGGGAGGGAAGGCGGTTGTCGTCCAGAAAGTTGTCGTCACGGATGAATCCCGGAATGTCGTCCCCGGCACTGTTGTTCGGTCGGACAACCGGAGTCTATGCATTGCCACGTCCGAGGGATCCCTGCTTGCCACCGACATCTTCGACGGATTTGGCCGCCCGATTCCGGATGGATGGATCCCGGACGCGGTCCGGATGCGGTCTGACGTCCAGCCCTCGCGTGAGAGTTTGGATTGGCTGACCGCGGCGGATCAGGGCTGGGTTCGAAATGAGCGCTTTTGGAAAAAACGTATTGTGGATGCCTCCTTCCTCGAACTGCCCCCAAGCATGGGCGGGGCGGAGAGCGAATCCCGAATTGAGGGCGCCATATCGGTATCCCCTCTGACATTTCTGCAGCAGTGCCTGGATCACTGGTCCATCCGATTGGGCAAAGAGCGGTTTGAATGGGGCCTTGTGCGAAGAGATCTGCCGGCCGCGCAGGGGGACTGGACGGGTCTCATCTCGGATGCAGTGCCGGCGTCTTACGTTCGTGGAAAGGCGCTGGCCGACGGGACGTGGTCGCTGATCGAAAAACGCGGATTTTTTTTGCGGGATGTTGGGATGCGTTACCCTGATGTCCCATCGGATTCGCCGATACGAGGAAATCCTTGGCCGATCCTTGTTCATTGGGGCGCCGCCGGCGATCGTCCCTGCGGTTCCGCCAGGGTTTGCCTGACAATTGATTTCGATCGTCCCGCGTTTACGTTCTCCAGCTCGGTTCATTCAATCGACGACCTGCGCGGGTGGCTGCCGTATCAAGCCTGATGTCCCTACGGCCAGAATTGCATCCCTCAGGTGCCTGTAGTATAAACGGGTCGGAATGAATAATCGGAACGTCGTCTGCCAGCCTCCGCTGAATCCGGCTGTTCAAAGGGCTGTCGAATATCGGATGCATTTCTGCGCGCCCCAAATCCACAATTTCCAGGTTCATTCGGACCGGGTTGAGGTCTCTATACGGCCGGATACTGAAGAGGTCTGGAATGAGGTGGAGTCCAAGGTCCAGCGGGTCATTTCTGGAATACGGGACGGGTTTATTCCTCCTCAGGAAAAACTCATGGCGGAACGCCGAACCCCGGCGCCTCCGTGGTCGGGACTGGATGTCGATTTGGAAAAAAACGGGTTGGTGCGCCGAAGCGGTGAAGGCCGGGCGGTTCTGGGACCTCTTCTGGCCGGATTGGTCGAACGATTTGATCGCCATTTTCTCGATATGGCCGATTTTTTTTCCGCTAAACCCTTAGGCACGCCGGCTCTCATACCGGCCGATCTGATGGCCCGGATAGACTATTTCAAAGCCTTCCCGCATACCCTCACGTTCGCGTATCACTTGCCGGCCGATGTCGACACCATCCAGAAATTCTCGTCCGCGCCGTTAACCACTGACGGGTGTATTTCGCATCACCCCGATAGCGGCGTTAACAGCCTCCTGTCGCCGGCGGTCTGTTTCCATCTCTACCATTACCTCGAAAATCAGACCCTGCCGGGTCCGCTTGAGTCTTACACCATGCGAGGCCGGTGTTTCCGGTACGAGTCCGGCGCCCTGACCAGCCTGGCGAGACTCTGGGATTTCACCATGCGGGAAATTGTCTTCGTCGGTGAAAAGGACGCTGTCATTGAAGCCCGGAAAAAATCGATTGACTGGATCGTTGAGTTGGGGAAAAAACTGGGAATCGTGTACCAGATTAAGACCGCTTCCGATCCCTTCTTCGTCGGGGAATTCCGCCAGCGAACCGTTTTTCAAGCCGCTTTCGATCTTAAATATGAATGGCTGGCTGACCTTGATCCAACCTCCGGCCCCACACTCGCGGTCGGCTCTTTCAATGTGCATCAGACCCATTTCGGCAAGGCCTTTTCCATTCTTACGCCCTCCGGCGATGTGGCCTGGACCGGCTGCATGGCGTTCGGCCTTGAACGGCTGGCTTACGCCTTGATTCGGCAGTATGGCGCCGAGCCATCGGCATGGCCGGACGCGCTGAAGCCCCTTTCTCTCAGGAAATAGGAATGGATGCGGCGGGAAAGGCGAAGGACATCATGGCCCGGGCTCTGAAGATCGACCCGCAGCTTGTTCATGATAAACTCGAGTTGGGCGGCATTCCTCAGTGGGATTCCTTCGGGCATATTGCGCTCATGATGGCGCTGGAAAGCGAGTACGGAATTCCGGTGAGTGAGGAAAATGTTCTCCGGCACACCAAATTTTCGGTTATTGTAGAATCCATTTCCGAAAAACAACTCTAGACCATGGAGGATATCGACTGGAAGGCCATCTACGGGCTGACCTTCGTGGACCAGCCGGGATGCTGGACGAGCGGCTGTCAGAGTTACTGTTGTACGCACAAGTCCGATCATCTCTCCTTCTCGCTCCTGACCGGCGGCGCCGGAATGGTTTTTTTTGAGCAGGAATATGATTTTTTGACGTCGATTGGCCGCCATCAGGCTGGATTTGAGGCGGCGTCCCGCCGCATGAAGTTCGAGATCGAACCCGGTCTTGAACTTAAATTCGTCCTCTCCAAATGCGCCCTGAACGGCATCTGCACGATCCACGAGTTTCGGCCTCTCTGCTGCAAGGTCTATCCTTTTTTGCCGCGCGTGGATCCCCGGACTTCGGAGATCACAGGCTTTATGAGCGGCACGGTGTTCGACGTTTTCTGGCCGGTGATCGGCGCTCAGCACCCCTGTACGCTGGTTCGAACCAAGCCGGAGGAAGTTCAGGAGCAGGAGAGGGGGCCGCTCACGAGGCTGCTGGAGCATCCCTATCTCCTTTTCTATTTTCGAGCCTTGGAGCTGTTTCTGACTTCCGTTTCCGAGGGCGTCAAACGTCTGCATGACTCCAACCCGGCATTCACGTCGCAGGCGCTTTCCAAAAAATGGGAGTTACTATATCTCACCGGCAAGGCGTTCGATGTCGAGCGTCTTCGAACCGACATTCTCCGGGACTATCGGATCATCGCCGGCCGGTTCCCCGGCCTGACCATTTAGTCGAGTCCCGGTTCCTGAACGGTTTCGATGATCCGTTCCATTTCCGATTTGAGTTGCACGAAATTCCGGACGATCGGCGGCTGATGGCCCTTCAGATGGCGGACAAGTCCCCGTGCCGGATTAAAGAGAATTGGGTAATGGGATGTGTGAAGCATGGAGAGGTCGTTGAATCCGTCTCCGACCGCCACCAGGGTGTATCCGATGTCCCTCAAAGCCGTCACGATCGCGTCTTTCCGGCCTCGAATACGCAACTGATACCCGACAATATGTCCCCTCGAGTTGACCTTGAACCGATTTGAAAAAAGCGGATATCCGCCGAGGCGAGTGACGATGTCGTCAGCTAGTTCGGTGAAGGTATCGGACAGGATGAGGATGGGGCCCCTTTTACGCAGCCAAGACAGATATTCGATCGATCCGGGAAAGGGCATCACGTTTTCCGCTATCCGAACGATGTCGCTCAGTCGGAGGTGGTTTCGAGTGAGAGCCTGGATTCGGATGGCCATGAGTGCCTCAAAGTCCGCCACGTCATGGGTAGTCTGCCGGAGCTCCCGGATTCCCGTCTTCTCCGCAATCTCAACCCATATTTCCGGTATCAGCACCCCCTCAAGATCAGTCACAAAAATCATTCCCTATCCCTAACAAACAACCCCATCCCTTCGCAACCCTGCTGAAAATGGGGACGTTGATTGACAAATTGACAAATGAAATTCCAAGGTTGGGGGCCGCTCCATAGGAGTCCTCGCCATTCGGTGATATTGGAAGAGGTTAAGGACAGGCTACGGCGGGGTTGTTCACTCTGTCGATCAGATTGATTTGTCAATTTGTCAATCAACGTCCCCAATTTGGGGTTCTTTCTCACAATCATACGCAGATCATCGCCCCCCACACGGGGGAAAGGGGGAAGTCCATCCCCATTTACAGAACTCAACCTGAAAAAACGGCGAAAAGAGGGTAACAAAAAGGAGATGGCTGACGA
>CAZHRJ010000088.1:0-13727 GCA_964534765.1 uncultured bacterium
GGCACTGGCCCGCGTTTTTTGTCGGATTCCCTTGGACACTATACAGAAAACTGTATTTATGGGCACTGGGTGGCTTGCTCGTGGCCTGTATCCCTGTGATCGGCTTGATTCTGGTTGTTCTCATCTGGCCGATATGCGCCAACTACGTCTATTACAGACACGCCCGAAGAAAAATTTTAGAGGCGCGATCTGTCCAACCCACGGCCGACATTTCTGCCGCATTGTCCCGAATAGGCGGAACAAATATCTGGCTTGCTATTCTCGCCCCACTGGTCTTGTTGATTGCATACATATTTACTTTCGCTTGAACCACTTTATAGATGACCGGCTTTGAAACACTGCCCTTCTTCTGCCCTTTTGGTTTCATTTTTTCCCGATTTCGGGCTTGCCCCGGCCGTATTCTCCCCGCCCCCGCCATGGGCGGTGACGGGCTCGAACCGCCGACCTCCTCCTTGTAAGGGAGGCGCTCTGACCAGCTGAGCTAACCGCCCGATTCTGCGCAGAGCCAATCAGATCACGATCGATCATATCACAGAGTCCGCGACTTGGGAGAGATACCTTGCGGAAGAATGGGGGTCTGCGGGATTTAATTCAAACTCGGATCCCCCCGGCCCGGGGGGGATTGGCGGACGGCGCGTTTGAATTTCAACAAATCAAGCATTTTTTCATAGAGCATCTGTGTCCGGCGCGCGACGTCGATTTCCTCCAGGATCGGCTGTTTTTCGTAGGGGTCGATCGCGAGATAATAGGTCAGGGTGTCGATCACGGTGGACAGCGGAGCGGCGAAGTCGACCGGGACACGGTTTAACTGCATTTTATTGTAGACAAAATATTCCGGCACCGCCCGCGCAATGTCGTTCAGCTCCCGCTTCAGCTTCGCCGTCTTCGCCGCTTCCAAATCCTCGACCCGGTCCTCCAATATCGCCACTTTCGCCTGCCGGTACGGCTTGGGACTGACAATGGCGTTGACGCTGAACCGGCTGACACCCTTGAGCAGAATGTTGTACCGCCCGTCATCCAGCCGCTCCTGATCGACGATCTGGCCGAGACATCCGATATCGTAGATGTCGGGATTTTCCTCGTACTGCTCTTCCCACCCTTTTTTCAGAAGCACCATCCCTATTTTCCTCCGGCCGCTCAGAGCCTCCTCCACCATCAGGCGGTACCGGGGCTCGAAAATGTGCAGGGGAAGAATCACGTCCGGAAATAATACTACATTCGGCAGGGGAAAGAGCGGAAGCTTCTCACGCATGGGACGGATGAACCCCCCTCCGGCCCACCGGTTTGGACAGGCACACAACTCGATTGGATCGCCAGCAACGTCCGACCAACACGTTTTCCTCCTGCAGGAATGGTCTACCCTAATTCTAGGGAGTCCCCCGCCGGATGTCAATCTCGGATGATTTTTCGAATGGTCTCCTGCGTGACCGCGCGCGCCTGGGCAACCTGCCGACGCGCATCCGAGGCTGCCCGCGCCGCATCGAGCGCCTGCAAAATCAGCGGACTGCCGGCCAGAAAACCGGCCAGAAAAAGAATCAGCAGCCGAACTTTCATCGCTTCCCCACCAACTCATCCATCGTAATGCCCCACCCCGCCGGCGCTCCCGCAAGGAAAATCCGATCCCGCCAGCTCACGCGGGCGATCACCATGCCGTAATCCATCCCGAGCTGAATCACACCGTCGCTCAGGGCATACCGGGTGATGTCGGTGTCGACGGCGCGGCTGAGCATCCCGGCATCCCCATAATACTTGGCCACGAATCCGCCGACTTGATGGAGTTCGAAGCTGTTGCCGTGCGTGACGCAGAGAGTTGACTTGGACACATCCCTCTGAAAGTCCCGGATAAAATCGAGAATCGGCCGCACAGACGAGTGCGTCGATTGAATCTGTTGTTTGATCTCCCCGGTCTCCAGGATCAAATGAACGCAGATCAGCGTCAACCCGCATACCGTCAGCACCTGCCAGAAATCGTATGGCCTGCGGTCGCGTGGCGTGTCGTCGGTCAAGGCAGATTGCGCTCAAATCGATACTCGGCCCGGAAACCCTCCGGAAGAGATTCGCCGGTGACCGTGACGACCTGCCGGCCCGCGGCGTTCGCCGCCACGGTATCGGCGCTTTGGCGGGGTTCGTAGTGAATGCGCCATCGAACACCCGGCAGGGACTCCTCCTGACCCGAAGGCGGAAACGGCTGTCGGGTCCTCGCAAAAGTCACGGCCCGGAACCCGGCAACGGATTCGGCCGAAACCCGGGCCGGCAGTGACCGGATGTCCGCCAGGGCGCTCCGGCTTATCCCGTAGGACAGAACGACGGCGGCAGTCACACCCAGAAGCGCCGAAAGCGTTTCCTGAAATCCGGGCCGGCGTCTGAGACGCCGGCACTTGGGGTCGCGGAGCGGCTGATCCGGCCGGCTCATTTCGACTCCACCGCCACCCAGTCATTGCCGTCATACGGCGGGGTGAATGTCACCAGCGCCGCCGCCCCCCGGCCGACCAGAAAAAAGTGAGGCGTTCCCCGCTCGATTTCAAATACGGACCCGACGGCCGCGAGAATTGTCTTTCCGTCGATGACCATCGTTCCCGATCCGCGGACGACCACGACCCTCAGGTCATGACGCGCGTGCAGATGCGGCCGTTCCGACACCCGCAGCTGGACCAGGTGGACGCTGGTGGATGGCCCGGAAGCGATCCGATCGACGCGGCTGCCCTGGCCCTTTGGGATCGGCCGGTCTTTTAAATATTGTTTTAAATCGATCTGTTCACCGCCCAGATGGAGATTGAGTACCGGCGGAGTCGCCGCGCATCCGGCCAGGCAGATCAGGCCGGCCATGAATCCCAGACGAATCGTCATGGGGCTCACATACCCTGTCGGTCCCTCGTTCGTCAAGCGCGATCCCTTGATGTGCATGCCGGATGTGGGATACGATGCGGGCCTTATGGCGGATGGAAAATTGTCTGATACGGTGCTGCTGCCCAAAACCAGTTTCGCCATGCGCGGTCAACTGGCGAAAGAGGAACCCAAACGGATTGCGAAGTGGAAGACGGAAAATCGCTATGCCCGCCTCCGGCAATCCCGCGCCGGCCGGCCGGAATTTTTTCTCCATGACGGGCCGCCTTACGCCAACGGCCAGATTCACATCGGGCATGCCCTCAACAAGGTACTCAAAGACATCATCGTCCGGTACAAAACCCTGCGCGGGTTTGACGCGCCCTATCTGCCGGGCTGGGACTGTCACGGCCTGCCGATCGAATTGAAAACGCTCGAATCCCGGGAAATATCGCCCGGCGGGCCGCCAGGGGCTGACTCTCGGGACAAAAAATTGAAAATTCGAAAAGCCTGCAGAGCCGACGCGGAAAAATATCTGGCCATCCAGCGCGAGGAGTTCCTGCGGCTGGGCATTCTCGGCGAATTCGATCAGCCCTACGTCACCATGGACCCGGCGTATCAGGCCGATATTCTCGAAGGGCTCGCTCAACTGGTCGAAATGGGATTCCTGACCCGGTCAAAAAAACCTGTCCTCTGGTGCGCGCGATGCCGCACCGCTCTGGCGGACGCCGAGGTTGAGTACGAAGACGCCTCGTCCCCGTCGATCACGGTCAAATTCGCCGTGGAGGGACAGCCCCAAACGTATCTCCTGGTCTGGACAACAACACCCTGGACATTGCCCGCCAACCTCGCGGCCGCGGTCAACCCGGAATTGAGCTACATCAAAGTCCGTGTGAAGGACGAACTGTGGATTCTCGCCGAATCCCGCGCGCCGGCACTCGGAATCGACCCCGCAGCCGCGGTCGAGCGTTTTCCGGGCAAAGACCTTGTGGCCATGTCCTACCGGCATCCGCTGGTTGCGAGAGTTGGAAAAGTTTTCCCGGCCGATTTTGTGACGCTCGATGCGGGCACCGGGATCGTCCACATCGCCCCAGGACATGGCGAGGAGGATTTTCTGCTCGGCCAAAAATGTCAACTTGACACATTTTCTCCCGTCGATGACGCCGGCCGGCTCACCGCCGACGCCGGCGTGTGCGTGGGCCAGTTCGTCTTCGACGCCAATGCCGGCATTACGGACCTTTTGCGCTCGTCCGGCGCGCTGGTTCGATCGGAAGAGATGACGCATTCCTATCCGCATTGCTGGCGATGCAAACAGCCGGTGATTTTCCGCGCCACCCCCCAGTGGTTCGTCCGGGTGGATCACCGGCATCTGCGGCAAAAAATGCTCGACGCCATCCCGGCGGTCCGCTGGGTCCCGCCCGCGGGAGAAAAACGGATTCAGGGAATGATCGAGTCCCGGCCGGATTGGTGCGTGTCCCGCCAGCGAGCGTGGGGCGTGCCGATTCCGGCGGTGCATTGCGAATCGTGCGGCGAGGCGTGCCTGTCGCCGGAGGTGATCCGCCGCGTGGCCGACCGGACCCGCCGGGAGACGGCGGACGTGTGGTTTTCGGAGCCGCCCTCGGCGTTTCTGCCGCCCGGATGGTCCTGTCCGGGATGCGGGTCGGCCAGGGTTCGGCGGGAAGAGGATATCCTGGACGTCTGGTTCGACTCGGGCATGTCTCACGCCGCGGCATTTCACCGCCGGCACAACTGCTGGCCCGCCGATTTGTATCTGGAGGGATCCGACCAGCATCGGGGATGGTTTCAAGTCTCTCTCTTGCTCGGCGTCGCCTTGAAAGGCGCGGCTCCCTACCGTCAGGTGCTGACCCATGGGTTTGTGATGGACGGCGCCGGGAGAAAAATGTCCAAGTCTCTGGGAAATGTGGTGACGCCGCAGGAAATCGTCGAGCAGTCCGGCGCGGATGTGCTGCGCCTCTGGGTCGCCGGGTGTGATTACACGACCGACGTGCGGCTCGGCCCCGCCATTTTGGCGGAGACCATCGACACCTATCGAAAAATTCGTAATACGATCCGGTTCCTCCTGGCCAACATGAGCGATCTCGATCCCGCCGATGTCCTGCCGCCGGAAAAACTCGACCCGCTCGACCGCCACATGCTCTGCCGCGCATCGGATATGGCCCGGGCGTGCCTGGAGAAATACGAGGCCTATGACTTTTCCTCGGCCATTCGACGCATACGGGATTTTTGCAACGATGATCTGTCCGGATTTTATCTCGATGTGCTCAAAGACCGGCTCTACTGCGACGCCCGGGATTCCCTGTCCCGCCGGTCGGCCCAATCCGCGCTCTTTTTGATCGCTGAAAAAATCCTGCATCTCGTTTCGCCGATTCTCCCCTTCACCGCGGAGGAGGCCTGGGAAGCCTGGCAGAAAGATGGCGGCGTTTCCCCGTCGGATGAGTACCGGGATCTTTCATCGGTCGACGAACCGGCTGACATTCGGGCCGCGTTTGATCTGGTCATATCTCTTCGCGCTGAAATCAACGCCGCGCTTGAAATCGAACGTCACGCCGAACGGATCGGAAAATCCCTCGATGCCAGGGTCTCCATTCGAACTTCCGGCGCCGAATGGCAGGCCATGCGACTCGTCTCTGACCGCATGGCCGAATGCTGTATCGTATCGTCCTGCTTGCTCGAAGAAGCCCCGCCCGGCGAACGGCAGATCCGGGTCGGCCGATCCCCGGGCAGCCGCTGTGACCGGTGCTGGAAATATGTTCCCACGCTGACGCCGGCGCTGAACGGCCGGGTATGCGCCCGCTGCGCGGATGTGATCAGCGGCATTCCCGTCCGTCAGTAACCGCTTTCCATGACGCCCTTTGCCAGCTTGATTGTGGCGTCCGTTTTGGTGCTGGATCAGGTGACGAAGTGGCTGATCCGGACTCGATTTTTGCTCGGCGAGTCGCGGCCGGTTCTTGGGGATTTTTTTCATCTCACCTATTACCAGAATACCGGAATGGCATTTGGACTGATGCAGGAATATTCGGCCTGGATCACCGCCTTTTCGGTCGTGGCCATTGCGGTGCTGATGGTTCTGGCCTGGCAGTGGCAGGGCAAGCGCACCGAATCCAGGGCTGTGTTGCTGAGCCTCGGGCTTGTGATCGGCGGAGCGATCGGCAACCTGATTGACCGTCTGACTCTTTTTGGTGTTGTCGACTTTCTCGATTTCGGCCTTGGCGTCTATCGCTGGCCCGCATTTAATGTCGCCGATGTCTGCATCTCGGTCGGCGTCGGACTCCTCGTGTTCTTCACAGCCCGATATCCCGAATCCCGCTGACCGTGAGCGATCCCGGAGTGGAACGGACGGTGCGCCTCCCTGGAAAAGACCGCCTCGACAAGGAACTCTGCTTCGCGCTTGAAATATCCAGACAGTCGGCCAAACTCCTCATCCTGTCCGGCCGCGTCCGGATCGACGGCATCACGCGCCACCACCCCGCCCGGCGGATTGGCAAGGAATCCAGCGTTGAAATTCTTTCGGAAATCGCTCCGCCGGCGTCGCGTGATCTGCGGCCGGCGGTCTCCATCGATATTCAGGTTCTCTACGAAGATGACGCGATCCTCGCGGTCAGCAAACCCGCCGGGTTGTCGGTTCACCCCGGCGCCGGACATGAGAAGGATACCCTTGTGGATCTGCTACGCCATCGGCCGAGCCGATCGGCCGACGGTGGCGGCCGCGCCGGTCTGGTGCATCGTCTCGATAAGGAAACCAGCGGCGTGCTGCTCCTGGCCAAACAACCGCAGGCCATGGAGCATCTGATGTATCAATTCGCTGAGCGAAAAGTCGAAAAGGAGTACCGCGCGGTGATCCGGGGAATGCTCCCGCCGCGGCCGATTCGAATCGTCGGCGCGATTGGCCGCAGCCCCGAACACCGGAAAAAGTTCGGCATTCAGCCGGGCGGCCGGGACGCGGTGACCATCCTGGAATCGCTTGCTTCCACGCCTTCCTACAGCCTCGTTCGGGTGACACCCAAAACCGGCCGGACCCACCAGATACGCGTCCATGTCAAACACGCCGGCTTCCCCATCGTCGGTGATCCGGTGTACGGACTCAGAGTCCCCGGCGTTGGCCGGATGCTCCTCCATGCCTATCGCATCGTGTTTACCCATCCCGTGAGCGGCAAGCGCGTCCAGATCGTTGATCCGCTGCCGAGAGATTTCGTGCTCGATCTCATCCGGCTCGGGTTTCCGGGATTCGATTAGACTTCGAGTTGAATAGTGATCTCGCCGCGTAGTAAACTCCGCCGCTTATGGTAACCGTTCAGCACAAACGACTCGACGGCCGGGCCGCGGATGAAATCCGGCCGATCCAGGTTCATCTCGGTTTTTTGAAGGCGGGCGAGGGATCGGTCCTCATCGAACAGGGGCAGACCAAAGTCATCTGCGCCGCTTCGGTCGAACATTCCCAGCCGCCGCATCTCAAAGGCTCGGACCAGGGATGGGTCACCGCCGAATACTCGATGCTCCCGCGGGCCAATCCGTTCCGGCGCGCGATGCGGGAATCGGTCACGGGACACCGCAAGGGCCGCACGTTCGAAATCGAACGCATGATCGGCCGCGCCCTTCGGTCGGTTGTCGACCTGAAAGCCATCGGCCCGCGGACCATCTACATCGACTGCGACGTGATCCAGGCCGATGGTGGAACCCGCACGGCATCCATCCTGGGCGGGTTTCTGGCCATGGCCCTGGCGTGTCAACGAGGGCTGCAACGCGGTGACTTCAAGCGTCCGCCTCTGCGCGCTTATCTCGCGGCTGTCTCCGTCGGCCTCGTGGGCGGCCGGTGCCTGCTGGATCTGACGTTTGAGGAGGATTCGAAGGCCCAGGTCGACGCGAATGTGGTGTGGGATTCGACCGGCCGGCTGGCGGAGGTGGATGCGTTGGGGGAGGGTCAAACGTTTTCGGAAGCGGATTTGCAGGAGATGCTGGCCATGTCCCGTGCCGGCGTCGAATCGATCTTCTCGCATGAGCGATCGATTCTGCCTCTGACGTTTCCGTCATGACATCGCTGGTCCTGGCCACCCGCAGCCGCGGCAAAGTGTCCGAATTCAGGGCGCTCCTGGCGCCCATTCACCTGGACGTATCGGAAATGCCGCCGGATATTGCCGTGGTTGAGGATGGCGCGACATATCTGGAAAACGCCGTTAAAAAAGCCCGCACGGTCGCTGATTTCACCGGATCGGCGGCCCTGGCGGATGATTCGGGAATCGAAATCGACGCGCTGGACGGCGCACCCGGCATTCACTCGGCCCGGTTTCTCACGGGATCAACCGACGAAGACAAGTGCGCCAGAATTTTGGAGTTGTTGCGCGGCCGCACCATCCGATCGGCCCGGTTTGTCATCGCGCTGGTCCTGGCTGACATCAGTCGCGTGCTTTTTGTGGCGCAGGCATTCGTTACCGGACAGATCGCCGCTCAGATGCGCGGGACCAATGGATTCGGTTACGATCCGATTTTCATCCCGACCGGTCTTGCCCAGACCATGGCCGAATTGCCGACGGCTGAAAAAAATATGCTCTCGCACCGGTCTCGCGCCGCCCGGGCCCTGATCCGCTATCTAAGGTACACCCGGGATGACGCTGCCGCGGGGGAATCCTTTGGAATGGATGGAGCGCGCGCGCGATCGGCATGAAAATCGCAGTGATCGGAACGGGGTATGTGGGATTGGTTACCGGGGTGTGTTTTGCGGATCTCGGAAACGAGGTGATCGGTGTCGACTCCGATGAATCCAAAATCCGCTCGCTCCGCGCGGGCCAATCGCCGATCTATGAACCGGGTCTCGTGGAACTGTTGTCATCCAACATCCGCCGCCGACGCATCGTCTTTACCACATCCCTCCAGGATGCCGTCAACCGTTGTGAGATCCTGTTTATCGCCGTCGGCACGCCCCAGGACAAACGGACCGGCGAGGCCGATTTGAGTTTTGTCTGGGAAGTCGCCCGGCAGCTTGGCAATACAATCCGGACTGGCCAGACCAGACGGATCGTTGTCAAAAGCACCGTGCCGGTCGGAACCACCGAGTCGCTTGAATCACGGATTCGTTCCAGGCTCAAAGCCCGGCGCGTCCGCGCCGCCGTGACGGCGGCGTCCAATCCCGAGTTTTTGCGGGAGGGCAGCGCCGTCCGGGATTTTATGGAACCGGACCGGGTGGTGATTGGAACGGGCGATTCGAAGACCCGGGCGCTCCTGGTCTCTCTCTATAAACCCCTTGGCGCGCCCATCCTGTCCACGGATCCCCGCAGCTCCGAGATGATCAAATACGCCTCGAACGCCCTCCTCGCCGCCAAAATATCGTTCATCAATGAAATCGCCAACGTCTGCGAGGGAATCGGCGCGAACATCATCGACGTCGCGTCCGGCGTCGGTATGGATAAACGGATCGGAGCGCACTTTCTATCCGCGGGGATCGGATATGGGGGATCCTGTTTTCCGAAGGACACGGAGGCGCTGGTTTATATCGCCGGTAAGGGTGGCGTGCGGTCCCAGATTTTGGAATCAGTTGTGGCGGTCAACAAGTCTCAGCGTCGCCGGTTTCTCGATAAGATCATCCGATTTTACAAGGGCCGACTGGCCGGCCGGAGGTTCGGGGTGATGGGATTGGCGTTCAAGCCGAACACGGACGACATGCGCGAAGCTCCGTCGATCGATATTATTCGGGGACTCCTGAAAAAGGGAGCGGAGGTGGTCGCGTACGATCCGGTCGCGATGGACGCGGCGCGCCGCGTTCTCCCATCCGCGGTCCGATACGCTCAAGACCCCTACCGGGCGGTCGATGGCGCGGCCGCGGCGGTGATTCTGACGGAATGGAATGAGTTCAAGGAACTGGATTTGTCGAAAGTGAAACGGCTCCTGGCCAGGCCGGTGATTTTCGACGGCCGGAATATCTTTCCGGTGGAAGACATGGAACAGATGGGATTCCGGTACATCTCCATCGGCCGCCGAGCGGTATAGGCCCCCTACGGTGCGCATCGTCGTCACGGGTGGATCGGGATTCATCGGATCGCATCTGTGTGAGCGATTTTTGTCGGACCGGCACGACGTGGTCTGCGTTGACAATCTCCTGACCGGGGACAGAAAAAATATAGAGCCGTTCCTTGCCAATCCCCGCTTTCGGTTTGTCGAACACGACGTTTCCAAGCCCATTCATCTGGATGACCGGATTGACTGGATCCTCCATTTCGCCTCCCCGGCCAGCCCTGTCGACTACGCGCGCTTGCCGATCCAGACTCTCAAGGTCGGGGCGCTGGGAACTCACAATTCCCTCGGGCTGGCCAAGGCGTGCGGCGCCAGATTTTTGCTGGCATCGACATCGGAAGTCTACGGCGATCCGCTCGTGTCGCCCCAGCCGGAAACCTATTGGGGCAACGTCAATCCCATCGGGCCGCGGGGAGTGTATGACGAGGCGAAGCGATTCGCGGAGGCGATCACGATGGCGTATCACACGGTTCACGGACTGAACACGCGGATTGTCCGGATTTTCAATACCTATGGCCCCCGTATGAAACTCTCCGACGGACGCCTGATCCCGAATATGCTCGTGCAGACGCTCCGCAATGAGCCTTTGACGGTGTATGGCGACGGCAGTCAGACACGGTCCTTCTGTTTTGTGTCGGACCTGGTGGATGGAATTGTTAGATTGATGGAGAGCGGCCATCACGATCCTATGAATCTGGGAAATCCGGAGGAACGGACGATCCTTGATTTTATCAAAGCCCTGGAGGAGATTGTCGGCCGCCCGTTGCCGACGGTGAATCGGCCATTGCCGACAGACGATCCAAAAGTCCGTTGTCCGAATATCGCCCGGGCCCGATCCACCCTCGGCTGGGAGCCACGCGTATCCCTCCGGGATGGTCTCCGCCGAACTCTCGACGATTTCCGCTCCCGCCTCTAGACCATGGAAGGTCTGTGCCGGCAATTGCCATGGATGGCATGGGGTTGCCGATACTGGACCATGATCGTTGAACCTTCAACCGTGAACATATATAAGAATGGAAACGGCGCCATCGTCTAGGGGCCCAGGACGGAGCCCTCTCAAGGCTCAAACACGGGTTCAAATCCCGTTGGCGCTATTGATTGTTTAGCCGGCTTCAAAATCCTTATGGCTTCCGTTCCGATCTTGCAGCATTGTACCAATTTACGATGTTACGTAAATTGGTCTTGACCGGGCGAACCGGTGTGGTATCCTTCCGGCATGAAACGGCTCTACGAGACTCTGATCCGGGAACATCTTGGGGAACACCGCCAGATGGTCTTCCTGACCGGCCCCCGGCAGGTGGGCAAGACGACGACGGGCCGCGTTTCGGCCGGCCCCCGCCACGCTTATCTCAACTGGGACATCCAATCCGATCGTCTGACTCTGACACGCGGACCGGCCAGGCTCGCGGAAGCGCTCCAAGTCTCATCCCGATCGTCGTCCGGCCATCGGACCGTAGTGTTCGACGAGATCCACAAATACAGCAAGTGGCGCACGTTTCTCAAGGGCTGGTTTGACGGATGGTCAAACCGGTCCCGGACCATCGTCACCGGCAGCGCCCGGCTCGATGTATTCCGCCGCGGAGGCGACAGCCTCATGGGCCGATACCTGCTCTATCGAATGCATCCGATATCGCTCGGTGAACTTCTCCGAGGATGGTCACCGGAAAAGGAGATTCGGCCGCCGCGACGCTCCGGCAAGGACGCCTTCCGGCATCTGTTGACCTACGGCGGGTATCCGGAGCCGTTCCTGAAAGCGTCGTCCCGATTCTGGAATCGCTGGCAACGTCTTCGAGCGGATCAGCTTTTCAGGGATGATCTGCGCGACCTGACCCGCATTCAGGAACTCGGCCAAATGCAGGTGCTGGCGCAGTTGATCGAAAGCCGCGTCGGCCAGCCGGTGAACCTCAGCAACCTCGCCTCCGAGGTCAATATTTCCGTGGACACGGTCCGGCGCTGGATTCTTTCCCTCGAGGCCGTCTATCATTGTTTTATCGTGCGCCCGTGGCATCTCAACGTGTCCAAGTCTCTGCGCAAACAGCCGAAAATATATCTCTGGGATTGGAGCCGGGCGGCCGGCGCAGGCGCCAGAATCGAAAACTTTGTCGCAGCCCACCTTTTGAAGGCTGTGCAGGGTTGGACGGACGCGGGCCTCGGCGAATACGGCCTGTATTACCTCCGGGACAAACTCAAACGCGAGGTTGATTTCCTTGTCGTTCGAGGGGGGGATCCGTGGTTTCTTGTTGAAGTCAAATCATCGGGCCGGCGCGGCATGAATCCGAATCTGGCCTATTTCCAGAAAACCATCGGCGCATCTCACGCATTCCAGATCGCGTTTGACCTGCCTTTTCAGGAGAAAGATTGTTTTTCCGAATCCGAACCGGTCCGCGTCCCGGCGGAAACGCTCCTGTCACAACTGGTGTGAGCCGCCGGGAACGACCGCGGACTTCCGGTCTACCAACTCGTCCCGCGTCGTGATACTTTCCCGGTCATGAACTCTTCACCGCGGAAGCAATCCTTCAAAATCATGGCGGCCTTTTCCGCCGCCGGCGCCGTCGTGGGCCTCTTGCTGTTCGCGTCCATCCGGAATTTCGAATGGCGCAACACGCAGGACCGATTTGCGATCCTGGCGGATGACCGGCACGACGCGGTCCGGAAAAAGGTCGAGGTCAGCCTCGATTTTCTCCGGGGCCTCGCGAGTTTCTTTTACGCCAGCGAACGCGTCACAGCCGAAGAGTTCAAAACCTACGCCCGGGAAATCGTTTCCAGGCGGGATGAGATCACCAGCATGGAATGGATTCCCCGTGTCGCCGGCGCCGACCGTGCAGCCGTCGAGAAAGAGGCGCAACGGGATGACCGGGACTTTCAGATCATGGAGTTGAGATCCGATGGCGAGATGGCGCCCGCCGGAAAACGCGATGAATACTATCCCCTGCGCTACGTCGAACCCTTTGAGGCCAATCGGAGCGTCTGGGGAATGGACTATGCCGCCCGGGCTATCCGGTGGTCGACCATGCAGGCGTCGCGTGATGCGGGCGAACCGAGGATGACGCCATGGCTGACATTCCAGAGGCGTCCCGTCGTTCGGGCTGACAGGACCGGGATTCTGGTTTTTCTGCCGCTTTTCGCTTCGAAGGATCCGCAGACGCCGGATGAACGCCGCCGGACAATCCGCGGGTTTGTCGCGGCCGTCTATCTGATGGATGAGATCGTGCTGTCCACCTTTCCGGGCATGGAAGACCGGAACATGGATATCTATCTCTTCGAGGACACGGCCGACACAGGCCCGTTCACATTCCGGTACTACGGCCTGGCCGGACGAAAAATCTCGGCCGACGGCGCCAAGGACCTTCGCGCGGCCATGGACGAGGATGTTTCCTGGGAGGGATCGATCGACATGGCGGGCCGCCGGTGGGCTCTACTCTACAGGGCCACGCCCGCCTTTATGGGAAGCCACCGCTCCACGCTGCCCCATCTGGCGATGTTCGTGTGTTTCATCGGGTTCTTTCTTCTCGGCGCCTACATCGCGTCGCTTCAATCCCGGGCGGCGCTCATCGAGCAAACGGTCCAGCTTCGGACGCTGGAACTGCGGGATGAGATCGAGACGCGCAAGCGGGTGGAGGAACAGCTGGATGTGGCGCGCGCCACGGCCGAATCGGCGAACCGCGCCAAGAGCCAGTTTCTGGCGAACATGAGCCACGAAATCCGCACGCCCATGAACGCGATCATCGGCATGACGGAATTGACGCTCGACACCGACCTGACGCCCATCCAGCGCGACTATCTCGACTCCGTGAAGATCTCGGCGGGTGCGCTCCTCAATGTCATCAACAATATTCTCGACTTTTCCAAGATCGAGGCCGGGAAGCTGGAACTGGATCGCG
>CAZHRJ010000089.1:0-13282 GCA_964534765.1 uncultured bacterium
CCATCCGGACCCGCTGACCGCGGCCGGCTCAGATGGTCCAGGCCGTGCGGAACAAAAATCGCGTCCTCGCCGTCTCCCTCCAATACACTCTCGGCGCGCAGGAATTTCAACAACGCCGAATAAGTCCACTGACAAAAAAATTTGTTGATCCGGTCTCCGGCGCCGACCTTCACAACAAACGTCTCCACACCCCGACGGCTGAGCTGACAGGCCAGCGTTCCCTCGATGAGCGACGTTGTCGTCCGGCGCCAGATCAGCGGCAGACCAAATGCGGCGGCTCGGTCGAGGGACTCATCCTGCGATTCATACAGCCGGACGTGCGGCAGCTCATTGAAAAACCGGGAGCCGGAGGAGAGATCAACGCAAACCCGAGGCGTCCGGATCGCCGACATCACCGCCGCCGCAAGTCTTTCGGTCGTCTCCCCAAGGGGCAGGCCCGGGAAGGAACGATTGATATCCCGCTGGTCGAACGGCCAGAACCGGTTGTTGGTCAAGAGGCCGAGCGGATTGAGCGCCGGATAGATCTGAACACGGCCGATCAGCCGCCACCCGGGATGTCGGCCGGATTGGACGGACCTTAAAAAGGCGATGAGCTTGTGACAAATGTAGAGGCCGTTGTGCTCGTCCCCATAAAACCCGTTGGTGACGCACGCCACAGGGCCGTCCGAACCAAACTCGACGGAAAAAAAGTCGAGCTGCTCGTTGAAGGGGAGCTCAATCGAAAGAAGCTTCCGGACATCGCCGCGGGGCCCTTCGGCCATTTCGCCGCTCAAATCTCCACGATCCGCGCCATCAGGCTGCCGGGGTAGACAATCGGATGCGCGCGGATGGTGAAGAGATATCCGTTCCAACGGGATACGACGTCCTCTTTCACCGCGCCCGTCAGGGAATCCAGGATCCGGCCCACCCGCTCACCCGATCGGATGCCAAACCCCACCCGGGCATCCGGAAGAAAAAATCCGCCCGATTCGGAATTCAAATACCGGACGTTGTCGTCTGTCGCGTGAATCGGATGCTTGACGGCCGCATCCGGCATTGCCCCGGGGAGAATTCCCATCCGGTCAAGCAAATTCAGGATTCCCTTGAATACCATGTCAACAAAATCGGGCTGAATCCGAAGACCCACACCCATCTCGATCACCAAGGTCGGCACGGCGACGGCATTCAAATTGTAGGAAAGCGTCGTCTCGATCACCGTCGGCGCGTCATGGATCCAGACCAGGTCCACATTCGCATGGTCGGCAAACGGCGCCGCCTGTTCTGCATAGCGGTTCAAAATCCGTATCTGCGGACATTCCCGTAAAAAAAGATTGCTTGAATGAACGTCGATGACCAGATCAAACTTCTGCAACCGCTCAAACAACGCGCCCGCCCACACATGGGCCGATCCCTCCCCGTGCGAGGTCGGCGACGGGCCGGGGAAACAGCGGTTGACGTCCACCTGGCCCATCGGCCAAAACCGCCCGGTCGACGCTGTCGCCAGCGGATTGGCCACCGGAATGAGCGCTACCTCCCCGCATACCTCCCGGCCGGCCGATTCCCAGTCCCGCATAAAAGCGGCCAGCCGACAGGACAGATACAATCCGTCCAGCTCGTCTCCATGCAGACCCGACACCATCGCGAATCGCTTGCCCGCGCCTGACCCGAAGACCGATTCGAAGAGGCCGATTTTTTCCTGAAGCGGGGTTTTCATCCGGTAAAACTCGCGGACCAGCATGTTCGCAATCCGCCCGTGTTACCGAAGGACCCAGGTGTCCTTGATGAGTCCGCCGGATGAACTGTTCACGACTCGCGTGCCGAGCGGAGCGACACGGCTGATTCCGCCGGGCATCACCTGAACCTTTTCACCCATCAGAACGTAGGTCCGAAGATCGACATAGGTGTCATCGAGGATGATGTCATCCTGGGAGAATCGGGTAAGACAGTGTGTGGAGAAATCGAGGCAGTCCTGGGCGATGAAATTGATCGGATTGGCCAGCAATTCCTTCTTCCATTCCTCCTGCTGCGCGGCAGTCGCCTCCGGGCAAATCCAGATCCCATGACCGCCGTACCCTTCCCGGCACTTGATCACCATCTTGGGGAAACTCGACAGGATGTACTTGAGGTCCGCCGGATCCAGCGGCGAATACGTCGGGGCATTCTGGAGGAGCGGGTCCTGATCGAGATATCGGCGGATCATTTTCGGCACATACGGAAATGTCCCCTTGTCGTCCAGGACGCCCGTCCCCCAGGCATTCGCCAGATTGACTTTGCCTGAAATGTAACTCCCGGATAGACCGGGCACAAATACATCGATATCCTGTACCCGGCGGTAAATGACGTCCACTTTCATGTTCCCCCGGTTCGTCCGCATCTGAACAAATCCATCAGCGTCGACGAAAAGATCCTTCGGCACCACCAGCGACACGCCCATCTCCTCCGCGAGATATTTGTGATCATAGTACGCCGCGTTGTACGACCCCTCGGTCAGAAGCACAACCACCGGATCGACCGACGGCGACGTCTCGGGAGAGACGTACTCCAGATTTTTCCGGAGAAAGTGCGGATAGAGATGGACGGGATAGATGTCGTAGGAGGAGTGAAAATCGGGGAAGAGACGTTTTTCAATTTCCCGGTACTTGAGCGCGTAGGACACTCCGGACGGTATCCGCATGTTGTCCTCGAGAATCACCCACTCGTCCTTTCTCGCCTGAACCAGATCCGGACCGTAAATGTGCAGATAAATGCCTCTCGGGGGAGTATATCCCATGCAGGGGGGATAAAAGTAGATGCTGGACCGGATGATGTCGCTGGGCACGACATCCTGTTTTCCGGCGTAGAGGTCATTGAGGAAAAGATTTAGCGCGGTGGCCCGCTGGATCAGGCCATCCCGGATACGGTCAAATTGCGCGCCATCGATGATCCGCGGTATCCAGTCGACCTTGAGAATCCGCTCCTGACCGGGCCGGAGCAAAAAGGTCACGCCTTCCTCGACGTTGATCTGATCCGCGCGGCGAAACCGCTCGCGAAATTCCCGCAGATCGGTCGAACCTAGATAGTCGAAAATCGGCCGGTACACCGGCCGCGGGACGCCGGATTCGTTAAACACCTCGCTGTAGGCCTTGAGGCCCCGCGTGATTTTTAAACCCACCGGATTTTACTTGGCGAACGAAAATTCGGATTCGTTGACGAAATGATCCCGGGGCGGCGAGAAATAGAATCCCTGACAGAGATCACACTTGAACTCCCGCACCACTTCCAGTTCCTCACCCGTCTCAATTCCCTCGGCCACACTCGTCGCTCCGACGTCCCTTGCGAACTGGACCAGAGTTTTGAGAAGCGCCTGCTTGGTCGGCGAGAGATCAATCCCGCGGATCAGCGACATGTCGAACTTGATGTAGTCCGGGTTGAGAGACGCAATGAGCGCCAGAGAGGTATAGCCGGTACCCAGATCGTCGATGGCGATTTTAAACCCGCGTTTTTTGAGAAAGTCGATCGTCTCCTTGAGTTTCTGCGCGTCCTTGATGGCCGATCGTTCCGTGATCTCAATGACAATCCGCCCCGGGGGCGCCTGAAAGATCGGTTCGGCCGGGGACTCCGCGAGAATCTGGCCGTCCTGGAAATCGTCCGGATGAAAATTTAGAAACAATCGATGACTTTCGCTGATCTCCTTGAATCTCTTCAGCGCCTTTTTGCGGCAGAGCCTGGAAAGCGACACGGTCTCACGGCATTCCTCGGCTACGTCGAACATCAGCGGCGGGCGCTCCAGTTCCGGATACTGCCCGCGGCTTAACGCCTCATACGCGTCAATCCGGCCATCCAAACTCCGCACGATCGGCTGATAGACCACCCGGATCGATCCGGTACGGATCATCTCCTTGAGTCTCAGATGCAGTTTTTGTCTCCCCTTGGTCTGAAAATTGTACGCGCCGTCCGAGGCCTCCTTGATGGCGCTCAATATCTGCCGGTGGAACGACAGCCGGGGCGTACTCGACACCCAGGACACACCGGTGGCGATGCCGAGCACGGCGCCGACCTCTTTTTTGACAAACTGCGACTCCATCCCAAACCGGATGTGCCGGACCACGTCGGCGCCAAAATCAGTGATGGTATTCGAGTCGAGCTTGAGCCGGGCCAGAAGCGGATCGGGCAGGAAAACAACCAGATCGTCGGCCATGTTCCGGCAGATCCGGATGGCGCTCAAATCCGCCGCAAGTTCCCGCAGATATTCCACAATCTTGTTGAAGAGAAAAGACTGGGCCTCGAAAACCATTTCTGATCCAAACAGCATGTCCACACGGTCCATGTTGTCGACCGCCACATAGAGAATGACAAATTGCGGGTTGTCCCGCACAAAAGAGATGAGCGAATCATCGACCTCGGAAATGACATGGAGCTTGTTCGTCGGAGTGATGCGGAATGCCTGGGCCAGGGTGTCTTCCGATGAGACCGCCGAGAGGCGCTGCTGAAGCTCGGTGCGCTCCTCCTCGAGAATTTTCACTCGGTCGATCAGGCTCAGCGTGCTTCGGACCCGCTTCATGAATTTCGCGACTTGGGCGAGAATCTCTTCCGGAATAAACGGTTTGGTCAGATATTCCTCGCCGCCGGCCCGAAGACCGCGCAGCCGGATGTCACTGGATGCCTGACCGGTGCAAAAGAGAACCGGGATGTGCGCGGTCTCCGGTATCTCCTTGATCTTCCGGCACGCGTCTATCCCGTCCAGCCTGGGCATCTCGACATCCAGTAGTACCAAATCCGGCCGATGGGCCCTGGCCGATTCGACCGCGACCCGGCCATCCTCGGCCGGGATGACCTCATATCCCTCGTTTTCCAATAGCCTCTGCAGACTCAGCAGGAAAAACCGGCTGTCATCCGCGATCAGAATGCGTCCCTTGGCGCTCTCCGACACAATACCACCTCTTCTTTTGATGACTCGCCGGCAGGTTATCTTACATGATTCAAATTGTCAGCTGGAGTCCCGGGAAGCAAATCGAAACTCGGGAATGGACTTAACGAACAATCGCCAATTTATCGACGAGCTTGTTTCCGCTGCCCTCCAGAATATAGATGTAAACTCCAGACCCGAGTTTCTGGCCGTTCTTGTTTGTCGTGTCCCACGGCTGGAGATTCGATCCGGCGCTTCCGGATGACTTGATCTCCCTCACCAGCTTACCGCCCACGTCGTATATCTTGATTCCCACGTCGGCCGGCGTCTGCAGATTATACTTGAACGTGATGATCCCCCCATTGTCCGGACCGGGGTTCGGATAGACAAAGGTCTGCTCCTTGGACAGCGGCGTGGCCAGATAGGCCGCCAGATAATCGGCCTGACCAACCGCCAATGTGAGATGAACCGAAGAGGCCAATACAATGGCGGTCGACGCAACGCCGCGAAGATCAACCGGACCGGCCGGACCGCCAATCAGGTAGGCCCCAAACTCCTGCGGAACGCCGCTGAGATCCCACGACATCGTCACGCCTCCGGTAGGACCGCGGACTTCCACCGGCCACGACGCCGCCGTCTTGATCGGCGTCCCGATGCTCATTCCGTAGGATGGCGCCGCCGACACCGACGCAGCCTTGCCGCTCGGCACCGCATCCCCTACCAACACCTGCATATCCCCCAGCATCCCAGGAGCCTTCCACATGTCGTTCATGTCGGACCCGTCAGACGCGCCCGGGGCGACGCCGACATAGGTGTACTCGTCACGGATTTCACTCCGGCCTGTATAAGCCATCAACCGCAACCGCCAACTGGTCGGATCTAACGCCGAATACGGCGCCGCGCCTGTCGACCCATCCGACTTGGCCGCAGCGGCGTAGTCGGGCGCTTGCTGGCGCGACCGGGTGGTCTGCGGGGTTCGCTTGGTGGCGGTAAACACAAGCGTGCATTCCTGATTGGCCAGAACCCAGAACCCAACCCAGGGTTTGAGCTGAATGCTCGTGTCTGAACTGCTCACCGGACTGATATACTGTTCGTTCGACTGGTCGCGCCACTGGATCTTGGTGTCGACGGTCGTGGTGCTGCGCAAACTGCGGAGCGTCATGTTCGATTCGGTGTCCGAGACCTGTGTGTCAACGGAAACGTCGTCCAGCCAGTCGATATAGTGGGTGAATGGATTGCCGATCATGTTCGCGCCGGCCGGCAGACGCACGCGGAAATACGTGTCGGTCACCGCCACCGGAGACCCGGCAAGACCCAGACCTGTCGCTTCAGTCGATTTGAACCAGTACCCCCGGCCGCTCTGGTACTGAGAGAACTCGCCGACACTCGAATTGTTCGGCGACGCCTGACCCGATACCGATTTGTACCGGCTGTAGGTGCCGTTCGAGGAAGCCTCGGGGTCGTACCAGTAGGAAATGCCCGTACCGCCGTAGGCGAGCTGATTAAGACCCGACAGGCTCGGCGAATCGGGCTGTTTAAAGGGCGCGACCATCGTCCATTTGCTGGACGGGATGTGACGTTTATTTGTGTAGGCCACCAGTATGCCCTCACCCGAGCCGCTGATGATCCGGACAACATAGGCGCCGTTGCTCGATCCAAGCGTCAGGCTTCCCGAAATAAGGCCGGAAGATCCGGTGGTCGAACTGGCGGAAACCGACGCACTCGCGGCGCCGCCGGAACCGTCATGCTCGACGGAGTACGTGACCGTCGCGTTGGGGATGGTGTCGTTGGACGTATCGTATACGGCGACGGTGAACGAAACGGACGTGCTGACGGCGGCGACCTGGTGGTTGCCGCTCAGGACACTGATCGTTCGAAATGTCGTGGTATCCCCGCCGGCTTCGATCGAAGCCGATGAGGTAACGGTGACGGCCCGGGGTATGTCGAGATACTCGACCCTGATGGAATCTCCCGGCCGGACAAAGAGTTTCCCGTTGTTGGCCGTGCCGTCCGATGCGGCGACGGAGATGGGTACGGTACACCTGAATATGGATGAGTTCGCCGATTGCTCAGTCACCACCAGAAGCTCGGTTTCGGTGCCGAGAGTCGTATTGACGATCGTCACTGTCGTCGTTTCAACCGATCCGGTCAGGAAGTTGGGGTCGGTGTCGTTCACTTCAATCACCACACTGTCCATCGCCTTCGACCGGTAGGTCGATACCTCCACTCCGGACGGCTTCAGGAACCGCACGGTGCCAGGCCGGACATCGGTGTCGACCTTGAAGCCTCGAGACGAATTCGATCCGACGTTGCCGAGGACATCGATCGCGCGGACACGCCAGAAATAGGTGTCGTTCACCAGGCCGGTGATGGTATCGCTTGATATCAGGCCGTCGACGGTGTCGGCGAAATAAAACGCCGTGAAGGTCGAATTGGTCCGGGACACCTCGAGGACGTAGGAATCGATTCCAACGCTGTCGGCAAGCGCCTGCCAGATGACCAGGACACTCGTGACGGTGGTCTCATGCCCGCTGGCCGGCCCGGAAAGGGTGATGGTGCCGACCATGGTATCGAGAGTAAATCGACGGGTGGACGAATTGCTGCCGTTGTTGCCCAGATCATCAACACCCCGGACTCGCCAGTAGTAGGTATCATTGTTCAGCCCCGTTATCGTGTCGCTTGTCAGAACACGGTCAACGGTATCCTGGAAAAAGAACGAGGCAAACGTGCTGGTCTGGGAAACCTCCAAAACGTAACTGTCGATGCTGACCGTGTCGGTCAACGCGGTCCAGGAAACGACAACATTCACGTTTGTTGTCTCATGCGCTTCCGCGGGCAAATTCAGCGATACCTGATTGACAATCGTATCCGTCACAAACCCCCGGGTGGCCGAAAAGACTCCCTGATGGCCCAGATCATCGATCGCGCGGACACGCCAGAAATAGGTGTCATTGTAAATGCCGGTTATCGTGTCGCTGGTCAGCGACCCATCAATCGTGTCCGTAAATACTGTCGTCGTGAACGCGGTAGTCCTTGACACCTCGATCGCGTAACTGTCTATCCCGACGCTGTCGGCCAGCGCTGTCCAGACCGCCAGGAAATTGATGACGTTCGTCTCGTGCCCGTCCGCGGGCTGGGCCAGGGAAACTTGGCCAATCTGCGTGTCCAGGACAAGGCCGCGAGTGACGGAGGTGTCAAAAACCGTGGCCGTCTGATTTCGAATGAGGACACGCCAGAAATAGGTGTCCTGGCCGGGCAGTGTCCGGGTGCAGCTGACGGCCGTCGTGTCCACAATGCTGTCGGTGATGGTCGAAAAAGTGGACGACCGGGACAGCTGCCATGTGTAGGTGTCAACACTCTGGCCGGACCAGACAAAGGTCACAGAGGCGCTGTTCGTCTCATGGCCGTCCGAGGGATTGACCAGGGTAATTCCAAAGCCGGTGTCAACTTTAAAGGATTGCGAGTCGGAATAAGCCCCGACATTGCCCAGATCGTCGATTGCCCGGACACGCCAGAAATAAACGGTGTCGCCGAACAACCGTCTCGTTGTCGAATCGGTCAATGATCCGTCCCTGGTGTCGAATTCGAGGAGGAAATTAAATCCGGAATCAACGGATATTTCCAGAACATAACTGTCAATTCCCACGCTGTCCGACATCGCGGCCCAGGAAAGAGTCGGCGTGGAGTCTGTGGTGACCGTGTTGTTGGTCGGCGACGACAAAACCACTTTGCCGATGATCGTATCCGTAACAAACCCTCGCACCGCCCCGAAACTGCCGCTATTTCCCAGATCATCAATGGCCCGAACTCGCCAAAAATAGGTGTCGTTGTATATGCCCGTGATCGTGTCGTTCGTCAACACGCCGTCGAGCGTGTCGCTGAACGCCAGAGTCGTAAATGTCGTAAGACGCGATACCTCGATCGCGTAGGTGTCTATTCCCACACTGTCCGAACTGGACCAGTACACGATCAGTTTGTACGAGGTAGTCTCAAATCCGTCCGCAGGACTTGACAGCAACACCGTGTCGACGATTGTGTCGGTCACGAATCCACGGACCGCCGAATTCGGCCCACTGTTGGCTAGATCGTCGACGCCACGCACGCGCCAGTAGTAGGTATCGTTGTAAAGGCCGGTGATCGTATCGCTGGTCAGCGCTTGATCAATGGTATCGCTGAACGCCAGGCTCGTGAACGCCGAGGACTTGGACACCTCAATCGCGTAACTGTCCAGCCCCACGCTGTCCCCGCTGATCGCGGTCCACACTATCAGGAAATTGATCGCCGTCGTCTCATGCCCGTCCGCCGGCTGGGCGGCGCTTACCTGGCTCACGATCGTGTCCGTGAGGAATCCCCGAGTGGCTGAATACGATCCGCCATTTCCCAGATCGTCGATGGCCCGTACACGCCAGTAATACGTGTCATTGTATATCCCGGTGACGGTGTCGCTCGTCTGGACACCGTCTATCGTGTCGCTGAAGGCCATGCTCGCAAATGTCGACACCCGCGAAACTTCGACCGCATAACTGTCGATTCCAACACTGTCGCTCACCGCGGTCCAGACAACCAGGAAATTGATGACGTTCGTCTCGTGCGCGTCCGCGGGCTGACTGGCGCTTACCTGCCCGATGATGGTGTCGGTCACAAATCCCCGCGTGGCCGAGTACGATCCGCCATTGCCTAGATCGTCGATTGCACGCACACGCCAGTAGTAGGTGTCATTGTAAATCCCCGTAACCGTATCGCTCGTCAGAACGCCGTCCAGCGTGTCGCTGAACGTCATGCTCGTAAACGTCGACAGCCTCGATACCTCAATAGCGTAGCTGTCAATCCCGACACTGTCCGCGTTGGCGGTCCAAGTCACGAGGAAATTGATAGCCGTCGTTTCGTGTCCGTCAGCCGGCAGAAGGAGGCTCACCTGATTGACAATTGTGTCGGAGACCAGCCCTTGGACTGACGAATTCGCGCCACGATTGCCCAGGTCGTCAACGGCACGGACGCGGAAGAAATAAGAGTCATTGTAGAGTCCCGTCAGAGTATCGCTCGTCAGCGCCACATCGATCGTATCCGAAAAAACAAAGGTCGAAAACGCGCTGGTCGTCGACGCCTCAATCTCATAGGAATCTATTCCGACGCTGTCGCTGACCGCGGCCCACGTCACGACAATCGCGATTGACGTCGTCTCGTGCCCGGAGGATGGACTGGCGACCACAACCTGGTTGACCAGCGTGTCCATCAAAAATCCCCTCGTGGCGGAATATTGCCCACCGCTGCCCAGATCGTCGATGGCCCTCACCCGCCAGTAGTACGTGTCATTGTACAGGCCTGTCAGTGTGTCGCTCGTCAAGACTCCGTCCAGCGTGTCGCTGAAGGCCATGCTGGTGAAGGTCGATACCCTCGACACCTCGATGGCGTAACTGTCGATTCCGACACTGTCGGTCAACGCCGCCCAGACCACGAGGAAATTGATCGCGGTCGTGTCCACACCGTCGGCCGGCTGGGAGAGACTGACCTGGGAGGTATGCGTATCAAGGACGAATCCCCGGGCGGACGTGGTGTCGTAAGAGGCCGCGGTCGAGTGCCGGCCGATGACGCGCCAGTAGTATGTGTCTTCAATCGTGAGCGGCCGTGTACAGCTGATGGAGGTGGTATCCACGATGCTGTCGGTAATGGTCGTGAACGCGGCCGACCGGGACAATTGCCACGTATAGGTGTCGGTGTTGACGCCGGACCAGATGAATGTCACGGTCGTGCTGTTCGTCTCGTGGCCGGCCGCCGGGGCGGAGAGCGTCACGCCGAATCCGGTGTCGACGGTGAATTCGGAGGAATCAGAATAGGATCCGATATTTCCCAGGTCGTCGATGGCCCTCACCCGCCAGTAAAAGGTCGTCCCGGCCGTCACGAGTGGCGCAAGCTGCGCGGCCGTGGAGTCGGTCGCCGAGCCGTCCCGTGTGTCCCATTGAACGGAAGAGCCAAACAGGGAATCTGTCGCGATCACCACGACGTAGCTGTCAATCCCCACACTGTCCGCCAACGCGGCCCACGATAGCGTCGGGGTCGAATCGGTCGTCACCAGTCTGTTACTGGGCGAGGACAGCGTCACCTGCCCGATGATCGTGTCGGTGAGAAATCCCCGGGTCGACGAGTATTGCCCGCTGTTGCCCAGATCGTCAATGCCCCGCACACGCCAGTAGTAGGTATCATTGTAGATTCCCGTCACCGTGTCGCTCGTAAGAACCTGGTCAACCGTATCCGAAAAGGCCATCGACGTGAATGTGCTCAACCGGGATACCTCGATCGCGTAACTGTCCAATCCCGCACTGTCGGAACCGATGGCGCTCCAGGAGAGCAGGAAGCTGATCGCTGTGGTCTCCAATCCGGCCGCGGGCGATGAGAGAATCACCTGCTCGACAAGTGTATCCGTGAGAAATCCCCGAACGGCCGAATATTGCCCGCTGTTGCCCAGATCGTCAATGCCACGCACACGCCAGTAGTACGTGTCGTTATAAAGCCCCGTGATGGTGTCGCTGGTCAGCGCCTGGTCTATGGTGTCGCTGAAGGCCATGCTCGTAAACGCCGTCGTCCTCGATACCTCAATCGCATAGCTGTCCAACCCCACGCTGTCACCGCTGATCGCGCTCCACGTCACCACCAAACTGATCGATGTCGTCTCGTGGCCGTCCGGAGGCGTGGATGCGGTGACCTGAGTCACGAAGGTGTCGGTCAAAAATCCGCGAGTCGTCGAGAACGAGCCGCCGTTGCCCAGATCGTCGATCGCGCGGACTCGCCAGTAGTAGGTGTCATTGTAAATTCCGGTCACCGTGTCGCTCGTCAATACGCCGTCGATCGTGTCACTGAACGCCAGGCTCGTAAACGCCGTCGTCCTCGATACCTCGATCGCATAACTGTCAATGCCGACACTGTCTGTCACCGCCGACCAGACAACCAGGAAGTTGATGACGCTCGTCTCGTGGCCGTCCGCGGGCTGGCTTGCGGTCACCTGGCTGATAATCGTGTCAGTCACAAATCCACGTGTCGACGAGTATGACCCGCCGTTGCCCAAATCATCGATCGCGCGCACGCGCCAGAAATAGGTGTCGTTGTAGATCCCGGTAATCGTATCACTTGTCAATACTCCGTCGATCGTGTCGCTGAATACCAGACTTGTAAACGTCGAGAGCCTCGCCACCTCAACCGCATAACTGTCGATCCCGACGCTGTCGGAATTGGCGGTCCACACCACCAGGAAATTGATGGCCGTCGTCTCATGACCGTCCGCGGGCTGGCTTGCCGTCACCTGATTGACTATCGTGTCCGTCACAAAACCCCGCACGCTCGAATAGGTCCCGCTGTTGCCCAGATCGTCAATCACACGCACCCGCCAGTAGTATGTGTCATTGTAGATCCCCGTCACCGTGTCGCTCGTCTGCGCCGCATCAATCGTGTCGCTAAAGGCCAGCGTCGTGAAGGTCGACAACCTCGATACCTCGACCGCGTAGCTGTCCACGCCCACACTGTCCGATGCCGCGGCCCACGTCGCCAAGAAGTTGATCGCCGTCGTCTCATGACCGTCCGCGGGCTGAGACAGACTCACCGCGTCCACGATCGTGTCCATCACAAATCCTCGCGTCGCCGAATATTGCCCTCCGTTGCCCAGATCATCTATTGCCCGCACTCGCCAGTAGTAGGTGTCATTGTACAGCCCCGTCAGGGTGTCGCTGGTCAGTACACCGTCCAGCGTGTCGCTGAACGCCATGCTCGTAAACGTCGACAGCCTCGACACCTCAATCGCGTAGCTGTCTATCCCCACACTGTCGCTCACCGCCGTCCACACCACCAAAAAGTTGATCGCCGTCGTCTCGTGGCCGTCTCCGGGCTGGCTCACGCTCACCTGGTTCACGATCGTGTCCGTCACAAATCCCCTCGTCGATGAATAACTGCCGCCGTTGCCTAGATCGTCAACCGCCCTCACTCGCCAGTAATACGTGTCGTTGTAGATCCCCGTCACCGTGTCGCTCCCGTTGACGCCGTCTATCGTGTCGCTAAACGCCATGCTCGCAAACGTCGATACCCTCGATACCTCGATCGCGTAACTGTCCACTCCCACACTGTCGCTTACCGCCGACCACACCACCAAAAAGTTGATCGCCGTCGTCTCGTGGCCGTCTCCCGGCTGGCTTACGCTTACCTGGTTCACGATCGTGTCCGTTATAAACCCTCTCACCGCTCCAAAACTCCCGCTGTTGCCCAGATCGTCTATCCCTCGCACACGCCAGTAATACGTGTCGTTGTAAATCCCCGTCACCGTGTCGCTCGTTAATACCCCGTCCAGCGTGTCGCTGAACGCCAGACTCGTAAACGCCGTTACCCTCGATACCTCGATCGCGTACGTGTCCACTCCCACACTGTCCGAACTCGTCC
>CAZHRJ010000090.1:0-12999 GCA_964534765.1 uncultured bacterium
ATCCAATAATTCCTCTGCATACGACGTGATCCGCAGCTTCCACTCCCGCTGTCGACGCACGTCGATCACACTGTCGCACCGCCAACACTTGCCGTCCTCCACCTGCTCGTTCGCTAGAATCGTTTCGCATTTCGGACAGTGGTTCACCAATCCCTCGCTCTGATACGCCAGCGGCTTTGCGTGCTTGCGGCCCAGCGGCGGGGCGTTTTTCAGCATTTGAAGAAAAAACCACTGGCCCCATCGGTAATAACCCGGATCGCAACAGGTCACTTCACGGTCCCAGGCGTAGGAAATCCCAAGTCTCTGAAGCTGACGTTTCATGTGCGAGATGTTGTCATGCGTCCAAGACGCGGGATGAATCCCACGGTCGATCGCCGCGTTCTCGGCGGGCAACCCAAAGGCGTCCCAGCCGATGGGATTGAGCACCTCCAGGCCCTCTTTACGCCGGTATCGGGCAAGGGCGTCACCGATCGTGTAATTTCTAACGTGACCCATGTGGATACGGCCGGAGGGGTAGGGATACATCACCAGACAGTAGTACTTGCGGGCGGCGACCGGCCGGCCGGGCGCCGGCCAGAAATTCCGCGCCGCCCAATCCTTTTGCCAGGCGGTCTCGATGCTCTCCGGATCGTAATCAGTCATGCGGGGGTTGTTTGATTCCTCTTATGCGCTACACGGCCCCCGTCACCGGCTGAATGTCAGTTGACCGATTTGCCCACGGTGTACGACGACTGGATGGCCAGCCAGATCACGGCCATGCTCGCAACGGCCACGCCGGCCATCACGGTCGAATTGCCGACGGGATGGGACGCCACAACCATGCCCATCAGCATCGGCGCGGATAAAAACGTGTTGGTCCGCGAAGCCAGCAGCGCGCGCTTGCGCAACACGGGGGCGGCGTCGCCCGCGGTGCCGCCCAACAGCTTTTTCTGGGCCGGCCAGATGATGAACCAGACGTTGAACCACATGACTGAACCCAGCGTCATACCCATCATCGCCCACTTGGCGCGCATCGACAGGTTGCCGTCGGCGTCACGCATGAGGCCGCCTTGCATGTACAGAAGATAGAAAAGAACCAGGCCCGCCAGAAACGTGATCATCGCTCCCCACCGAAACCACCAAAGCGCCCGGGGCATCAACTGCGGATTCACCGCTTTTTTGCCCGCGTCGTCCAGCGCGCCCTGCAGGGGAACATTGACGAAATTGAAAAAATATAAATGACCGATCCACGCAACACCCGCTATCACATGCAGCCATCGTATGACTAATTGAAACTCTTCCATAATCATCCCTCCTCGGTTTGCTCTCTCGATTTTTCAGGCTCTCGCCTTGAACCCTTTCGATCAATGCTAGTTCTAGGCGCCTCGACGCGCAAGCTCAATGGCTATCTCTTCGGGAGCTATGCCTCGCAACCTGAGCGCCACCATGAGGTGATACAGCAGATCACTCACCTCCGACACCACAAACGACCGGGGCGATGCTTTCGCCGCTAGAATGACTTCCGTCGACTCCTCGCCGATCTTCTCCAGTACTTTGTCTAATCCGCTCTTGCCCTTCTTCGGATTCGGACGCGTTAGCTCCACGGTGTACGACCCCCTCGGCCGGCGCATCAACCGATCGCTGATCGTCTCATAGAGCCGATCCAGTACCCCGCCCAGGTCCGGTGAGCGAGCGACGCGACGCGATGCCGCCGACCGGCCGCGGCCGGAGATCGATCGAAAAAAACAGGTCGGTCGGCCCGTGTGGCATGCGGGTCCGCGCTGGTCCACTTTGAGCAGGATGGTGTCCCCGTCGCAGTCCAGCCAGACCTCCCGCACCCGCTGAAGATGGCTGGACGTCTCGCCTTTTTTCCAGAGTTTGTTCCGCGAACGGGAAAAATAATGCGCGTATCCCGTATCGAGCGTCTTTTCCAGACTCTCCCGGTTCATATACGCCAGCATGAGAACTTCCCCCGATCGCGCATCCTGCGCGATCGCCGGCGTCAGATCGCTCCTGGTTTTGAATACCCTCTCGATCTTTTGTGTCCGCACCCACCGGGTCGGGGTCGGCCGGGTCTTCCGGATCGTCGTGCCGCGGTTGCCTTTCATGTCCCCGTGATCCTCACATGAATCCCGCTCTTTTTCAAATACGCCTTCGCCTCCGGAATCGTGTGCTCCCCGTAATGAAAAATCGACGCCGCCAGAACCGCCGACGCACCCGCCTCTATACCCTCCTTGAGATGATCCAGCGTCCCGACACCGCCCGATGCGATCACGGGAATCGATACACGGGACGTCACCTCCCGCAAAAGATCCAAATCGTACCCGGATTTCGTACCGTCTCGGTCCATGCTCGTCAGCAGAATCTCACCCGCGCCGCGCTTCTCAACATCCATCGCCCACTCCACCGCATCGATCCCGGTCGCCGTCCGGCCACCGTGCACGTAGACCTGCCACGTCGCCGGCGCGGCGCGGTCACTCGATGATTTCGCGTCAATCGCCACGACGATGCACTGCGACCCGAATGCGTCCGAAGATTCGCAAATGAGGTCCGGCCGCTCAACCGCCGACGTGTTGATCGATATCTTGTCCGCTCCATCGCCAAGAACTTCCCGCATCTCTTCAAGCGTCTTTAGTCCACCACCAACGGTGAACGGGACTGACAATGATTCGGCGGCTCGACGGACCCAGTCCCGGCGGATCGCCCGCGCTTGGGATGAGGCGGTGATGTCCAGAAAAACAACTTCGTCCGCACCCGCCGCGTCATACGCCGCCGCGCAGGACGCCACGTCACCCGCGTCACGAATGTCAACAAACCGCACGCCCTTGACGACTCGGCCGTCACGCACATCCAGGCAGGGGATGATCCGCTTCGCAAGCATCGCGCGTCAGAATTGCGATTCTGATTTCATGACGCCATCTCCACCGCCGCCGCCAGATCGATCATTCCCTCATAGACCGCGCGGCCGATGATCACCCCGATGATCCGCGCTTGCCGCTCCTCCATGATCATCTCGATGTCGTTCAGGCTCGATACACCGCCCGCCACGATGACTTTGAATCCCGTGGCCGCCGCAAACCCCGACGCCGCTTCTATGTTGGGCCCCGTCATCATGCCGTCCTGCCGGACATCCGTGTAAATCGCTATCCGCAAACCCATCTCATACGCGCTCCGCCCAAACGCAATCGGATCGCCCTCCGTCTCCGCCAGCCAACCGCGCGTCGCCACTTTTCCGTCTTTGATATCCACGGAAATGATCACCCGCGTGTCCCCCAACGCGGATATCATCTGCTGCAGCTCCCCCGGCTTTTCGGCCGCGGCTGTGCTCACGATGATTCGATTCACGTTTGGAATGTCCGCGACCTTTTGCGCCATTGCCAGCGTCCTCATCCCGCCGCCGACCTGGATCGGAACTGTCACCGCGGCCGCAATCTTTTTGATCAAATCGTAGTGCGCCACTTCCCCGGTCTTGGCGCCGTCCAGATCCACTATGTGAATCCGTTTGACCCCCGCCTCCTCAAACCGCCTCGCCACTCCTGCCGGATCGTCCGAATACACGGTCTTCTTGCCAAACTCCCCGCGCGCTAGGCGCACCACCGCGCCGCCCGATAAATCAATCGCCGGGATAATGTCAAGCTTGGCGATCCTGTCCATACCTCACTCACATCCCCTGTCTAATTTCACAACCAAATCTTAGCTGTGAAAATACGGATAGTCAAAGCGACAGAGACCCAATAGATGGGTACTTTTGGATCTGACGAGCCATTCAATGAGAAAATAGCCGACCCATCCGAATAAGTTTCCTGCTGATTCTCTGGAACCTATTGATTATCTTAGAGAAAGGCTATAGAATGGATCAATATTTGCATAATCCTTTTCGTCATCCTGTATGTGTTGAAATTGGTGTGTATAAAGATGAATTGCTCTTATGAATACTGTCTCGCGTGTACACGTTTCTTATCAGAGGGTAGTTTACTGCTTTCGGCATCCTGCGGATTTGGCGGTAGAGATCTTGCCTATATCGCTTCTGCCGGGGTGTCACTTCTCCGTCCAGCCAACCAATAAGACCCATGTCTGAATCATCTCGGATTAACCGACTTTTTCTCCTCCTTCTGCTCGCCCCACTTCTCTTTTGTGGACCCGACGACGCCCATTCCAAAATGGTCGCCGATACCGTGGTCATCGCCGTCATATCCAATGGTGTCGCGGGATCTGGCGGTGAATACATGGTTTTATATAATCCCACTCCTTTCAATATTCCTCTCACGGGAGACACCGTTAACGAAGGTGCGGTCCAAGAGGTCCCGTCTTTTCCGGCCGGACTGAATATCAAACCATTCCACTTCTTTACAATTGGAGATGACCTCGGAGTCCCTGTAGATCATGTGGACAACGTAGGTTGGGGCAACCCCGTAGGAGTTGTCAACTATGGAACCACGTGGACCATCCACGATACCTCGCCCTATGTAACCGGTGGTTTCATGATTGTCAGAAAACCCAGCGCACGCCGATTTATCGCCCGATTTCTCGATTCCGGTGTCAATGGCAATATCGGCGATCCCAATAACGGAATCATGGTGGACAGTTCCTGTTTCACCACATTCGCGGCGGACCAGGGGGATTCCTACATTTTCACTCGCAACGACACGGGAAGATTAACCGGAGGATTTTTCTACACGGAAACCGCTCAGCCCATCTTCATATGCTCCGCGCCACTCACCGCCATGGCCGGGTCCAATTTCGGCCTCTCCTGCACCATGACCATGAAAATCGGCGACACGGTCCATCACTTGGCTGACTCCACGGTCACCGATTATTCCGGCCCCGCGGCGTGGGCTGATCTAATTGTGGACCAGGGACAACTCAACGGCCTGTCCGCGGACAGCCGATTTGTTAGCGGCGTGCTCAATAATTTTCAGGTCAATATCGGCAACACCTCCGGCAACGTCATCCTCACCGCGCGGGACGCATTCTGCACTGGATCCGTCACCATCACCATCATCGCGGCCGGCGACACCCTCGCCTTGGACACCCCTGTATCCGGCATCGACACCACCGGCGCGCCCAACCGCTACGAAACCACATCCGTATGGGTCCTCGTCGCCGGGAGATCCTCCGGCGACTCCATGTTCATCAACGGCGACGTATCCAATGACACAGTCCGCATCCGGGTCAATAATGTCGCCGGAACAACCGTCTTCCACAGTAGCGGCCAGGGCAACGTCACCACTGACACGGGCCACTGGCGAGTCTGGGTCGCGCTCCGGGAAAATACGGGCGAAACCATCCAGGCGACTCTCTTTCGCTACGGCCAGGGCAAACTCTCGGATACCGAATGGAGAGATGTCTCCGAAACCGTCCAGATCGTCCTCGACAATACCCGGCCGCGCATGACCAAAATCGCCGATACCTCCGTACGAAATGGCTATACCTCCGGCCTCTTCGACACCCGGGTCCTCTTCTACATCGTCGATACCGGCGCCGGATTCGACGCTACCGGCGGCTGTACGCTCATCTGGCACACGGACACCGCCTACGACGCCACCAATACTTCCACTTCCCCTATGACGGTCAAAGATGATGGTTCCGGAACGTGGGTTATCGAAGCAACGATCCCGATCGCGTCCCTTAACCCCACGTACGATACCACCCTCGGCTTTTGGGTCTGGTGCCGCGACGATGTCGGCAACGTCTTGAACGCCTCGTCCCTCTCGCCCGCCTACCTCGAAGACGCGCCCGGAACGATCACCATCGACGTTGCGTCCGTGCGGGATGTCGTCATCTCCGAAATCATGGCTGATGGTTCTACGGGCGAGTATGTTGAACTCTACAACGCCACCAATGTCCCCGTCAGTCTCAACGGCTGGTCACTCTCCGACGCCGGAACCGCCGGCAACTCGTTTTTCATTACGTTTAACGCCACTCACAACATCGCCCCCTTCGGATATTTTTTGGTCTACTCCGAAGGCGACGAATATAACGTCTTTGCCGATTTCTCCAGCCACGATTCCGCTTCCACATCCACATGGGACGCCAATGACCTCCAGGGATTCACATCCGGCGAAACACTGTCCATTCGGGCCAGCAGCGGACTCGAAATCGACTCCACCGGATATGTGGGCGACTCGGTCTGCGCCGAATGGGCCGGCAATCCAACTGACACCACATTCGCGTTTTCCTATGAACGAATTCTCACCTGGAGCGGCGGCCGGCTGGTCGCCGGATATGGCGCCACGGTGGCGCAGTGGGATACCCATACCGGCCAGCACGGAAATGGCGGGCGGCGCAACGGTTCGCCTGGACACATCAACAGCATCAATGTTCCCAACATCGACACCATCACACCAACCACCGTCGTCCAGGCCGCCGGGCGCGGACTCTGGGATATCACCGTCACCAACGGCAGAAACGCACTCACCTCAAACGGCCGCATCGTCGTCCAGGCCCCGCCCGGATGGTCGCCGCCTCAGGCGACTGCAACCGTCGCCGGATACACAACCGTCTATTCCGAGGATAATGGCGCCGCCGGGTCGGCGCTGTCCTTCAGCGGCCGGAGCGCGATTTTGACCTTCACCTCCTTCCCGGCAAGAGCGCGTGTGACTCTCCGATACGGCAATAACACCTCAAGCCGCTCCGCCATCGCTCAGGCTGACAGCTCTCCGGGCCGGACGTTCTTCCAGCTTTTTTATGACACGGACGGATCGGCCTATGAACAAATCGGCGACAGCCTCGCCATTAACTTCGGGTCCAATGCCGATACCCTCGTTCTCGTTACATTGACGCAGGGCAGCGCCACCGACACCTATCGCATCGATACCAGTCCCACGGGCAACCCGCGCAGTTTCTTTAACGCTGAGTACGATCTCACCTGGACCATATCCGATTCCTCCGACCGCCCCATCTACGGCGCGCACATCACAGCCGATACCGACGGCCGCCTCGGCGGCGGCGCCGGATACGGCGACACCCAGTTCCCGCATCTGTCCGAATACTCCTCCTTCACCGGCTTTTATCATCCCACGGGCCTCTCGATTCCCAACCTTTCCGGGTGGACCAACAGCCGCGGCCAGTTTACGTTTACGGTAACCATGTCCGAAACGGTGGGCGCCAACATGATTCGCATCACCGATACCGACATGATGCCGGGAGCTGACGCTCATCAATATACAGATTCCGCGCGGTCTCCCATTCCCGTTATCACTGAAGTCGGCTGGGATGGAACGGGAAGCGGCGAGTTCATCGAAATTTATAATCCCACCCACGAGGTTCAGAATGTCTACAATTGGCATATCCGCAAATACGACCAGGCCGGTTACGGAGTCGCTCAGATCGATGTCGACTCCAGCAATTTCAGAAGTCTGGGTTCGATCGCGCCATTTTCCTACGCCGTCTTCGTGGACGCCATCAACACCGTCCAGGACAGCGGGCTTGACAACGCCGGCACGGACAGCGCTTGGGCGCTCGCTAATGAGATCGACCTCGATGACAATACGCGGGATTCCATCATGATCAGAAGCGACACCGATATTGTCGACATCGTCGTCAAAACGACTGGCCGCGGATGGTGGAACGATAACCCCACCGGAAACAGCGACGGCACGCCCGACAAGGGCGCCGGCGCGTCACTGGAACGGATCTGGCCGAATCGGTCTGGAAATCTCGAGGGATCATGGGCCACTGCCGGATCGGACTCGTCCATGTTCCAGCCGGCCAATACAGTCAGCGGTTACGCCACACCCGGACGGCCCAATGCCTCTTCCCTGTCGGCCTACACGGGCAATTTTCTGGATCCGTGGGATACCTTCGCCAAATCCGGCGATACGGCCCGCATCGATTTTACTCTCCGAATCGCTACCGGCGATACTCAACCCCGGCAGCAGTTCGGGTTTACCGGCGCCTGGGGGATCACCAGCAACATCGCGCTTAATACCGGCGTCACAATCTCCAATACTACCAGCGGCGCCACTACCGACTATGGCACCTCCTTTATCCGCGTCTATCAGGATTCCGGACAAAACGGCCCGGACTCATTCGCCACCGCCGTGTCCGGAACGTTCGTCGTCCGAATTGTCCAGCCCTTCGGCGTCCCGGACACTGTCTTCTTCGTCTTTGACCGCGGTGAAAGCCTCGGATACAAGTTCGAAAAATCCGAAACCAATATTTCCTACAAATCCGCCGACTCCGACCTGATCTTCTGGGTCAGATTCTCCGATACCTATTCCGGGCTCAGCCGGAAAACCGCCACTATCTACGATACCCCGCTCTTTAGATGGCGCTTCTACAAAATCTCCCGCCTCGGCGCTTACCCCACCACCGATCCCCTCAACGCCGCATGGTCCCGGTTTGAACACTGCACGCAACTGGCCACCGGGGGCGACTCCTACTGGTGCCGGATTGATCTCTCCCGGTACGGCGCCAACTATAGAGACAGCGGATCCAACGACACCGTCCTCTGGCAAGTCACCTGGCGCGACCAGGCCGGTAATTACGACACCTCGCCCGACACCATCGGCACCGGAAACCGGCTTCAGGGCAGTCCCCGCTTCGATACGGCGTTCGAGTTCGTCGAGGCCAATGACACCGTCGACATATTTGGACCCCGAAGCGGCGATACGGTCGGCGGACCCCGAACGGTCGTTCAGTTTCGAGTCCGGTTCTCCAACGCCGCCACCTGCTCCGTCGTCATCGAATACGATACCGACGCATCCGGCGCCGACTTTGACTCCATTACCTTCGGCGATTCCGATTGGCCCCCTCAGGCCCCGACCACCGTGCCCGACTCGACGCCCGTTCTCGTGTGCGATTTCCCCGGCACCACCTACGTCATCCGCTGGAATGTCATGAAGGATCTGCCCGATACCCGATTCCCCAACGCGCGGCTCCGCGCACGGGTTTTTGATTTCCAATCCGGCCGATCGCTCGGCGATACCATCCTCTCGCCGCTGGGCATTTCCACAATCCTCGCCGATCCACCCGATACGCCGACGATCGAGGCCCTCATGGGGGACACCGTTCGGCTCGTTTGGACGAATGACACCTTCGCCAAATACTTTATCGTCTGGCGCGATAGCGGTAATCCCACTCACGAAACGTCCGCCTTCATCAATGTCACTCGCATGGTCACGGGCCGCGACTCCATAGCCGATATCTTCGGACTCACTCTCGACGATACACACGTCGGCAAACCTCCGGGCGAACGCGTCCCGCGCGTCGACTCCTATTACGTCTGGTACATCATGGCCATCGATACCTACGATAATTTCCACCAGCTTCGATACGGGTTCGGCGATTCGCTCGACGCGCCCTATGTCTACGTCAACAAGATCGCCGAAAGCATCACCACCAGAGACCAGTCACCCTGGGAAACCAAACCCGGAGCCACCATCACCTACCTTGTCACGGTCAGCAACACCGAGGGATACAGCCCGGCTTACCGGCTCCGGCTGACGGACTATTTTTCGCTCCTCGTCGATTACAAGGACACCAGCGTCGATATCGATACGTCCTACGGGTATATCGGTCAAACCGACAATGCCGACACCGACTACGTTCGACGCGTCGTCAACCTCGACAGCGACTACCTCCAGATCGATTTGAAAAATCCGTTTAATCCCGGAGACACGGCCAGGATCAAATTCAAGGTCATCATCCGGTGAGACCCGCGTTGACTTTTGTGGCGCCGGCCATATATGAATTGAGCCGCGCCCTTCTCCCGCCGGTGGCGGGCGAGGGTTGCGACATGCGCCGGGAATACTGTAACGGGAGGTGAGGGGAAAACTTATGCGCTGTTTGATCGCGCCTTCGGTCCGACGCCGGATCGTCCGGCTGGCTTGCATCCTGACGTTCATCCTCATCGCACGGCCCTCTTTCGCACTCGATACTATCGATATCTTCGGGCCTTACCGCGGCGACACGGTCGGCGGCCCGCGAACGGTGATCCAGTTTCGGGTGCAAAACACGGCGTCGCTATCCTGTTCGGTCGTCATCGAATTCGATTCCGATGCGTCCGGAAATTTCTTTGACTCCATTACCTTCGGCGATACCGACTGGCCACCGGCGGCGCCGACGACTCCGGCCGATTCAACCCCCGTCCTATCGACCAGCGCGGGCGGCATTGTCTACTCCGTTCGCTGGAACGTCCAGACCGATATGCCCGATACTCGCATCCCCAACGCCCGGCTTCGATTGCGATACTTTGAATTCCTCACCGGCCTTAGCCTCGGCGACTCGATTCTCGCCCCTCTCGGCGTCTCCACCGTCCTCGCCGATCCGCCTGATACACCCACCATCGAGGCCCTCATCGGCGATACCGTACGCCTCACCTGGAAAAACGATACGTTCGCCAAATACTTTGTCGTCTGGCGCGACAGCGGCAATCCCACTCACGAAACGTCCGCTTTCATCAACATCACCCGCATGGTCACCGGAGCCGACTCCACCGCCGACGTCTTCGGTCTCACACTCGATGATACACATGTCGGAAAACCCCCGGGCGAACGCGTACCGCAGGTCGACTCCTATTACGTCTGGTACATCATGGCCATCGATACCTACGATAATTTCCACCAGCTTCGGTACGGATTCGGCGATTCCCTCGACGCGCCGCACGTCTATGTCAACAAGGTCGCGGAAAGCATGACCACCCGCAACATGAGTCCCTGGGAAACCAAACCCGGAGCCACCATCACCTACCTCGTCACCATCAGCAACACCGAGGGTTACAGCCCCGCCTACCGGCTACGGATGACCGACTATATTCCTACCCACACCGAATACAAGGATACCAGCACGGAAATCGATACGTACCATGGGTTCATCGGTCAAACTGACAACGCCGACACGGACTATGTCCGGCGGATCATCGACATCCCGCAGGACAGCGAATACCTTCAGATCGATCTGCACAATCCCTTTAATCCCGGAGATACCGCCAGAATCAGATTTAAAGTCGTCATTCGTTGACAGGACCGGCAAAACGAGCAAGGATTTCCGCATGACATTGTCCGCCATGAAATTGATCGCGGCTCCGGATAAATCCGCCCGGCCGGCCAGATCCCACACCGCATGGATCGAATTTTATTTTGAATCGGACCCCAAACCCGGCGCCTCTTTTACCGGCAAATTGGGCGAGAGACTTTTCATCCCGGAGCCAAAAAGATCCGCCCGGCTTTTGGTGGGACTCGGTCCCAAACCCAGATGCACAAGTACTGAGGTCCGCAAGGCCGCGGCGGAATCCTCAAAGGAATTGTCGGCCCGCGGGATCCGGCATGCGATGCTCCGGCTGTCAGCCTGGCCCGCGGGGCCGTTGGACCCGGAGTCCGCGGCTGAATGCGTCGCGGAAAGTGTCCGGATGGCGCAGTATCGATACTCGCTGAGTTCCGAACCGCCTAAGGATCGTCCTCTGGAATCCCTGACGGTACTCACCCGGTCCCAATCCCAATTCCGGCGGATTCGATCCACCTGCGCCCTCATCTCGGCTGTCGCTGACGGCGTGGATCTTGCCAAAGACCTCTCCAATCTTCCTGGAAATCTCGGGTCCCCTCTCACCCTGTTCCGGGCCGCAAAACGCCTCTCGGGCGGGGGCGTACGCGTTCGGGCACTCAGCCGGAACGCATGTGAAAAACTTGGACTCGGCGCGTTCGTGGCCGTCGCCAGGGGAAGCCACGCGCCGGCCCTGCTTCTCATCATGGAATATCGGCCTTCAGGTCGAAAGTCTCACAATCGTCCGATTGCACTTGTCGGCAAGGGCGTGACATTCGATTCGGGAGGCATCTCCATCAAACCGGCGGATCGAATGGAAGAAATGAAACACGATAAATCCGGCGCGGCGGCGGTCATCGGCATTTTCTCCATCGCCAAACGACTGAAAATCCGCGTCCCGCTGGTCGGGGTCGTACCCCTCACCGAAAACATGCCCGGCGGCGGCGCCGCCCGGCCCGGCGATGTCGTGCGCAGCCTCTCCGGGAAAACCATCGAAATCAAGAATACCGACGCCGAAGGCCGTCTCATCCTGGCCGACGCCCTGTCCTTTGCCGGCCGGTTCCGCCCTCAAGCCCTGATCGACATGGCCACCCTCACCGGGGCATGCTCGATCGCGCTCGGCGATGTTTACGCCGCCATCCTCTCCAATAACGACGCCCTCTGTCAGAGCCTGATCGATGCCGGCGAGTCCTGCGGCGAGAGGCTCTGGCGGCTGCCTCTTCACGACGCATATGATCGATTGATCAAAAGTTCGGTGGCGGATGTGCAGAATATTCCCGAAGGCCGACTCGCCGGAACGGTGATCGGCGGAATGTTTTTGAAAAAATTTCTCCTGGATGAACGAACCCCGTGGGCTCACATCGATATCGCCGCCACCGCATGGGATACCAAAGGCCGGGACGGTATGGCACCCGGCTCAACCGGTATTGGCGTCAGACTCTTTTTGGAATTCCTCAAAAACCGCGGCGACATCGCCTAGACCATGGAAGGTCTGTGCCGGCGATTGCCATGGATGGCAACGAGTCGCCGGCCTAGACCACCCCAGAAAGCTTCCCCACACATCAGGCGTCCGGATGGGATTGGACCATCCACCTGTTTGGTGCGAACTGTCGGGACATCCGAGGATCCGGACGAGATCGAACGTCTGTGGCGTGAAGCTCAACGGATCGCGCGGAACGACAATCCCGACCAAGGAAAGTTGTTCGCCCTGCAAACACCGGCGGACCATGCCGTGCAGAGCGCGATGGAGCGGCTTGCCAACCACAATATCCGTGTCATCGGCCCGGAACGGATATTTGGAACGCTGTTTGACCGGATGGGATTCAATCAAATCCCTGACGAACTGTTCCGCCACTTGGTCATCGCGCGTCTGGCCTATCCGACGAGTAAACTGAAGACGGCCGACTACCTGTACCGTTACAAAGGCATCTCGATAGACGAGGACGATCTGCGTAAAGTCGGTTTTTCCAAGGACGGCAAATTCCACACCCCCAGATCATGCTGGGTCTGCTGGTCGGGGAGGGCGGGTTGCCCATCGGC
>CAZHRJ010000091.1:0-12895 GCA_964534765.1 uncultured bacterium
CGCGGAGTATCTGGGAGAATTTGTCCGGGTCGGATTCGATATAGACGAACGGCCCATCCGGGAAATTGTGCCGGAGCAGCGCCAGTTCATCCGGAGAATCGACTCCCCAGATCAGCGCGCCTGACCCCTGGTCGCCCATCAGGCCCAGCAGGCGCTGATGTTCCTCGCGATAAGCCGAAATCGAAATCGGGAACGCCATGTTGACTCCGGTGGGCGAGGGAATCACAAACTGTGTGGGGACCGAGTCGAGGAGCGACGACGCGTTCTGAAATGCCTCCCACGCGCCCGGAAAACGGCGCTGAAGAAATTCCCGGTTCTGATCGAATAGAGACTCCATGGGCTTCTACCCATCCTATCGGTATCCGGGCGGGAAAAAATTACGAAAGACGCAGAACCGGCACAAGCCCGCCATGCCGGGCGACGTTGACAATCCCGGATCGTGAGGCGCGGCCGATGATGCCGAGGCCCTGCGGAGTGGCGGAAAAACCGCAGACCCAGTTGAGACGCTCCCGCGATATTTCTCCCGCCGGGCCGATCACGCAAAAGTCCCGGGTCGGCAGCGGATGATAGACCTGAATGACCGCAGCCGAGCGCGCTTTCATGGCTGACTCGACCGCCGACTCCCATGCCGCACGATCGACAGCCGGACCGATCACGACGCCCTCGCCGCCGTATGACCGGTTGGGTTTGAGGACAAAGGATTCCGGATGGTGGAATGCGAAATCAGCCAGGTCGATTTTTCGGCCAGCGGGACCATCGGTATGGGCCTCTCTCAGAAGCCGTGTCCAGAGGATATGTTTTCTGAAAATCGCGCGGTCTTCGGAGGAAAAAGCGCTCTCGAAGGCCGCGGAGGTAAACAGTTCAAAGATGCTTTTATGATCCAGCTCTCCGGCAAGACTTGAGATGACGATGTGGTTGCGGAACGCCAGATCGAGAGCCTCCCGGGAGGAGAATTCAGGCATTTCCCGAATCTCAAACAACCGAAAGAGGATGTCGACCGGCCGGCCGAAATGATAAATCGCCGGGGCGCCACCGGTCGAAGCCGGCTCGGGCCGGATTTCGAACTCCTCCGGCCGGGCCAGAAACGCGTCCGCGCCGAGTCCGCAGAGCCCCTCGGCCAGGGCGGCGGCCTCCGTGCAGCCGGGCGCGTCTGGGTCGTTTTCCACCAGAGCCACGCGAATCAATCCGTCCGGAGGCGCGATCGGCCGGCGATTGCGGAGGAATGAGACGTGGCGGACCATCAGGCGGAACAGGAGTTCTTCCAGATTATCGTTGGCGGAAATCCCGGCTCGCGTTTGATCATCGAGAAGTTTGGGCAGGACGACTTCAACGGTGAGCCGTTCGACGGCGGGTCCGTAATAGACGCCGCCGACGGAGTTCATGTTGGTTTCGAGAAATCGAAGTGACGGGATGGGCGCGGCCGGATCGATAGCGGCGTCGAGTCTCTGCCAGACCGCCGGATGACGGGCATGGTCAGCGCTGTCACAAGAGATCAGGAGACGCACCTCGTCTTCCTCCATCGGGAAAATCTCCCGGACTTTCGCGCTCTCCAGATACATCGCCAGGGCCCGCTCGCACGCGCGCGACACGCGCAGGCAAACGGAGTGGACGCGTGATCGGTCCTCATTCGAAAGAAAGACCGGCGGAAAGAGGATCCGGATCGGGACTTCCCCCGTCTCTTTGTCATACTCATACGTGATCCGCCGTTTGATCGTGACGGCCCGGATGTCATCAACCAGTTCCCGCCGGGCCCGGGCCGGGAGACCCTGGATGCCCGATACGATTCTTTCGCAAACAGATTCCGGAGTCAGCTGTTGAGTCTCTGCCGGACCAGGGCGAGCGGCACGGCGCCAAGTGTCAGGAGCCGGTCATGGAATCGGGCCAGATCGAACGCCGGTCCCCTGCGGCGGCGCTCCTCCCGGACCAGCGACTCGAAAAATATCCGGCCGACGAAATAGGACATGGGCTGGGTCGGCTCCTGGCTGTACCGCACCGCCTCGCCCCACGCCCCGGACGCGGACAGGCCGGCTTCCCGGACCAGCCGCGCGGCGGCCTCTTTGAGAGACAATTGATGAAGATGGATGTCGACGTCGAGACCCACCCGGACACATCGCCACAGCCGGTCCTTCAGGAGAAAAAATCTCGACCGATCACTGTCCGAATACCCCTCGCGAAACACCAGCCCCTCCGCGTAATGCGCCCAGCCTTCGCCGAAAAATGTGTTCCAGACCAGCCGCCGGACCGGCCGGTCGGAGGCGTGGGACATCAGATGCTGGAGATGATGTCCCGGGATACCCTCATGGGCCGCCGTCACGCAGATGGCGGCTGAGGGGAATTCCCGAAGATGGCGGAGCCGCTCCGTCCGGGATGCGCGGCGATCCGGAGGTGTTACGAAAAAAAGGCCTTTTCTTGCGCGGGCCTCAAATGGTGCCGGGCCCTGATAAGCCGCGTATGGAATGCTCGCGCGTTCGAACACCGGGGTTTCGATGACATCGAGAGATCCGCTGCCGCAAAGACGGGTGAGCGCGTTTTTTCGGGAGAAGGTCTCCAGCCGGCGGACCTGCTCGCGGAATGCCGGGATGAGCCGGGCCGCGGGCGGATGTTCAGCGGAGAGAATCCGGTCGGCCTCATGCCAGCGCGGTGTGCCGGCCAGTTTTATCGAGAGATCGCGGAGCTGATCTGAAATGTCCCGCTGTTCTTGCCGGGCCTGATGAACAAAAGGCAGGGGAGAAGCCGGCAACAAATGCGCGCCGGCGAGCAATTCTCCGAAGCGGCGCCGGCCGACGGCGTACGATCCGGCCACGCTAAGCGGCAGAACGCGCCGCCGCAGGTCCAGCCGGAATTCAAGCAGTGCCCGCGCCGCGCGGGTGAGTTCCTCCGCGACCGCGCGGCGGAGAGCCGATTGCGGATGCGGAAGCCAAAGACCCAGCTGCCGGCGAATGGCCGCCAGATATCGGGCGCCTTCCGCGGCGACGTCCATTCCCTGCGCCGTCCATGCCGCGGGCACCCGTTGCGCCTCGGCGTTCTTGCGCAGCCCGTGAAGAACCTGGCCCAGCATGCGCTGGACTTCGCGCAGCCGATAGAGGAGAGCCGAAAACCGGTGCGCATGCGGCGCGTAGGATCCGTTGACCTGATGAAAGAGAGCGCTGAGAAATTCATCGATCATATACCCGGCCGACCGTTCGGGGAGATTGATCTGATAGGTGAGAATGAGGATTTCCATGAGGTGGGCCCGGAGGGCGGCGGCATCGAGGCGGTCATCGGGATTGGTGTAACGGGGGATTCGGCGGAGAAGATCGCGCAGCTGTTCTTCCTGGGCGCGGCGGGCAAACCCCAGATGATCGACGCGGTGATCATCGTCATGGATTCCGAGCGTCGTCGCCTCCAGGGGACTGGACAGTCTCACCCAGACCAGCGTGTCTCGAATGAGCGAAGAAAGCGCCGGAACGGTCACGAGGGGCGGCGGCGGATCAGCAGAACAACGACGCACATTCCCAGAAGCGCCCCGGCCAGCGGCACCGCCAGATGGAGGATTACCCATTTGAGCACAGCGCGCAGCACCTGTCCCTGCGGCGCCGGGCTGAGAAGAAATTGGAAGAAAATCGGCAGGGTCATATTGAGAAGCCCCGCGCAGAGGCCGCCGGCGACGGCGGCGAACACGGACGGGGTGATATATCGGACCATCAGAATGGAATGCGCTCAGCGTTGGGGATCGCTGTTTTGTATCGGATCTGTTCCAGCCGGATGGCGGCGCGCGCGGCCAGAAGCGGGGACGGGCCGTCCGCCGCTTTCCGCAATTCGGCTTCCGGATCCGGCCACCCTTTCGGGCGGTCGGGCCGGAGGGCCACAATAGCCCGCAGATACGCCTCCAGTTGCGGATCGTCCGAAACGGTCCGGATGAGAGTCTCAGGGTTTTTGGAATAGAAGGCGCCTTTGATCAGCAACCGCTGGGCGAAATCGGACTCGCCCGATTCCCGGGCTCGGCGAATTTCGGACGCGAGATCGTCAAGGAATACCGACCGGCGGACGATCCAAGCCGCCGACCCGTAGATGGCGGCGCCGCCGAACGCGGCCAATGCCAGAAACATCGCCAGTACCGCCCGAACGCTCATGGTCCCCGCCCGCCGGCGGCCCGGCGAAGCTCTTCGATTTTCGGCCGGGTCGATACGTTGGGATTGAGAGCGAGGGTGGAGTCGAAGCAATCGTTCATCGCGGAAAAGTTTCCTATCGAATAATAGGCAACACCGAGATTGAAGAGGATGCGGGTGGAGTTCGGCTGCAATCGATCCGCTCGTTGATACATATCGAGGGCCGCGGGCAATCGATTCTGGAAAAAAAAGACGCTGGCGAGATAGTAGCAGGCCTCCGCGTCATTGGGGTCGACCGCGAGGACTTTTTTGAACCATCCGCCGGCCTCGTCATGCCGGCCCCGGTGAAACACGATCCGTCCCAGAAGAAACATCGCGTCCGGATCACCGGGCCGGCCGGACACCGCGGCGATCGCCAGGGGTTCGGCCAGATCATAGCGGTCCTTCTGATACAGGTCGAGGGCCCGGCGGTAGGTTTCAGATTCAGCCGATTCCCGGCCCATTTGTTTCAACACCGCCGCGTTGTGCGCGGCCGCCACGTCGGCCGGGTATCGGCGGGCGATTTCGGTATAGATCGCGGCCGCGGCGGGGCTGTCTCCGATTGCCAGCCCCATCGCGGCCAGGTTGTGCAGGGTGGTGGGGCTGGCGGCGAAGGCGAGCGTGGCGTAAAAGGCCGCGGCGGCGCGGGCCGGGTCGGTTTTCATCGATACGGTTCCCAGGTGAAAAAAGGTGTTTGGAAAATAAGGCTGGAACTCCAGTGCCCTTCGAAACGCCCGCCGGGATTCCTCGAAGTCCTGGGCCTGTTCCTCTCCGAGTCCCTGGCGAAACGGATACTGACCGCGAGTCGGATCGAGCTGAGAGGCCATCGAAAAGAAATTCCGCACTTCCGTGTATCGCCCGGACTTGAATGTCGGATCCGCCACTTTCGCGAGCGCGGAAGCGGCATAGAGGGTGATCATCGGAACGCCGGGAACCAGAGCGGCCAGCAGAACGAGAAAGGCGCGCAGCCATTCGAGCGATTCCGATCTTGGGGGCGGCGGCGGGGCTACGGAGGTCCGCGGTTCGAGGTTGCTTCCACAGCGCCGGGAAATCAGGCCCAGAAGGACATAGAACAAACACCGTGGCGCGGGCGTGTGATAGGGGAAATCGAAAAATGCCTGCGTGAGACTGGCGATCAGACTCAGGAACAGACAGACCGGCAGTATCGCGCGGGCCGGCTCCCTGATCCACCGGTAAATGGGGGGCAAGAGGCACGCGGCGATCAGCGTCAGAAACGCGGCCAGGCCGAGCGCGCCCTGATCCACCAGCAATTCAACGTAATCATTGTGCGCGTAATTGACGGTGAGGAGGCCCAGCAGATTGGAGTCGGCGGTCGTCATCCAGAGTTTTGATTTTTCAAATGAAGCCGCAAACAGCCCCGGCCCATAACCGAGCATCAGCCGGTCCGCCAGGAGGGACAGGGAATATTTCCAGCTTAAAAACCGCACCGAGACGTTGAAATCCGTCGCGGTCGCGTACCGATAGAGCAACACCGGCGCCGACAGGGAGAGTACGGCGCATAGACCGGCGGTGGCCAACCGGTATGGTCGGTCGAGAGACGCCCAGTGACGCGCGGCCGACGAGAGAGCGATCAGGGCGAGGGCCGCAAGCAAACCGACGACCGCGCCGCGGGCGGCGGTCAGCCAGATGAGCCACAGAAGAGCGGCGAGCGCGGTGAGACATAATCCTTTTTTCACGCGGCTGTGCGCGGCGAATAGGGCGAAGAGGGGGGCGAACAAACTCAGGACGAGAAAATGAGAGACCACGTTCTGGTTGCCCAGGGTGTCGCCAATGCCCCACTTGTTTTGCTCCGACACGAACATCATGGACGGCAGTATCATGGAAGCGCCGATCACCCAGAGAACCGGCCGGACCTCGGGGCCGTCCGGATGATCGGACTCAAAGACACGACGGGTCAGGGACAGAAACGCAAGCGAGCCTGCCGCGTCCACGGCGCCGGGAAGAGCGCCGACGGGACTTTCGGAAAAAATGACGCTCGCGCCCAGGGCGGCGAGGGACAAAAGAACGGCGGCATCGACGCCGTCCGGATCTCGGAGGGGCCGGACGAAGACGGCGTGGCACACATAGAGGATCGACGCGGCCACGCCCAGAATACGGAAGAGATGATACTTCACTTCGAGCGTGTCACCGGTCAGTGGGGCATTGGCCAGCGGCAGAACCGCCAGGGAAAGATAGATGAGAAGCCGACCGGCGTTAGTGAGAAACAAATTCCAGCCCTTCCTCCTTGATCTCGCCGCCCGGCAAAACTCGAAAGGCGCGCAGGGCCGGCGCGGCGGGAAACTCAAGCGACACGATGATGTACAGATATTCGGGATAGGTCGGCGTGCCGTCCGGAAGGGTGGCGCGGGCGACGTCGGTGGCGGAGGGAAAAGCGGGTGAGGCGGGATGGGAATGATAGACGCCGAGGATCAGCGTACCCTCGCGTTCCATTCGCTTGAGCGTTTTGAAATGTTCCACCGGCTCGAATTCATACCGGATCCGCGGCTCGGCCGAAGCGTTTTTCATCGGATGGATCGACTCGATCAGACCCCGCCGGCCGCCGGCCATGGATGGCCCAGTGCCGGCGGCGACAGGGATGTCTTGCCGCCGGCCGGTGAAAAATCCGCAGGTCTCGTTCGGCGCGTCCTGCCGCGCCCGCTCGATCATGTGATCGGCGCATGCCGCAAGAATGTTCATGCCGTCAGATGTCTTCTTCGATGATCCGGATCTGAGTGTGCGGCGCCGTGCTCTGTATCAGGACAAGCTCGTCCTTCATAAAGACACGGCTGAGAAACGATTTCGGGCGCTTGGGCAGAATCGCCAGCGCCGGCTGCCGGGCCTGGACAAAAGACCGGACTTCGTCCACAAAGCCTCCCCGGCAAATGCGTGATTCGAACGGGATCTTGAGTTCCTCACAGTCCGCGCCCAGCTGCTCAAACCGGTTGATCGCGCGCGTCTCGTAGTCCTTCAATATTTCCCTGCCCAGAGGCTTGGCGACGGACGGGCCAAGAATGCTGCCCAGGAGTTTCCGGTTCTCGGACGAGGCCATAATGGGGTCGAGGACGAAGAGCGCGCAAAGAGACGTGCGGCGCTCGGTCGCCTCCCGGATCGCCTCCGTTTCGGACCGGATGCCCGGCTTGGTTGTTGTCAGGACGAGCAGAACCGGCGATGGACTGCTCATGGCCGGGCGTCGATGACCGGCCAGAAAATGCCGGCGACGGCCGCGAAGATCACGAACGCGGCCAAAAATACCCAGCCCGCGGGACGAAGCAGATCGGAGGGCCGCAGATATCCGGTGGAATAGGCCAGCGCCGCGTTCGGGCCGCCGGCGGGCAACAGCAAATGCAGTCCCGCAGCGGATCCGACGGCGAATGCGCAGGATGTGGGGGCGATGCCGGCGGCGGGCGCGATGCTGAGAGCCACCGGCAGGAAAATGGCGACGGTGGCGGATGCGCTCATGGTTTCGGTGAAGATCTTGACGATGATGAACAGCATCGTCAGAAAGAAAAGGACCCCGGGCGGAATATGGGGGCTGATGAGGTCCGTCATTTTCGCCGCCGCACCCGACTGAACCAGCGCCACGCCCAGCGTCACGGCGCCGCCGTACATCAGAATCACGCCCCAGTTCACATATCCCTCCACTTCCTCCCAATTAAATATCCGAAACACAAAGAACGCAACAATGGAACTCAACGCGACCACGGCCATTCCGTGCCGGCGGCCCAGCGTGATCCAGGCGAGGATCGTGAGCGCCAGCACGGCCGCTGTGAACCGCTCCGCCGCGCGCATCCGGCCGATCTGGATGAGCCGGTTGTGCAAAAACGGCCGGAGGGTTTCAAGCGAGATGTCGGGGAGGTCGAAGTGCCGGTGAAGGATGAGGAGGGCGGAGGCGATCAGGGCGATCGAAATCGGCATGACGTGGAGGCTCCATCCGATAAATCCCACGATCTTGCCGGTCACCTGCTCCAAAATCGCCAGTGTCAGAATGGTCCGGGCGCCGCCCAGAACGGTGGCGATGCTGCCGATCGACGTTCCCCACCACAGCGCCGTGACCACCGCCTTCGGAATCGACCGGTCGATCCGCTCCAGTTTCAACTCGCGGATGATTTCCAGTACGATCGGCAGAACCACCGCCGCCACGCCGTTGCCCAGCATGAGAAAGGATGCGAACGCGCAGAACAAAAACACCACCGTCACCAGCCGGCGCGGAGTGTCCGCGAAGGCTCTCAGGAGCAGCAGCGCGATGCGCCGGGCCAGGCCGCTGATGTAAATGGCCGCGGAAAGAATTAGCGCGCCGAGAACGAAAAAAACCGATTCGCTGCCGAAGAGCGCGAACGCCTCCTTGGAGGTGATGACGCCCGACATCGGCAAGAGGACGATGGCGAAAATCGAGGCGATGGGCACGGGGATGAGTTCCGTGGCCCAGAGGAACACGATGAACAGGAAAATTGCCATCGCCCGGAATCCCTGCCGGGTCCAGCCGTCAGGAGGAACATGGCGGATCGTGTACACGAGGATCGAAAACATCAGCAGAAATAATCCTGTCCGCCACACTTTGGACAACAGGATCAGCCAGAGCGGCCGGGGATCGATCCGGATTTCCTCAAACGGTCTCATCCGGGGCCGGCCCTCCTTCCGTGACTTTGAACGACCGCCGCAGCGCCCATGCGCTGGCCAGACCCCGGCGGGATGCCCGGGTCACCAGAAGGCGGTCGATCCAGTCCGATCCGTTCTGGTGCTTGTCAATTTCGAGACTGTCGTTTGGCGTGAAGGAATCGGAGATCAGATGGAGATGCGAATGAATCCAGCGCGAATAGAGGTTGCGGTCAAGGTCAACATGGAGACTCTGCAGAAAATCGTAGATGGCGTCGAGCACGACCGTCGACAGCCGGTCCCGGCCGGCGGGGATCAGGCCCAGCACGGGCACCGTGCCGATCGAAAGAAGGCGCTGGGCCGAGCGTTCCGTTTCCTCGATCGGTTCCCATCCGAGGAGGAGTTTCGAGAGGACGGCGCCGCGTGGGAAAATGCCGACGAGGTGGGCGAGCGTTTCGAGAATATCCTCCGCTGAAAACCTCCCCCTGAGAGGCAGTTGGCGGGAAGCCAGTTTTTCATCGACGACCAGCAGATCGCAAAAAATGACGTCCACGCCGCGGGCATAGAGCAGCGGCAGCAACTGAAAATCCCTGGGCGGAGGGATCGAGAGGCTGACGATGCTCTTGAAATTGCTTTTTACCATCTCCAGATAGGGCAGCAGACGGTTCACCGCCGGCCGGTCAAATCCCTCCGGCAATTGAACCGAGATTTTGACAACCTCGACAAGCTGTTCGTCAAATGCCGCACGGATCACCTCGTGGACTTCCCGAAGATCGTGAAAGACTATGTCCGGCACGCGACTCGCGCCCGGCGCAGCGCCCGGCGCTGCGGTCTGGGCAATCTGACCTGGCAGGGCGCCGAGAGGGAGAAAAAAATAACCGCCGCAGATCTGGCCGATATCGGAAAAAGGTTTTCCAAAAGTGGTGCGGCGCTGATGAAAGTCCGATGTCAATATACTGCGCGTCTCCACCGACAGGCCCCGGCCGGTCAAGCCCGTCACGCCGGGCCTAAGAAGCCGGAGCTGATACGGGGACGCGGCTTCCAAGGGGGCATTGACGCGGGTGCCGTCGGGGAACGTCAGGTCCACCCGGCGGTCCGCCATCGGCAGACCCTCCGTGGGCAATGCCAGAATTTTTTCCGAAATCCGGTCATCCTGAACCGCGACGCCGTACAGCAGCAAATCCAATTTCAACCGCCGGTAACTCGGCGTCTGCCCATGGGCCTTCGTGTCCGTCATGCTGCGAAAGTTATATAAGCCGGCGGTAATAGACAAGTAGAGAGGAGAGAAAGATGACGAAAGACCCATTGGGCCGGAGGCGGCCCGCCGGGTGTCAGCCTTCGATGACGTTGATCTCGATCGGTTCGACGCTGACACCCATTTCCTGGAGATACCGCGTGGCGGAATCGACCGCGGCCGGCTCGCCCTCGATCTCAACCGCCACGATGCCGATCTCGTCCGATACGCTGGCCTGCCGGATGTTCGGCACAACGTCGTATTTCTTGACCAGCTGATAGATCAGCGGTTCCTTGATGAGCTTCTGCGGCACGTTGAGATAGTATTTTTTCTTCACCCGGCCGCCGCCCGCCACGGCCGGGACAATGGAGATCACATCGCCGTCCTTGAATCTTGTGTTCGGACCCTCCATGAACCGGACATCCTCGTCATTGACGAACACGTTGATGAACCGCCGCACGTCCCCCTTCTCATCACAGAGCCGCTCCTTGATCCCGGGATACTGCTTCTCCAGCCGGTCGATCATGTCCCGGATGGTTTCGGCGTCGACCCTGACCTCCTCGGCATCGCCGGTGAGTTTTCGCAGTGGAGTCGGAATGCGGATGGTGACGCCGGGCATTCGTCAGGCCGCCCTGGATTGGGAATCGAAATAGGTGTCGAAGGCGTCGAGTTTCGCCGGGAGGACAGGAAACTCCATCACTTGCCGGCTGACCGCCTCCTGGGTCTTCAGGCCGTTGCCGGTGATGCAGGCCACGACCGTCGCGTCCGGGTCGATCCGTTTTTCCGCCACGAGCCGGCAGAGCGCCCCGACGGTGACACCGCCCGCGGTTTCGGTGAAGATGCCCTCCGTCGAAGCCAGAAGCTTGATCCCCGACACGATCTCGTCGTCCGTCGGATCCTCGGCCCAGCCGCCGCTCTGGCGGATCTGCCGGATCGCGTAGAAACCGTCCGCCGGATTGCCGATCGCAAGCGACTTGGCGATCGTGCTTGGATTCTTGACCGGCTTGAAAAAATCGCTGCGGTTCTTCACGCCGGCGACAATGGGGGCGCAGCCCGCGCCCTGAGCGCCGTGAAACCGGGTTCCGACCGGGCCGCGAATAAGACCCAGGCGGATGAACTCCTCGAAGGATTTGGCGATTTTGGTGATGAGGGATCCGCCTGCCATCGGGACGACAATTTCGTCCGGGAGACGCCAGCCAAGCTGTTCGACGATCTCGTAGCCAAGCGTTTTGGATCCTTCGGCGTAATAGGGACGGATATTGATATTGACGAACGCCCAGCCGTATTTGCCGGCGATTTCGGAACAGAGGCGGTTGACGTCGTCGTAATGGCCGCTGATCCCGATCAGCCGCGCGCCGTAAATCTGCGTGCCGATGATCTTGCCCTGCTCCAGATCGGCCGGCATGAAGACATAGGCGTCGAGTCCCGCCTGGGCGGCGTTGGCGGCGACGGAATTGGCGAGGTTGCCGGTGGAGGCGCAGGCGACTGTTTTGAAACCGAATTCCCGCGCTTTGGACAGAGCCACGCCGACGACACGGTCTTTGAAGGAAAGCGTGGGATGATTGACGGCGTCGTTTTTGATGTAGAGATTCTTAAGGCCAAGCGTTTTTCCGAGACGGTCGGCCCGGAAGAGCGGCGTATAGCCGACGTGGAGACCGACCGTCGGATCGCCGTCGATCGGGAGAAGTTCCCGGTATCGCCACATGGTCGGCGGACGGGATGCGATGATTTCGCGGGAAAGGCGTTTTTTGATTTCGTCATAATCGTAAACAATCTCGAGCGGGCCGAAACAGTATTCACACACATGCACCGGTGCGTTTGGATATCTGCGGCCGCACTCGCGACATTTGAGCCCCGTGTTGATGGTCATCCCTCCTTATCGAATCCTTGTCAGCAACTGGATTATAGTCACCTGTGAAACGCCCTGTCAATGAATGGCCGGGATCAGGGTAAAAAGTCGTCCAGAATGCGAAGCATGTCCGTGACCGTGACAATGCCCACGAGTGACCGGCCGCGCTCGATAATGGGAATACATCCGATTTTTCGTTTCAACATCAGCGCCACTGCCTCCTTGACCGTCGCGGTCGGCGGGAGCGTGTACACGAACGTCTTCATCAGGCCTTTCAGATGGACTTCCATCGTCGCCCGGTCTTTTTTTTCCTCGGCTCGCGTGCCGATGAAGACGCTGGTCACATGAAGGAGATCCCGGTGCGTGACAATGCTGACCAGATCAAGCCCCCCATCCCGGCCGGGCCGGACAATCGGCAGATGATGGATCTGGTTTTTTTCCATCAGCCTGAGCGCATCCCCGACAGTGGTTTCCTCATTACCGGTAACCACAGTCATGCTCATAATCACCTGGAGCTGAATCTGCATGGATTGTTTCATCGGAGTAAAGTATACCATGCGGGAGGTGGGCATGAAACCATTTCGGGAAGTCCTGCCCGGGATTTTCACCTGGGCGAAATATTCTGATGAAAAACAACTCGACTTCAACGGCCACGCCGTTCTTCTGAACGACGGGCCGGGCCGGAGGATCGCTCTCATCGATCCGCCGGCGCCGGATCCCGAAACACTGGAGAAACTCAAGACTGTTGCTTCTGTGGCGGCGATCCTGATCACCAACAAGGACCACCGCCGGGACGCCGCGGCACTCCGGGAAACCCTCCACGCTCCCGTCTGGGGTCCGGCCGGCGACGCCGCCCTGTTCGACCTCACGCTCGACCGGACATTCCAAGAAGGAGAGATTCTGCTGGATCGGTTTCAAGTCACGGTCATGGCCGACATGAAATCGCCCGGGGAAAGCGGTTTGTTCGACGCGGCCACCGAAAGCCTGTTCCTCGGGGACGCGGTCATCGGCAAGGTTCCCGGAAAACTGAATCTCCTGCCAGTGGAAAAAGTTCCGCACCCTGAAAAGGCCAGGGCGAGTCTGCGGATACTG
>CAZHRJ010000092.1:0-12728 GCA_964534765.1 uncultured bacterium
AGCTGTACAAGACGCTCGAACATATTTGTCTGGCGGAACCGTTTGTGTGCGTTCTGTGCGGCCCCGGTAAAACCCGGCCTGCGGATCTTTTTGCGCATAAGGACGCGGCGGGTGGACGCGAAGCGCCTCGCTGTCCCGAACGGATGGAACTTGACAGGATTTCCCAAATCGCGTCGGTCGGCTTTCCGCTTGCGCGGGGCGCGTATCTGCCCGGAAAAACGGAACTGAAAAAATGGCTTGAGCAGGTGTTTGCGGTCGCAGGCCAGGGAAGGCCAAGTGTCGGTTCCGACACGGATGTCAAGGAACCGGCCGCCGGGCCGGTTCAGCTTCGGATCAAGGACATCATCTATATCCTGAAACGCTGTATGGCCGTCACCGAAGTCCAGACGGTATATCTGGACGACGAGGAATCCGGGGCGGTGGCACGGGCTTCCCTGGCGGTCGCCGGCGGCACGCTCGCTGAGGATGTGGAAACCAAAATCATGGCGGAACAGGTGGTCCGCCATCTTTCGGAGAAAGACAGGCTCGTTCTTGGGCTGAGATCCCAGGGGTATAAGCTTGCGAATATCGCCGTGCAGGCCGGTTGGGCGTCGCCGGCGTCCGCAAAGAACGCGCTGGAGCACATATTCCTCAGCATCAAAGACGCCCATCCACAGGATACGCCCATTGAGGAAATCGCGCGGGTGGTGCAGTATGTCATGGGAGTTTGCGGAGCCGAGCTGAAAAAATGACCGGAGAGCGCGTCTTATGGATATGGCAATAACATCAGGCCGTCATGTCAGCGCAGGCGGACATCTGGATTCCCGCTTTCGCGGGAATGACGCTAAGGGCGAGGTCGTATGACCGAATCCCACATTGCCGCTTGGATTAAACTTCTGTCAAAAGGAGCGGTTCCCATGCCCATTCCGAGGCCGGCCCATATCGCCTCCGGTCAAATATGGCGTCTGGCGGCCCTCAAAGATTACGCCGCCGACATTACCCCGCCGTTCGTGCTTGTTCTCGAAGGATCGTCGATCCAGGCGCGGGTGGCCCCTCTGTCTTCCGATGTCGAGCAGGCCGCAGCCGATGATTTTCGGATCGGCTGTAAGGAATCCCCCATGAACGTAGAACAACTCGTCTCGTTGTGGGCGAAGACAGCGGTCGACGCCAAATTTCTGGAGACCTGTTTCGGAACCATTCATGCGGAACTCCTGCGGCAAGTTCTGTCTCTTGATTCTCTCGGAAAAGACGCGGTGTATGCCGGAAAAATACAAAAGTTCCGGATCGGTCCTGATATCCTCCTTGACCATGACCGCAGAATTCCGTGGCGCGCTTCCATTCAAAATCTCATGGCGCTCTATCACGCGCAGGATAAAATCCGCGTCTTTCCATTTGGCCGAACCGTATACGCGCCCGTGCGTCCGAAAGAACTTGAAGTTCTGGCGGCCCAGACGGCGGCGCCCGCCGGGATGAGCGTGGCGAGCTATCAGAGCCGCCTGTTGAAGGAGGGCTTGCGCGTTTCGGTCATCGAATATGGAGATGGTTCTCTGGCCGTCGGCGCCTGTGCGGCGAAAGGCGGCCTGACGGCAGTATTTCAAGACGACGCGGGCCACGCGGTGGATACGGATATCAGGCAAGCCGGCGGTATACATATATGGAGGATCCGGTCTAAGGAGGCTTGTACAGCCGGGTTTACCGGAACATTCGAAATCGGTGGCGCCGGGGTGTCACAGCAGTTCATGCCCATTTCGGATACGGCCGCTCCGGAGTCATTGGAGCAATTTGACGCCCTGACCCGGGAGTTCGAGTACGCGGGCGGCGGCGTTGAAGAAATGCTGGCGTTGATCGCGTCGACCGATGATCTGATTCTGCGGCATCTTCTCGAAGAGCAATTCAAAGAAACCGTTTGCTTGGACAAATCCCATCCGGCATGGAATGCTGTCTGGCAAATGATCCAGAAATCAGGGACGAAATCGCTGAAGCAATGGGCCGATGACCGGAATCGATGACCAGCCCGGCGTCGTCGGGGCGCTTGTCGTCGATACGCAACATGACCAGGGTGGGATCATCTATCTCCGCTACGATCCGGCATCCGATCAGACGACGGAATGGGATGTGACCTGCCGGGCCGCATTCAACGATGCGCGCGCGGCCGTCAACTCGCTGCTCAAGCCCTTGGGATCCTCGTTGCCGGAGGAGCGGGAATCCAGATTCTATGCGATCGACTGGCGAAAATTGCAGGCGAAAACGAATGTTTTGATCGAAGGCCGTTCTCTCACCCTCGCCGCCGCGCTCGCGATGATTTCCTACCACACGAGACTTCCGCTGGCGCGCGTGCTCTGCACCGGAGACTTGAGCCAGGACGGCCGCGTTCTGCCAGTCCTTCAGGAAGGCTACCAGAAAAAGTTGGAATATTTGCGCGGCGCCGCCATCAGCGGATTTGGCGATCTCATTCTGCCTCAACAGTTGGATCCGCCGAATTTGCCGGAGGGAGTCGTCAAGGTCCATCGGATCGCGCACTTGAAGGACGTTCGCACGCTCTTTCGCGAAGATATCCTTCAGGCGGTCGCGGCCGGGCGGGCGGGTCAATCGCAGGTTCCGGCGCCGGCGTCAAAGCCCGAAAGATCGTCACTGATCGGCGGCCTTATCTCCAAAGTGAAGGACTACGTCACGGGATTCCAAGAGGACGCCCGGCGGCAGAATATTCCGCCGATCCAGGCGGTCAGCAACAAGCTATACTCCATCCTGGAGAAAACATGTCTTGCTCTTTTGGGGGTGTCCGATGACGATCAAAGGAAATCCTAAGCTCGCCGCCGGCGGTATCTGCCTGCTGATTGCGGCGGTCGTGCTCCTGTCTGCGGCGACGGTCGGCGTAGTCAAGACGTGGATCGGGATGAGTTACGCGTTATGCAAGTTGTGCGGAATCGTTTTCATGGGCCTTGGCGCCGGCGTCATCGTGAAAATTGTGTCAACCCGGGCAAAGAACGAAGGCGATACGTTTTTTGAAAAAGCGTCAGGCGCCGTCGTCGCGAGTCTGGCCGGAAGCTGTCTTCTGTACATGGGCTGGATCATGCTGGCCGCGCCTCTTTCTTCTTTTATCGTTCACATCAACGAACCCCGACAGTCATACGGTCTGTCCATCCGTATCGGCGTCGCCGTCACAGCGCTCTGGATGCTCGTGATCGTTCTGGCCACATGGTTCTTCGGCGACGCGCCTGGCGCGCCGCGCCGGGATATCTCCGGCGCACTTTCAGGCGTTATGATCGCGCTCGGCGTATTACTTCTGGGGATTTATCTCTGGTCCGGGATTTATTTTCAGCTTAAATATTGAGGGAAATCGCCTTTGGCCTGAATCATGTAACGACTATCGCATGTGTTGGATCCGATTGCGTTAGATTTTGTATTCATCCAATTTTACGGCATCAATATCAGCCAACGCAAAAAGCGCGTGCTCTCTTTCATTGAAAAATTTGTATTCCCACGGTTCCGAGTATATCGTCTCAAGGAATTTTCTATTTTCGGCCCGACGATTTTGAATCTTGTTCATTCTTAGAACGGAATAAGTGGCTTCGAACTCTGTCAAATCAAACAATTTTTTGGCTCTTCGCACGCTTTTTGAATCAAAATCATTCTTTATCTTCTTTGCAAGTAAATGTAAGCCACAATATGAATCCTGTAAACGATCTTCAGAAACGAAATATGGTTTTCTATTCCCACCCAATGTTTTTGAAAGCATCACCAACCGATCGGCCAAATCACCCATGTCAGACATAATCCACCTCTTTATCCGGGCTCATTATTCGTCTGGCCATCCTCGTCGGCCAATTCCAGACGGCGGCCGTATTTTGCCGCGAATCGATCGTCCGACCAGTTGTAAGTGTAAACGCCGAATTTAACCCTTACAGAGTGAGCAAAATTCCGGGCCTTGTTCTCATCTTTCTCACTCCTTCACGACTAAAAGCGGATCCAGACGCGCCACTCGCCGGACAAGACCCGCGCCCTCGGCATGTTTCATCACCGACTCGATGTCCTTGTACGCGTCGCCGCCTTCTTCAAAAAGGGTATCCTTATCCTTGACGACATATTCGACGTTCCCAGTCACTGCATCCATCCCCTTCGTCCGTGCCTTCTCCCGCAATTTCTCGGCCGCGAGCGTACGGCTCCATTTTCTGCCGACGCCGTGATTGACGCTTCGAAGCAACGCCGCCGACCCTGCGGCCGCTACGCAGAACCATGATGAGTTTCCGAGGGAGCCCGGAATGACGACAGGATCCGGCCCGGCGCCGTCAATGCTCGCCGGCGCCGCGCCCTTTCGGTGCAGAAAAAAACGCCCGGCGGCTGAACGTTTGACATCCTTGTCACGTTCGGCACTTGGCCATCCATGGCCGACGCCTTCACCCTGAATCTCCTCCACAAAATTGTGTGGCTTGTCGAGCACAGGATTGCCATCGGCGCCGATCATATCAAGCATGCGGAGTAGAACAACCAGCCGGTTCAGCGCGGCAAAATTTATGCCGGCGGCCATCACGGCGGTGTATTCCTCGAAGAGCGCGGCGCCAACAGGCACGACCTTGCCGATCTCCTTCCGCGCCCGGCAGGAAACTTTCGGCAAGCGAATAGCCGAACGATCGTGAACCGGTATGGATGAGAAGCGCGGTTCCGCCCGTATGAATTCCGAACGCGGCGGCAAGACCTTCGTCCACCACATCGGCGATTTTTTGGAATTCGACAAAATGGTTGCCGCCACCGATTGTCCCGACGTTCCGTGCGCTCTCGGCCAGAAACTCCGGCACGAGCCGCCCGGAAATCGGAGACAGGTCGGCATTCCGGACGCCGTATGATTTCTGCAAGAAAGTTCCAATGATGTCTGATCTGCCGGGAAAGAGCGAAGACAGTCGGTCCCGCCACTCTTGCGGTCGGGCGACACATTCTGCTGTGATCCCATCGCCGACCAATCCATCCCACCGAAAGAATTTTTTCCCGAAGTCCTTCTTGAGTCGGCCGGGGTTGATCCGCGTGTCGCCGATGCCGACAAACGTCATCCCGCATCCGATATCCTTGTCGATGAGCGCAGGAATGACCGCGTCCCTGACGAGGGCCACCGCGCCGATCGGGTATCCCCGCCCCGGATGAAGATCCGGCATTCCGGCCACACGCACCACACCATCAAACCTCGCGACCGCCTCGAGTTGTTGGCGCGCGGCGCCGTCGATCCACAAATCCGGCGTCCCCACAACGGACACAGGGACACCGCAGACTTCAGTGATCGTTACGAAGAGATTTGCGGATTTCATCATTCGAGAGACCTTATCCCGCTCAGTCATCCGCCCATTCCAAACGGCGGCCGTATTTTTTCGTGAAGCGCTCGGCGGAGAAATTGTACGTGTAAACGCCGAATAATCCGGAGATCCTTTCCGACAATTCACGGGCTTTGTCCTTGTCCTTCACGAAATCGAGTTCGATGATCGACTTGAATACATACCGTTTGGTTGTGGCGTCGCTACAAAACTTGCTGAGATTGGACGCATATAAAAACGGATCGCCCTCTTTTTTCAGAAAGCGGTCGATGCCTTCTATCAAACCGGCCTTGATTTTTGCGATGAGGTCTCTGTACTGGGCGCGCGAAAGGCCTTTAAACAAATCCATCGGGACGTTTTCTCTCAGCCAGCCTATTTTCAGCAAACCGTCGATCTCGGCGTCGCGGAAGGCATTCATTTCGGCGAGGGTAATCCGGGTCGCCGGATTTTCGTTTTCATCGGAACACGCCTCGGCATGGCCGCGGCCTTTGCAGTCGTCCGGGGAATTTGCATCAAAAACGTTTCCGGACAACAGGGGACGGGTTCCCACCCAAAAAACCGCGCCGCCAAGAAATGAAGCCGAATTGGCCTGAAAGGTGCAGGACAATATCTGCGAACTGCCGCATTCGCAGTGAACCGCTCCGCCCGTCGAGAATTCGCCGCCGGACGCCGTGTTCCGCGTGAACTTGCATTGATTCAGGTTGAGCGTACCATGTTCCGTTCCGACATCAATCGCACCACCGGATCCAGCGCTGTTATCCATAAACATGGAATTTTCAGCGTCGATTCTGCCGCATGCCGCGCACATCACCGCTCCGCCGGCGCCGCTGGAGGCGCTGTTGCCGGCAAAATGACAGCGACGGACAGACACGGATGATTCGAAGTTGGCAATTGCCCCGCCGCATTTGGAAGCATTTGAAATGAATCGACACTCCGTCAGTTGCACTTCGCCGTAATGCACGTTCAAGGCGCCGCCGCTCGGCGCGCGATTTCCCTCAAACACGCAATTGTTAAACTGCAGCGCCGAACGGAGCCCGTAGGAACAAATTACCCCGCCCTGCGATCCGGCAGAGTTATGCTTGAATGAACAAGAGAGCATATTGACCGATGCGTCACGCAGATACAGCGCCCCGCCGTCCGAATTCGGTTCGACCGAATTATCGGCAAACACGCAGTATTCGAAATCCGTGTCGGAATCATCGCATCTGACGGCGCCCCCTTTCCCGGATTCATCCTCGGGATCCCAGCCCGCTACATTTTTTAAATTCCGGAATGAGACGTGGCTGAATGAAATCCTCTCCCGTCCCGTCTCCTTCAATCGACACACCGGCCGTCCCATCTTGCCGCCGATAAAGTCGGCGTATTCCAACTTGCTGCCGGAAGCGCACGCGCCCGAAAACGCGATTCCGCGCCAGTGATCGCCCTCAAAAATGATTCGCCCGCCGTCCTCGCCGACGGCCAGCAAGACTCCCTTCACGTTGATCCCGCCTCCGCTGGTGAAAACCAAATGGACGCCAGGTTGGATGATCAACTTTCCTGACACATCAACTGTGATTTGGTCGGCGATCTCGTACCTGCCGGGCGGGACGATCAGAGTTTCGGTAATGACCCGCGAGAAATCCATCATTGACACGTCCTTTCAGGCTGCCATTTGAACATGAAATGGCGTCTGATATGGCTACTTCCTGTTGATGTCCAGATCGGTCAAAACCAGCGTAAAGCGGCTCTTTTCCGGATCTGATTTTTCGACAAACCCCAAGAGGCGCAGGCGGTCAACATGCAATGCGCCCAGCGGCACGCGGCGGATTTCGCTGTGCTGTTTGTACTGGCTCATTCGTCAAACCTGCCCGATATACGCGATCGGTGTCAGGAATTCCCGGACTTCGATATAATCCTCGATGAGCGGCAGGCAATGCTCGATCCGGCGGTAGCAGGCCGGATTTTCTGTGATCATCGAATGATCGGGGATCGCGGCCGGGATGTAGATCCGTTTCCTCAGCGCCTGAAAATCGTACTCGCGAAACGCCGCCTTGGCGTCGCCCCGGGACATGACCCTGCCGGTGCCGTGTGAGATCGAGTTCAGGATATCGCGTACGTTGTCCTTTGCGGTGACCAGCGCCATATCAGTGTCCATGGTGGACGGGATCAGAGCCAACTCGCCGGCATGAAATCGGACTGCGCCCTTTCTCATAATGATTTTATCATCCACCGATTCATAAAAATTGTGGTGCTTGTCCAGCACCAATTTGAGCCCCGGGGCGGACTTGCCGACAATGCCGGCGATGGTGTCGCGGTTCTTCCGCGCCCACTCGACGATCCGCTGAAACTCGGTGTCGAATTCTTTTGGCGCGGCCAGAAGTTCCGGCAACCGCTCTCCCTCGTCTCTGGATCCCGTATGGATGGCGAAATATATCCTGCCGTCCTGGCTGGAGACGGCATCCAGAAAATGGTTGCCGCCGCCGAGTTCTCCCAGACTTCCCTTGCGGCCGGTGATTTCAATGAGAATCCGGTCCCATTCCGGTTTGAATTTCTCAAATTCTTCGAGTTTCAGATCGGAAGAATAGAGAGCGATTCCGCAACCCACATCTGAAATCGTGTACTTGCGCCAGTCCGGAACCTTTTCGGGATCCATCAGCGCGACGCATCCGGTCGGCAGAACGGCCTTGCTGGGGCCGAGGTCGGGCAAAAGGACATAACGCTCCACCTGCAATCGCGGAGGCAGAAAACTGGCCGCCTTGCCAAGCGGCTGGCCGGAGATATTCAACACGGGAATTCCGTTGATGGTTTCCATCGAATTTCACCTTTCACTTGTCAATATCCAGATCGTTCATATTCGCACGCTTCCCGGCGATCTGAAAGACCTGCTCGTCTTAATCGATCCAGCGAACTCCCTTATTTCGCGGCACTTCGGCGTTCAAAAAGACCCGATGCCAGACGCTGAAATAGACCGTCCTGTGATCCGGGTGACGAACGCGGCCGCGAACGAATACGTTGGCCATATTGACGATTTCGTCCGCGACGTGCGGCTTACCGGCATGCGCCCGGCCGCCGATGCCTTCTTTCCGTAGAACGGGCCGTTTTTCGATTTCCTCCACTTCCTCATCGGTTGCTTTCACAAAGAACCACTCGCCCTGCCGAACGACTTTTGCGTTTTTGGCCCCTTTCTTTGTTTCGATGGACCGCACGTCCGGCGATTTCAGGGCTTCGTGGGCGTCCTCGACGGTTGTGACTTTCACCCGCGAGGGAAGCTGGGTCATAAAATACGAGCGTTCGTCCATACCTACAAGATATTTAAACCATCCGGCTTGGGTTACATGAAAAACAGAACCGAATTTTCTCGCCTTCGCATTCCATTCACTTGTGGAAAACCGCCGTTCCGGTTCGTGAACCATAAGCACCAGTTGCCGATGATCCGGCTCGACATCCAAGACTTTGACCTCTGCATCGCCGGGATTGAGAGCGAAATACTCTTTTGACCGGCCTTTGACGTTCTTTTTGTTGACGTTCAGCGCAAAGATATTTGCGCCGTGCGCAAAAGACGGCCGATCCGTGATCGCGATATCCAAGCCGGCCTCTTCAAATTTCCGTTTTAAAAATTCACCAGCCACGTTCATACTGCGCCTCCAGTTTTTAGATTATGTCCCGGCTATCGACAGCCGCAACACTCAAAACCTCATCAAGCCGGTCCCACTTTTCTGACCGAAGAAACTGCCGCGCCACCCTGCGCTGCCGGCGGTGCCCACGGGCTTTCTGTTTGCTCCAGCCGTTCTTCAAAAATGCTTTGCACCGCATCCGCCGTGCCCAGCGGGTGGCTTGAGATACGACCATGCTCGAATTCATCATTTCCTCTCCTCCTGTTTGGACGCAAACGACGTTCTCAAAAGCATCTGCCATTGATGAAAAAGCGTAAGATGCGCTTCCGCGCGTAATTACGATTTTCCATCATCGTCTGGCCCGCCACAATTACATCGGGTCGTTTACAGCTATCTGACCCGAGTGACATGCCTGTAACGGCAACCCTTGCAACGATTCAAGCGGCGCGGGTGGCCTGGTCCAGCACAATGAGCTCGGCTTCCGTTATATTTACTGTTTGAGACGTGCGCCGCCCGGATTGATCTGTTTTGATCAGAGCTACCTGATAGATCTTGCCGTCCATATCACGGCGATAGCCCAACCAATCAGATTTCCGTTTCCGTTCGGAAATCACTTTGATCTCGAGTCGGGACATTCATCGCACCTCCCTCATTATTCTCTCTGCCTTTATCAGCGGCGGGGCTAATACTAATCCACAACCAGCCGATAACCGGTGCCGCCAAGGCCGAAAGGCATCGAAGAACTGCCGGGCACGTATTCGCGCTGGCGCCGGATCAAATACTTGCCAGCCTCCAAGACAATCGCCTCATGTTCTTCGTGAATCAGCGATGTCGTCGCGCTGACTTCGGCCCAGATGTCGCCATCCGGCAAATCGTAAAGGGCAACGGCTGACTCGTCATTGAATCGATGGCTGTGGCCGGTTGCTTCGCCGTGCGCCACCACCGTTCCCCGGCGCATTCTCATCGGAAATTTCGGGCTCGCCTCCCGCTCGATAATTAGAACGTCCCCCTGTCTGAACTGTTTCATTTCAACCTCCTTATGTTTCTTGTGATGGACGAAAGTCGTCCTCGTTCAACCCGAACGTCCATGCGACCGCCCGGCGACAGGCGCCTCTATGCGCGGGCACATTGGAATCGTTGTTTTCCGAATCCTTTATGGCCTTCCATATCACGTGCCGCACCCATACCGGCCTGACGGAACCGTCTCGAAAAGTATGTTGAACCGTACGGTCACGCATGCCCACTTCTATGCAGTCAGGATGCACTTGTAAAAAAACGTCGGCCTTCAGTCCCTGGCGTCTCTTGGCTTCGTCGATGACATGAAGAACCACCAGAGGCTCGGCATTCTCCGTCCCTGTGACCTTGATTCGGTACAACCGACGGGGATTGCCATTCGTATCTGCGTCCTGATCGACGACCTCCGGGTTCGATTCCCGAACGATGGCTGCGATCCCCTTGCGTGCGATCATGATCCGGCGGTGTTCCACATTTTGTTCGGCCATGATGTCGCGCACCGTCAATCGGGCGGGATCCGCCACCACGATTGCATCAACGATCATGCCGTGCCAGTAACAGAACTCCGTGCCGTCTTGCAGAACCAGCGCCGGCCCGGTTTCGCAATGGAGCCGGCCTTGCCCGTCGACTCTCACGACTTTGGGCTTATAGACTTTGTGCTTCTCGTCATCGGGTATTATGGCTTTCGTCCTCCCGTCTTGCGGCGTTCGCCGGGTGATGTTTTCCAGACGAACGCCGTTATTTAGGCAATCTGCAACTGCCTATCCGATACGTGCCGGGTTCGGAATGTCTTGCGACCGATCACGTCCGTGGAAATGATGACCACCTGGTGGAGAGGCGGCACATCCGAGTAAGGCGGCTTTGTGACTGCCTTCTCATCCTTATCCGCAAGCCGCGCCCGAAACGTCCTGCAGTGCTTGTTGTCTTTCCACCTGGAAATCTCTCTGACCTCCGTGGATGCCATGATTGATTTTCTCACCCCCGTTCCGCGCAAATGGGTATTTCGCGGTAGTGGCGGCAGTACTCCGCCATGTACCATCTATGGGTGGCACGCCATTGGCGGTCATAGGCGCGTTTATACGAGATACGGGCCACAGACCGGCATTTCGGATCGCAGTACTTCTGGTTTGGGTGACCTGAGGTGGGCTTGAAGGCCCGACCGCAGAGACCGCAAACGTTCATGAGACACACCTCCATCGTGTCCTCCCCGGCGACAAATCAAAAACAGCCGGGAAAGACTTAGATCGCGTTCAACGATCAATCATCGGATGATGGGGGTGTACGTTTGCATTGGCTCTGTGGTCTCCTTCCTGAAATTTGTCTGCCCCGTTTATACCGCCTGATGAAGAGCGGGGCAAGTGTCTTTTTGGAACGTCGTCATGTGCTCCAGTTTCTATCTCTTCATAAGCAAATGACGGGCAGAAAGGCTGAAAATTCAACCGGCCGTGAATGAAAGTCGATAAGCGTCTGATTACAAGAAAAATAGGGTTTGTTGCAACAAGTGAAATCAGACTGGGGTGGCCGAAAATTCCCTGCTGAACGTTACGGATTCGTTACATTTTTTTTAGAATACGAACTGACGCCGTTCGACAGTCAGAGCGGAGCTGTATCCGCCCAAATGAACAATTCTTTTCCCCCATGGTCTGAGTGGGAAATACCTATTCATAGTCGGGGGTTCGGATCTTGCAACATCCATCTCCGGAACACGCGATACGTACTTACCACTTGGAAACGAGCCGGGGTTTCCACAACAGAATATCACCATATATATCTACAGATTTCAGTGTCCACCCATTCGAGCTGAAACACAGTGACTCTACCGCACCCCAGTGGCCGCCGAGGTGCTGGATCTTCTTACCGGTGGCCATTTCCAGAAGCTCTATTTCTCCATAGCGGTTTCCGGCCGCTACAAGGGCACCGTCGGGGCTTGGTGCGATAGACGTTACGCCCTTCGATACAGAAAGGGTACGTATGGGAGTCAAATCCCTCCCATTCCAAATCTTGAAAATAGTGTCAACACTGGCCGACAAAATCCAACCGCCGTCCGGACTAAAGACTACCGAGTTTATACCTTCTGAGTGAGCTTTGAGTTTCTTAACATAAGCCCAACTGTCCGAATCCCATAATATCAGCATACCATCCTCGCCCGCTGACACGAGATTCTTACCATCGGGACTGAAGGCCAATGCCGTAACAGGTGAATCATGCTCAGACAGAGTTCGAAGCTCCATCCATGTTTCAGTAGACCATACCTTGATGTAACGATCAGAGCTTGCCGATACGAGTATCGGACTGTTGCTTGCAAACGCGACACTATTCAATCGAGCATTATGACCCGAAAGAGTTTGCAATCTCTCTCCAGACACAATGTCGTACACCCCTATGTCACCGTGTAAACCTCCGACAGCAAATATCGTGCCGTCCAGAGCAATAGTCATGCAGCTAATTGTATCGGAATGGTTAAAAGCTCGGTTGTTTTTTCCTATGCGAATATCCCGGATCCAGATTGTATTTTCAGGGCCGCCAGATATAAGCCAAGATCCATCACTACTGAACGTCATAGATGAAAACCCATCGCCACGCAATAACTTGATGGCTGGAGCGGTCATAAGAACAAGTGCGATCATCCCCACACTAAGCACTATGACTGCGCCATGGATGATGATCAGTCGATCGATCTGGCCGAGCGACATGATCTGATTCGGCGCGGAAAGGTGGTACAAAAATTTATGCCGGAGCTTACAGAACTACAGCGCCGGGTCATCCGACTGCTGGCTGTTCCTGTCAACGCCTACCGATAGGCTTCGCGACGGGTCAGCAAAATTCAGGGATATTATGTCCTCGA
>CAZHRJ010000093.1:0-8015 GCA_964534765.1 uncultured bacterium
CGGGCGAGTTTATCGCCTACACGCGGGCCATTCCGTACAAGGGGTTCAAGTTTTCCAATTTTGCCGATACCGGCGGCTGCACGACGATGATTACGGAACGGAGCAACTGGGACGCGGTATTGCATGAGCGGACGAGCGCTCAGACCTACGGCATCGACACGAAGACAACGACATCGGTTGTGAGTATATCGACCAACTACCGGGGATACGCGGTCTATACATCAGACGATGCCGACACGGAATGTGACGCGACGTTCGGCGTTTTGCGTGCGACGCAATCCGTGACGGCGTCGTCGTCCGGCACATTCTATTTTCCGAGCCACGCGTGGCTCACCCTTCAACCGGGCGCTTTTCCCAACAGTTCGGTGGCCGTCGTCGCGGACACGCCGCTAAGCGGTTTGCGGAGAGATACGAGGATCGTGGCCGTGGAGCGGGTGGTGAACGGCGTCTACATCTCGCCGTCGGTGCCGAGCGATTCGGTTGACAAGAGCCGGGTGCTGATCACGATTGCCTATCTGGACGATGACATTGCGACATTCGTCGAGTTGGGGACAGTCGCGCTGGCGCATGACACGGACAAAACAATCTGGCGAAACGCCGGCGGGTCCCTATCGCCGGGATCCAACGTTCTGAATTTCTCCCCGCCGCATTTTTCAGCGTTCGGCATCGGTGTAACCAAAATCTATGATGTGATTTTGCATGGGAAGAGCTGTCTCATGACGAGGGTTTTCGCGCGACCCGTCTGGCGGAGCGGAATCCGCCGGGTCCGGGACCGCTTTCTGGAAACCGGGTACGGCCGCCGGCTGATCGAGGCGTACTATGAGCGGTGAGAGGACTTTTTTTCTGTCGGCGCCCGGCCGGACGGTCAGCGCGTGTTTCTGTGTCATTGTCGTGTCCCTTTCCCTTGTCGGCGCCGCGTTCGGCACGTTGCTGGATCACGGCATTCGAGTCGAGGGCGAGCGGACGCTTCGACCGGGGATGTGGCGGATGTCTGGAGTGTATTCGGTTGAATCGAGGATCCGGCCGGGATTTGAGCAGGTGACGGGCGATGTCGCGGATATTGACGTTATCCGGCTGCCGATCAGTTTGCGTTATGGATTTTCGTCCCGCTGGGAGATGGGCGCCGACATGCAGATCGAGCAGGACAAGGGGATGGCCTATGGGCCGTCGCGGGCGTATGAGGGGAGCGGTATTTCCTATCTGGACGCGGTATTCAAGTACAAATGTCTGCCCTGGACGACCTTTGTGGGCCGTGTGGGCGTTCTGAGCGAGGATTTTTTGTATGGCGGCGGAGATGTTTTGGATTATGGATTTGACATTCTGCTGACTCTCCCGCTGAATTTGCCGATCGGCGTGCCGAACCTGATGCACTTCAATGGTGGATTTCGGATGAAGGGCGGCGAGCCGGACATAGACCGGAATGGAAGGCCGGACATCAACGGGTATACGGACCCGGTCCATCTGGGTTTTTCATTTGTCGTGTCGCCGTGGGCGAGGTGGGCGCTGGTATCGGAATTTTTTGCGCGTCGATCCTTTTACGATCTGGAGGAGGAGGCGGAAATCTCATTCGGCGTCCGGCACACCTATACCGACCGGACCCTGATGGTCGGATCGGTGGCGCACGGATTTTCGCGGGGAAGTCCAAGCTGGGCTATCCGGATAGGGTTGCAGACGGTTTTCGGATCGTTGACGGAACGTCAGATCGTGAAGGCGGAGGGCAAAATCCGCATTCCCAAAGAAATCCCGGAGGAGGCGCCGGCGCCGCTGGAGATTTCGGTCGGCCGGCTGACCGCGATTGCGGAGTCGGCATTTCAGAGGCAGGACTATCTGGCCGCGGCCGACGCATTTTCAGAGCTGGTATCGAGGCTTCCGTCGGATGGCCGGATTTATTTCAATCTGGGTGTTTGTTATTACAACATGAAGGACTATCCGCGCGCGGAGGGGGATTTTCTGAAAGCCACGACCCTGTTGTCGGGTGATCCGGAGATTTATCTTTACCTGGGACATTGCCAGTACCTGCAGGGCCGGACGGGCGACGCCCGGAGGAGTTGGGAGCACGTTCTGGAGATGGATTCGAGCAATGAGCTGGCGCGGTTTCTTCTGCAGAGCAGCCAGTAGGAGCGGCGATACGCGTTGGAAATTGGAATCGTAGGACTGCCGAACGTCGGCAAGTCGACGCTCTTCAACGCGCTGACGAAGATGAGTGCGGCCGCGGAGAATTATCCGTTCTGCACGATCGATCCGAACGTTGGAGTGGTGCCCGTGCCGGACCGCCGGCTGGACCGCCTGGCGCAGATTGTGAATCCCAAGCAGGTGACGCCGACCGCGATCCGTTTTGTCGACATCGCCGGACTGGTAGCGGGCGCGCACAAGGGCGAGGGTCTCGGGAACAAATTTTTGTCGCACATCCGGGAGGTTGACGCGATCCTTCATGTGCTGCGCTGTTTTGAGGATCCGCAGGTTATCCATGTGTCATCCAGCGTTGATCCGGTTCGGGATGCGGAGCTGATCGAAACGGAACTCATTCTGGCGGATCTGTCTACGGCGGGCAAGCGACTGGATGCGATAGCGAAGAAATCGAAGACGACCAATCCGGAGTTTCGGCCGGAGGCGGACCTTCTGGAGCGATTGCAGAAGCATCTATCCGACGGCCGCCTGGCCAATCAGTTCCGGCCGGAGAGCCGGGACGCGCAGGAGATCGTGGATGGGCTGCATCTGATGACGTCGAAACCGATGATCTACGCCGCGAATTTGAAGGAGAGCGATCTCACTGCCGCCGGCCGGCATCTGGAAGATCTGAGGCGGTCGGCGGAGTCAAAAGGATACGGGGTGTTGCCGATCGCGGCGCGGTTTGAGCACGAGCTGAACACGTTGAGCGACGAAGACCGGCGGATGTTCATGAGTGAAGCGGGCTTGGAGTCGGGCGGACTGCCGCAGCTGATCTCGACCTGTTACCGGCTGCTGAATCTGATCACTTTTTTCACAGCGGGCGAAAAAGAGGTCCGCGCCTGGACGATTCGGCAGGGAACGACGGCGCCGAAAGCGGCGGGCAGGATTCACACGGATTTTGAAAAGGGATTTGTCCGCGCGGAGATCGCCAGTTATGAGGATCTTGACGCGCTGGGGTCATACGGAAAGGTTCGGGAAGCCGGGAAGATGCGCACGGAAGGCCGGGATTATGTGATGCGGGACGGCGACGTGTGCTATTTCAAATTTACGCCGTAGACCGCGTCCTTCGGCGCGTCCTTCCGGTGTGTCCTTCCGGCACAGACTACTTTGAGTTTTTTGAGATATCTCTCAGGCATCGGGTGACGAGGGAAGTCCAGCCGGTTTGATGGCTCGCGCCGATCCCTCGGCCGGTGTCACCGTGAAAATATTCATAAAACAGGGGCAGATCCCTCCAGTGTGGATCTTCGATATAGATGCGGTCGTCCCCGTGACAGGGCCGCCGGCCCTGTTGATCCAGAAGGAAGAGGCGTGTGAGCCGCCGTGAGATTTCTCGTGATACCTCTTTGAGCGTCATCATCCGGCCCAATCCGGTAGGGCATTCGACCTTGAGCCCGTCCCCGTAAAAATGGTGGAACCGTTCGAGGGCCTCAATGAGCAGATAATTCATCGGAAACCAGACAGGCCCGCGCCAATTGGAATTACCGCCGAAAAGTCCGGTGGACGAATCGCCGGGATCGTACCGGACGGTATACTCCTCACCGCTGATGCGAAAAACATACGGCTGTTCGTGATAGGCGCGAGACAGAGACCGGATGCCATAGGGTGACAGGAACTCATTTTCATCGAGGAGGTACCGGAGCACCCGCAGGAGTCGGTCGCGGGATGGGATGGCGAGGAGCCTGCGTGTTTTTCCGCCGACCTGTGTGGGTTCCATGTAGGTGATCTGAGAGGAGAGGTCTTTACGGTTTTCGAGGAACCAGTCCAGGCGTTTTTTAAATCCGGGCAGCTGATCGATGGCGTCCTGTTCAAGGATTTCAACAGCGAAGAGAGGAACGAGTCCGACCATGGAGCGGCATCGGAGGGGGATTTGTTTTCCGTCGACGCGGAGTTGATCATAATAAAAGCCGTCCTTTTCGTCCCAGAGCCCGGTGCCGCCGAGGGAGTTCATGGAATCGGCGATGGCGACGAAATGCTCGAAGAATTTTGACGCGATGTCCTCACAGGCGGGATTGGTCAGCGCCAGTTCACACGCCATGGACATCATGGTCGCCGCGTAGAACGCCATCCAGGCCGTTCCGTCGGCCTGCTGCAGGTGCCCTCCGGTCGGCAGGGGTTTGGATCGGTCGAACACGCCGATATTGTCAAGCCCGAGGAATCCGCCGGAGAAGAGGTTGTTTCCCTCCGCGTCCTTGCGGTTGACCCACCAGGTGAAGTTGAGCATGAGTTTGAGAAAGGTTCTGGAGAGGAACGCGCGGTCGCGTTTGCCGCGGAGTCCGGTCATTTTGTAGACGCGCCAGCAGGCCCAAGCGTGGACGGGCGGATTGACGTCGGAGAATGCGAACTCATAAGCCGGTATCTGTCCGTTGGCGTGCATGTACCATTCGCGGAGGAGGAGGACGAGTTGATCTTTGGCGAATCCGGGATCGATGGCGGCGAAGGGGATCATGTGGAAAGCGGTATCCCAGGCGGCGTACCAGGGATATTCCCATTTATCGGGCATGGAGATGATGTCCCTGTTATAGAGCTGCATCCATTCATGATTTCGGCCGCTGAACCGGTTGGCGGGCGGCGGCGGCATGGCGGGGTCGCCGTCGAGCCAGTGTTCGACGATGTAATGGAAAAACTGTTTGGACCAGAGCAGTCCCGCGCATGCCTGCCGATGGATTGCGGCGGCTTCCCCGGACAGTCCGGCGGGCGTCGTAGCTTCATAGAACTCATCGCACTCCTTGCGGCACCGGGTGAAGATGTGATCGAATTCGGATCCAAACGGTTGTTTGAGGCTGATGGCATCGGAGTGGAGCCTGAGCCGGATCTGGATTTCCTTTCCGGCCGGCACGTCGAACTGGTAATAGAATGCCATTTTGGTTCCCAGACCGCGCTGATTGACCGCGCTGGTGTTTCGGCGGACGACAAACTCATGAAACGCGTCTTTGACGAACGGCTGCGGGTTGGCTGAGTTAAAGAGCCTGCGGACGTTGGTTTCGTTTTCGGTAAAGAGAATCCGCGGCGGCTGCGCCGTCGCGCGCGATTTGGGGTCCGGGTCGCCAAGGTCGGCGAGGAGACGGAATTTTCCGAGAGCGGTGTGGCTTGCGTGAACCTGAGATTCAGTGATGCGGGATATCAGCGGTTTAGGCCAGTATCCTTCGCCTGTCCGGCCCCAGGACCAAGTATTGCGAAACCAGAGCGTGGGAAGGACATGGATGGTTGCGGCCTCGCGGGCCCGGTTGGCGATAGTGATGCGGATGAGGATGTCGTCCGGGGAGTCTTTGGCGTATTCGGCGAAGACATCGAAGTATCGGCCGTCGTTAAAAATGCCCGTGTCCGTCAATTCGAATTCCGTCTCGTGCTTGCCGCGCCTCGCGTTCTCCTCGATCAGCCGGCGGTATGGAAACTCATTCTGGGGATACTTGTACAGCGCCTTCATGTAGGTGTGTGTCGGAAGAGAGTCCAGGTAGTAGTAACACTCCTTGACGTCCTCCCCGTGATTCCCATGGGGGCCGCCCAGTCCGAACAGCCGTTCTTTGAGAATGGGATCCTTGCCGTTCCATAGCGCCAGCCCGAAACAGAGCCGGCATTCGCGGTCGGTGATGCCGAGGAGTCCGTCCTCACCCCAGCGGTATACCCGGCTGCGAGCCTGATCGTGTGTGAAATACCCCCAGTTGTCGCCATCCGCTGAGTAGTCTTCCCGGACCGTCCCCCACTGGCGTTCCGAAAGATAGGGTCCCCATCGCTTCCAGTTTCTCTTACGGTCAGTGTCTTCCTGAAGTCTTGCCTGTTCGGCTTCCAGTCCGGTTATCCTAGCCATGCCGTACCCCCATGGAATCAGTGGAGCCAGGAAACGTCAAGGCGGCGTGGAGCGTCATCCTACGGTGTGACGAGTTCCCGTTCCTCGCGCCGGCTGATGAGTTTGCACCGGATGTCCCAGCTGTCATCGCCCGCGGGCTGCGCGCGGACGACCTGGACCAACAGATAGACCCGCACCGCGTACGTGGCGCCTGCTTCGACCACCGTCCGGATACTGGGCACATCGATGGCAATGAGCATGCCCTCCATCGGATGTCCGGGTCCCTGCATTCTCAATCCGCCTTTGGAGATGTCCATGAGGAGTCCCTGATATTCGGCGTTTCGCAGGATGTATCGCACCTTTTTGGGTTCGTCGAGAGTAATCCGCGGGAATCGCCGGTGTTCCCTGATCGCGGGTTTTTTTTCCTCGGATTTGGTAGGCGCAGACATTTTATCGAGCTGGCGCTGCAGCGTACGAGCCCATGCGCGCAAGTCCTGCATCAGAATTGACCTCACTTTCCACTCTCATGATTATATATAGCATGAAAGCGAAACATTCCAAGAGCGGCCCGCAGTTTGACCCCGGCCGGACTTCGGTGACCCGAGCGGGCGTTGAGGGATCGGCCGGTGTGTGATTAAGTGGGGGCCATGTGTGCGAAGATCCTTGTGGCAGGTGCGCTTCTGTGGGCCGGAATGGAATGTCGCGTCGAAGCCGGACTGATTTCTGTCGGTTCAACCGCCGATCTGATCGGGGCGCTGGGAACTGCGGGGAACGGAGATACGATCGTCCTGGCACACGGCAGATACTCCGGTCCGATCGCGCTGTCGTCCGGAGTGTCCCTGGACGGGAACGGATCAATCCTTGAATCGTCGTCCGACACCGCTCCGGCGCTTGTTCTGCGGGGCCCGAATGTCGTTCAGAATCTGACCATCCGGCCGGCTTCGGAAACGGTCCCGGGGCCCATCGGCGTTCGGATCATCACAGGCCCATCGACTCTGAGGCGCGTCCACATCCACGGATTTGAATCCTACGGAGTTCGAGCGGGCCGGGGCGAGGGGAGTTTTCTGGAGGGATCGATCGAATCCTGCGGGAAAGATGGACTGTCGGCGTCCGGCGGCCGGTGGACGATCCAGTCGAGCCGGTTTACGGGAAATGGGGATGACGGCGTGGATTTGTTCAAGGCCAATACGAGCATAGTGGCGTCGAGTCTGTTTGACCGAAACGCCGACGCCGCGCTGGAGTTGGCCATCTCCAGCGATGTCAAGTTCATCTATAATGCGTCCCGCGGCCAGCGGGTGACGTGCTCGGCCCGGTTGGGGAGCCTGCCGGTGAGGATATCGAACAATCAGATTGGCGACCGCGCGTTTTTGGAAACTCGCAGCGACACTGGCGGGCCCTTGACCGATTGGCAGGAATTTATCCGCCGGACGGACAACAGCAACATTGCGCTGAAAGTTGATGATTCGGAAACGCCCGTACCGACACCCGTACAGCTCAACATCGTTCAGGCATCTCCCCCGGCGGTGGCTGTGTCCCACGCTCCGGCGCCGGCATCCCGCGATGGGATCGATGCCGCCCTGCGGGTGCGGACGAGTGTGGTGGAACACCTGCCGTACGCGGGGCTGACGTCCGGCGATATCACGCTCAAGGGCCAGCTGGGCAGCGATACCAACATTTCGCCCCTGCTCCGGCGGTTGTTTGACGATCCGCTTGAAATTGGCGCGTGGATGGCCGCCCGGTCAACGGATGGGGACTCGCCGGTATCGGCGCGGTACCGCCAGTACGCGGCGGATCTGGGAATTGCGGGGTTGGATGCCGCGGACACGCCGGCACTGAGCGGCCAGTCGCCGAAATTATTCGCCGAGTCGCTGGTGATGGCATGGAGGCCGATTCAGGAGATGTACGATCGGACGTTTGCGGCGATGTCGGACGTTGAAAGACGCGGACTTCAGCGCGATCTGGAGGCCCAGTACGGCGAAGAGCCGGAACTGGGGTTGCCTCTTCTGGAAGATTATGAGTTTGACATTGAATTCAACGATGAGCAAAAACGCCTGATCCGCCG
>CAZHRJ010000093.1:8115-10010 GCA_964534765.1 uncultured bacterium
CGCCGGGATCGGCCGGCTGTCCGCGCTCTGGGACGGCGGGGGCAACGACCGGTATCGGAGCGAAAGCCGGACGCAGGGGGCGGGTCTGCTGGGGTGCGGAATTTTGCATGACGACAGCGGCAGCGACGAGTATTCGGCCAACCGGTACAGCCAGGGGTTTGGGCTGTATGGAGTGGGGTGGCTGTATGACGGTGGGATGGAAGATGACGTCTATAGGATTCCGGGATATGGGCAGGCATTTGGCGGAGTCCGTGGACTGGGGGTATTGGCGGACGCGGGGGGGAATGACCGATACGAGATTCTGCCTGTCAATAATGATCCGATCCGCGATTCGTCCCGGACGACGTCGATGGGTCAGGGGATCGGGAATGGAATTCGGCCGAACGGATCCGGCGGGCTGGGGATTTTGTGGGACGGCGGCGGCCGGGATGAATATCTGGCTGATCTGTTTGCGCAGGGGATCGGCTACTGGTTTGGCGTCGGCGCGCTGGTGGACGTCGGCGCCGGGAATGACAATTATACGGCCTATCACTACGTGCAGGGCGCCGGCATCCATCTGTCGGTGGGAGCGCTCTATGACGGCGGCGGCGCGGACCGATACCAGGCCTGGTATGTTGCCCAGGGATGCGGACATGACGCGTCGATCGGCGCGCTTTACGATCAGGGAGGCAATGACATTTACTCCGCCTATGGTCTGACTCAGGGTGCCGGCAGCATCAATGGAGTCGGTATTCTGGCGGATGTGAGCGGCCGGGACGCGTACATGGGCGTGGCGCGCGTGAGCGGCCAGGGCGACGCGTGGTATCAGGCTAGGCTTCGGGAGTACGGCGGGGTTGGCATTTTGGTCGATCTGACCGGAGATGATTATTATGCGACCGGGAGTTTGAACGGATCGGTCTGGTTTAAGGGCGATCACGGCTTGGGCGTGGATAAATAGCGCCATGATGCCGATCCTTCCCGCGAAATTTCGTCTCTGTCTGAGCGGCATTCTGACAATCATCACGACCGGGGTGGCGTGGGCTTGGGAACCGACCGCGGCCGACCTGGAGGAGGCGTTTTTGCTCTGGGCCACGCCCCGGGTTGAGTATTCCGGAAAAGCGCAGGACGACGCCTATGCGATGCTGATGACCGATTCCATGCCGGCGGCGCGCGTGTTGCCAAGATTTTTTTCGTCTCCGAGCGGATCGATCCGGGAAAAAATATTGACCTTGTGCGAGAATCTGGGCGCGGAAGCGGTGGGCGCGGCGATGCGGCCCCATGTCGAATCAGATTCGCCGAATCTGGCGCTGGTGCTGATGTGCCTTGCCCGGTCCCATGATCGGCAGAGCCTGCCGATCCTGCTGGACCAACTGAAGCACCCGCGATGGACCATCCGGTCGTCGGCCGCGCTGGCGCTGGGATACCTGGCCGATTCGGGCGCGATTGGCCCGCTGGCGGAGACCCTGAAGACGGATGAACACGCGCAAGTCCGGAAATCGGCGGTGTTTTCGATCGGGAAGTGCATGGATTCTGTCTCCCTGACGCCTGAAATTCTGGATCGGGTCTGCTCCGCGCTCGATGATGTCTTTTTTGCCACACGGTTCAACGCCGCCCGGGCCATGGCGGAATGGTCCGACCCAGCCGCCGCCTATCTGTTGGCCAGATATGACTCGCTGAGCGACACCGCCAAATACGGCGCCCTGTATGCGCTGGGCCGATGTCCGACCCCGGCTGGCCGGGAGTTTCTGGAAAAAACTTCGATGGAACCCCAGACTCCCGCGGCGCTGCGAGGCATCGCGTTAAAGGGACTCCTGGACCGAAAATGGACGCCCGCCGACGCCGCCCTGACCGACATTCGGTCCATACCTGTAGGCCGCGGGTTGCTGGGGATTCTTAGATAGTGTCCGGTAAAAAAG
>CAZHRJ010000093.1:10110-12523 GCA_964534765.1 uncultured bacterium
CATACCTGTAGGCCGCGGGTTGCTGGGGATTCTTAGATAGTGTCCGGTAAAAAAGGGGTCGAGGATTCAAGTGAATAGTTCCCTATCCCGCCCGTCCCGGCTCCCGGTGCTGTTCGCGGCCGGCGCTGTGTGTCTTTTGGCCGCGGCCGGCGCGGGGTGGTACGTCCATGTTCGGACGGTGCCGATGCCGGACATCACGTTCGACGGTGATCGGATCGAGTGTCATCTTCCGGCGGACCGTTTTTTGTCACTGCCGTATTCCGAGCGAGTGGAGAAACTGGCCGGCCAGGTGGATGAGGTCATCCGGTATGTTCGGACCCGGACGGGCCGTCACAATCTGGTGGACATCGCCAGCTGCATCCATGCCACATCGAACCGGACGCTGGTGATCCAGGCGACACCGGATGTGGCGCAGATGGAGTCATTCCGCTGGAATCGCGGGTTTGTGAGCAACGTTGTCTATTCAGACAATCAGAGCAAATTGGCCGCCGAGGTGGTTGAGGAGTTGATTGAAGACACGACGGTGACGTCGAATCCGAATGACTTGCGGGTACGGATGACCGGGATATCGGACACGGGATTTTATGTCCGGGACCATCTGGTTGGCGGAGCGAAATATTATCTTGAGCGCGCGATGATTACTCATGACATTGCGGCGAATATTCTGAGCGGCGCCACGTCGGATCAGGAGAGGGTCGAGCGGTTGATGGAATTTACGTTTGTCACCGTTTCGAATCACTTCGTCCGGAAGATGGGCGGACACCGGGAGTATACCGATTTCAACGATGTGCCTCTGGAGTTGATGGTCCGCGGGATGGGGGCGTGCGACCGCAGCGCCTGGGTTCTGACCCGGCTGATGTATCATGCGGGCCTGCCGTCGCATGTTGTGTATCTGCATCGCGCGGAACAGGAAGGCAAGACGTCCTTTCATACGATCGCGGAAGTCCGGGTCGGCAACCGGTGGCAGGCGATCGATCCGTTTAACAACGTCATTTACGACAAGAGCATTCTGGATCTGTCGCGTGATACGGAATACTTCAAGCATAGTTTTATTTTTCTCAATCACACGTCGCCGCATGCGTATACGCCGATCCTGAAACTGGCGGAGCTGGTGTACCAGCAGTACCGGCCTGAACAGCGATTCACATCGGACATCCGCCGGGCCGTGGACCAGTATCTTGCCGATCTCTTCCAGAATCCTTTTGGCGATCCTGGAGAGCATATCGTCGTCGTTTGCGATAAAGATGATTCCCGATCAGGTGTCTCTGGCGCGCTGGGAAATGCCCTTCTGGATGAGGGGGCATTATCACCAGATGGCGTATCAAAAATACAAACAGTCGAAATACCCCTTCATCAAACAGTTTCGGGAGGCGAGGGTCATGCAGCTTCTGGGCAAGTATCGGGAGGCGGAGGAAATGCTGGGAAAAGTGAGATTGGCCAAGACGGATCATCCGATGCTCGCGGAGGAAAGGGACTATTTTCTATCGGTAGGACTCTATTATCAGGGCCGCGATGAGGCCATGGTCCGTGCAGTCGCCGATTTCAAAAACTATTATTCGGACAGTCCCCGGATTCAGATGTTGAACTATCTGCTGGCGCACAGTCTTATTCGGATGGGCCGCCGGGCCGAGGCGATCGCGGTTTATCCGGCCGGAAGGAATTTCAGCGGCCGGGGAAAATCGCGGATTGAACTCGCGAACGAGGAATCCCTGCCCTGATCGTCCCTCGTCAGCGCGTGCGGGTGATCAGGTCGTCGACGGTATTTCGGAGAGACTCGATCTCCGCTTTTTGCTGGTCGATCACGGTCTGCTGGTGCTGAATGGCATTCAGCATCGCCCAGAGGATTGGGTCCTGATTCAGCATCAAAAAGCCCTTGTCATTCGTGTAGACAGCTTCGGGAATGGCCGCCTGGACATCCTGAGCAATAAAGCCGATGTGCTCCGATCCGTCCTTGATGCCCGCCTCGTTGTCCTCTCTGTACCGATATCGGACCGGCCGGAGCTTCAGGACTTGCTCAATTCCCGAGGTATACTCCCCCTCGACCGTCTTCAGACGACTGTCTGAAAAGGTAGCCCAGGAACCACCACCCACCTTCGACGCGCCGCCTACGGTGGACAAATCGGCGTGGCCTTTTGGAGTATCCAGAAGACAGAAGACAGTAGTCAGAAGAAAACCAAGAAATACGCGAATCAATCCCGAGATGGACTTGCTCATCGGTAGAACCCCCTGTTGGGAAGAGATAGATGACGGAAAACTGACGAGTAAAGGCTTCACAATCTATTCCAAAGGCAACATTGCGTCACCGATTAACTCAGATCCAATAAGTCAATGACTGGCACCCATCGCGCCCATCGCGCCAAAAGCCTGTAACAAATAAAATTATCTGACGATGCCCTCTTTGTCTTTGGGGACG
>CAZHRJ010000094.1:0-12408 GCA_964534765.1 uncultured bacterium
TTGGAAAAAAGTCTTGTTTCAATTTCAAGATAATCCCGAAGGGACAGTTTACCGCTCATGGATCGGCCGATTTCTTTCCGGGAGATTTTTCCCCGAACAAGAGATGCCACCGGCGGCCGATGATAAATCCGCAGGCGGCGCCGGCGCCCAGCAACAGGAAATTCCACAAATCGCCCCACGATTCGGTGTCCAGATACGGCACCCGCGGCGCCGCGCCGGCGTTTTCCGCCAGTTTTTCATTCACGGCTTCATCCATTCCCAAAAATGCGGCGTGCGCCTTCAGGGGAACCAGCGCGAGCGGGAGGGCGGCAAGAAGAAGGAGCGCCGCCGCGCCCGCGATTTTAGGCCGGGCCCGAATCACACCCAGCGATTCCAGGACTTCCGGCCGGCGCTGGTGGATGTAGTGAATGGCAAGACCCGTCACCACCATCTCGCCGATGGCAATGGGACCCTGCGTGGGCAGATAGGCCGTATAAATCGCCGTCAAATACCCCGACCACGAATACTGGGGATTGGGCGAGTTCGACAGGACCGTGCTGAGACTGAGACCTGCGATCGCGTAGGTTGCGACATCCCCAACAAGTCCTCCCGCCGCGGCCGCGGCACGGATGGAAAGGCCGAGGGAGCGCCCGATGCGGTATGCGAGCCATCCAAAAAAAGCGCCGCCGACTCCCAGGGTCACGATGTTCGCGCCCCATGTGGAAAATCCGCCGTGCGCGAAAAACGCGGCCTGAAGCAAAAGAGACAACCCCGTCAGCGCTATGCCGATCCACGGGCCGAGCAAAATTCCCGCCAGGGGTGATCCGCAGGGATGGGAACAGGTTCCCGTAAAGGCCGGTATCGGAACGAGAGATACAAAGAAAATGAATGCCCCCCCCATGGAGAGAAGAGGCTTATGCTCCGGATGGCCCTCGACAAACCGGGTCATTCGGCCGGCTCCGACGGCCATGAGCCCCAACCCCGCCGCCGTGTAAGCCGCCGCCGGAACCCCGGTGATGATGCCCTCCGTAATGTGCATGCCGGTCACCCTCCTGGATCGAATGCAAAAAATGCAAATGAAGCGCAATTGTATCAGAACGGCATCAGGTGTAAAGAGCGGCGTCGGTCTGGGATGAAAAAAGGCACGGGAGGTGTTATAAGAATGGGGAATGGAATGGATCAAGGCGCTGTGCCTGGCGGTTGTGCAGGGTCTGACGGAATTTATTCCGATCAGTTCCTCGGGGCATCTGGCAATTTTGCAGAATGCATTTCAGTTTCGAGAACCACCGATCGCGTTTGACCTGGTCCTGCATATCGGAACCCTGGTCGCGGTTGTCCTATTTTACCGGCGGGAACTGTCGGATATGCTGAGGGCCGCCGGCCAGCCGGAGAGCTGGAGCCATCCCAACGCTCCCTCAGACTCGGCCGGGAAAATGCTGTCCCTGATCATCATCGCGTCCGTTCCGACCGCCGTGATTGGATTTGTCCTTGAGTCCCGGGTGGAAAGCGCTTTTTCAGATATGCGGAGCGTCGCGATCGAGTTTATTTTGGGCGGGATGATCATGTCGGCGACGCTTCTCCGCCGCCGGCAGAGCCGGTCGCTGTCGGACATGCGGGTGTCCGACGCGTTGGTGATCGGGACGCTTCAAGGTATCTCCGTTTTCCCTGCGATTTCGCGTTCCGGCTCGACCATTTCAGCCGCGCTTCTTCTGGGCATCCGGCCGGAACTGGCCGGCCGGTTTTCTTTTTTGTTGTCGATCCCGGCCATTCTCGGAGCGTGCCTCCTGGAATCCAAAAAAATTGTCGTCGAACTGCAGTCAGGCGACGGTCTCGCCCTCTATCTGGTGTCCGGCGCTGTGGCGGGGCTGGTCGGGTACCTGTCGATCAGGCCCCTGATCCGGATCCTTCAGTCGGCCCGATTCCACTATTTCGCGTATTACTGCTACGCGCTCGGTGCCGGCCTCTTGGCGTACACGATCGTCAGTCCCTAGACCACGGAAGGTCTGTGCCGGCGATTGCCAGGGATGGCATGATTTCGCCGGTCCAATACCAGTGTCTAATGAACGTGGATCTCGCCTTCGTGCCCCATATGCTCGTGTTCATGCGCGCCGTGTACGCCCCGATGGAGATGGTCGTGGACGTATTGGGAATCGCCGTGCGAATGTTTGTGGCTGTGTTCATGTTCATGTTCGTGCGCGTGCTGGTGCTCGTGTTTGTGCATGTGCGTCATATCCCCGTGCGTGTGTGGATGGACATGGACGTGTAAATGGGGATGCGCGTGCAAATGCCGGTGTTCGTGCGTTCCGTTCATGGTTGCTTCCTCCTCTCAAATTGACCTCTCGTACTCTTGGACTCATTCTCGGCAAATCCGGCCCCAAAAGCAATATTTGAAAAACAATACCACGTGTGTGCCGTTGCAATCGTCTGGCATTTCCGCCACGATCCGCTTCTCGTCAGGACGGCATGGCTGCAAGTGCTTCCGCGGTGGACGTCATAGAAATCCGGGCGGGATTTGACATCATGATGCGATTTATATATCATCATGATGTGAGAACAACGCTAACCATCGAGGACGATGTGGCGGCTGGATTGCGCGCGGAGATGCGTAAAAGCGGCCGATCCTTCAAAGAAGTGATCAATACGATCTTGCGGCTGGCGTTGAATTCGCCTAGGAAGCAGCCTCGCAGGCCGTTTAAGGTGGAGGCGCGTGACCTCGGTCTGGGGGAGGGTCTCTCCTACGATAACGTCGAATCACTCCTCGATCAGGCGGAAGGCCCTCGACGCCGGTGATTTTGATCGACGCCAACCTCCTCCTCTACGCGTATGACAGCCGGTCCGAACGGCATCACAAGGCCCGCCGATGGTTAGAAGAGAAACTTTCTGGCGCCGAGCCGGTCCGGTTTGCTTGGATGACTCTGCTGGCATTTCTGCGGATCACTACTTCCACCCGCATTTTGATGCACCCCCTGACCGTTCAGAAAGCCAAAGCGGTGGTATCCAGTTGGATGGAACAGCCCCAGGTTAATATTCTGTCTCCAACGGAACGCCACTGGGAAATTCTAGGTCGAATGATGGCGAACGGCCAGGCCGGTGGAGTTCTGGTCATGGACGCCCATCTGGCCGCCTTGGCGGTTGAACACGGATCCGTGCTCTGCTCCTGCGACAAGGATTTTTCCAGATTTGACAAATTGAATTGGATCGATCCGTTGTCTGAAACTGACAAGGGGAAAGACTGAATTCCGATTTGGCGCGGATTGACTCATGCAAGGTTCTGATTTGCGAGCGGATATTGACAGACGGCCTTTGATTCGAGATTCTTTATCCATCGCCGGATCGGTACCCGATACTGTGAGACGTCGGCCGGCACCATAAAACGGTCGCATAGACCCTTACAGTCTGAGGAGGACCTGGATGATCTCTCATGGAACGCGCGGGTTGAGTTGGGGACTAGGAATGATGTTGATTTTATTTTTCACCGATCCCGTATCAGCCGAATTCAAATCCTACTGGAAAGCGACGCTGCCGATCGGCGCGTCGGGAGATGGCGCGATGGTGGACCGGCCCGCATTTTCTCTGGGCCTCCAGAACGAGCTTCGGCCTTCGCCCGGTTGGACCGGTGTACGCGAGTTGCCGTTCGCCGATCGACGGTCAGCCGTGGTTTTCAATCTGGACAAGGACAAGGGGCTCCGGGATGCCGGGGGGGGCGAGAAGGCGGATTTCCGATATTCGGTCGGAGTCCCGTTTCTGTCCGTTCCGCTCTTTGAGTGGGGGAAAAGAAATTCGAGCAACGAGTTTATCGGGTTTCGGGGGATCAACTACGGGCTTGGGTTTCAAAGCAAGAACTATTTTAAACCTCCGATGAAACATGCCTGGAATTCCTTCTGGCAGTGGGGAACCGTCTATCTGCTGATACCCTATATCGGGATCGGCACCGAGTACATGACGAACAACGTCTATTTCGAAATAGGCACACTCTACATCATTCCCTATATCGGATTGGGATTTCACTTCTAGGCCGGCGAACCATTACCATCCGGATTGGCGGTATCCGGCGCCGGGGTTTGGATTGATGTCACGTTCCAAGTGTCGGGCAAAAGCCGCACCCGTATCGGCGACAAATGGGTGGAGAATCCCGGCGTCGCTGGCCATCCTGATCGGCGTGGCGTTTTATCCGTCGCTGAAAATTCCGTTCCTCTACGACGACTACCAGATTTATCTCGATCACTGGCCTGACGTATCATGGGCGGCGCTGATCCATGATCTCACCTCGCATTTCCAGCAAAACCGGATCCTGGCTCACCTCACGTGGTACCTCCAGCTCATCATCGACCCTGCTCGCCCTCCGGAGGCGCTCTGGTTCCATCTGGTCAACCTGGCCATACATTTTCTCAACAGCCTTTTGGTCGTCTCGCTCGTCCGGGCGCTTGGGGCAACGGATGCCGTGTCATATCTGACCGGGTGTCTCTTTGCGGTCCATCCCGGCAATATGGAGGCGGTTGCGTATCTCTACGGCCGGTCGGATTTACAGATCACGGCGCTGATCCTCGGGAGCCTCCTGCTCCTCGGCCGGCCGGCGAATCGGATGGGAATCCTGACCGCTCTGGCGGTGCTGGCGGTGCTGACAAAGGAAACGGTGGTGGTTCTACCGGCGCTCTATCTTCTGTCGGCTGGATTGCTTCGCGCCGTGACTTATCCCATTGACCGGCGGGCCTTGGCGTTTACCTTGGCGGTGGCGGCGGCCGGTGTAGCGGCGTTTGTTTTTCTGAAGACGGATCATGCCGACAATTTCGGATATTCCCTCCCCGACGCCGGCCGGTATTTGCTTCTTCAGCCATTTGTACTGATGCTGGGACTCCTGCGGCTTGTTGTGCCGTGGGGTTTTTCGATTTTGTATCAGTTTGATTTGCCGTCCGGCATCGCCGATCCTCGGGTGATCGGGTGCGTTCTGGTCTGGATGGCCCTGGTCTGGCCGGCCGTCCACTGGTACCGGAGGGGCGATCGGTTTTATCTGTTTTCGCTGGGATGGTATGTGGCGGCGATGGCGCCGACCAATTCCATTGTTCCAAGAATCGATCAGTTGTCGGACCGGCATCTCTATCTGGCGTCGATCGGTCCCCTTTGGGCTCTGTCTCACCTGATCGATCGTCTGCGCGCCCGGGTCTCCCGCGATCGGGGCCGGCTCATGGTCTGGGCCGCGGTCGGGACCTGTGTGATTTTGACGATGCAGAGGAACTTGTCCTGGCAGTCACCAGTCGACCTCTGGACCACAACCGTCCGGCGGTTTCCGAATTCTCATCTCGCCCATCGGGAATTGGCCGCCGAGTGGGGCCGCGCCGGAAATTCCCAGACGGAACTGGAGACGCTCGATATGATCACGCGCCAATGGCCGCAGGATTGGACATCCTGGAACAACCTGGGAATCGCCTACGCCGCCCTCGGCCGCCGCCGGGAGGAGCAGACCGCCTACCGGCATGCGATCGACAATGCGCCGCGCCGGCATCAGTCGCTGCTCCATCACAATCTCGCGTTTTCTTTGCAAAACGACGGGCAAATTGACCTCGCGATGGCCGAGTACCGGCAGGCTTCCGAACTTGACCCAACGGCATCGGGGTCGATGCACAATCTGGCGGTTTTACTGTGGACCCGGGGACAGCTGATCGAGGCCTCGCGGCTGTTGGAGACGGTGTTGGACCTTCAGCCTCACATGGATCTGGCGCGCCGAAACCTGGCCATGGTGCTGATCGATCAGGGCCGCGCCGCGGAGGCGCGCCCTCATCTGGAAAAAATACAACACTCGAATTCGTTCGGTGCGGACGCGCGCCAACTATTGGCCAAACTGGAAAGCCGGTGAACCGCCGACCTAGGTCTCGATTTCGAATCCCAAAGATTCGATCATGCGGTGCGCTTCGCGGGCTTTCTGACCCGGTGTCGTGAGATAGCCTTCCACGAAAATCGAGTTCGCCGGATAGAACACTCGGCAGGACTCCGGCCCGAAATTGAATTCCCGGCCGCCCGCGGCGCGAATGTCTTTTTTGGGATTGAGTAACCGAAAGAGGCTCAGAACCCGAAGACCCATCTCCCATGCCGTCCGGGGCCGGTCGGCCAGCGGTGTGCCGCGAATCGGATGAAGGAAATTGACGGGGATGGAGTTGATATCCATGGACTGGATCGCAAACGCCAGATCCAGCACGTCGTCTTCCGTCTCACCCATCCCGACAATCCCGCCGGAACAGGTCTTTAGCCCCGCCGATTGAACCGCCCGGACCGTATCCACCCGGTCCTGGTAGGTGTGGGTCGTGCAGATTTGAGGATAAAACCGCTCGCTGCTGTTGAGATTATGGTTGATCCATCCGGCTCCCGCGTCTTTGAGAGCCGCCGCTTTGTGTTCATCCATGATCCCGAGCGAGCAGCAGATTTCGAGCGGGAAATCGGCTTTAATTTTTCGGATGCACCTGGAGAGATGGTCTATCTCATTCCACGTCGGACCCCGGCCGCTGGCGACGACACAATAGCGTTTCGCCTTCGCCTCCTCATGCGCCACCCGGGCGCCCTCGTAAATCTCTTCCATCGTCTTCAGCGGATAGACGGAAATATCCGATGTGGCGATCCGGGATTGAGAACAGTAGAAACAATCCTCCGGACAAAGACCGGACCGGATATTATTGAGGACACAGATTTTGACTTTCCGGCCCCATGCGGCTTCGCGGACTCGAAAGGCCGCCGACATCAATTCGTCGAGTTCATCCGAAGGCGTCTGCATGCACTGCCGCGCCTCCTCCCGGGAAAACGTCCCCCCCGACAGGGCCCGATCCGACCATTCACGGTAGACAGACATGGACGCATCCTATCTTTTGAACTAGTCTGCATCAAATGAAAATGCGCGTGGCCATGGGATCTCATCAGTGAAAATCGTTCTGGCAAGACAACGGATCGGGGCAATCTTCGGCGGCGCGGAAGGATACGTGGCGATGCTGGCCCAGGCGCTCTCGGACCTGGGCGCCGAAGTCCATCTACTGGCGCAATCCTTCGATCCGGCGGTCGTGGCCTGCGGGTATCCGCTGGTTTCAGTTCCCGCGCGGCCGACGCATCTCTGGGCGCTCTGGCATTTCGCAGGCGCCGTCCGGAGATACATCACCGATCATCCGGACATGCCGCTCATCAGTTTCGATCGAATCCCCGGCGTTCCGTTCATACGAGCCGGGGACGGAACGCATGACTCCTATATGGGCGCGGTTGGCATTCCCCGCATTCATCGTCTGACTCCCAAACACGCGTTGATGCTGTCGATGGAGCGCGCCGCCTACACCGATCCCGCTCTCCGCCTGATCTTCGCCAATTCCCGGCTGGTGGTCGGAGATCTGCGGGCGTCGTACGGCGTGCCGGACCAGATCATCCGGATCCTCTATACGGGTCTTCCTTCCCGCCCGGCCGCGAGCGGTTCTGATCGGCGGTCGGCGAGGACAAAACTGGGACTCGATGCAGGCGCGAGGGTTTTGTTGTTCGCGGGACACAACTACGAGCGCAAGGGCCTGCCGGCGCTGATGGAAGCGCTTCGGATGCTGAAGACCCAATCCGAGTTCCAATCACCGGCCGTCGAATGGACGCTGCTGGTCGCCGGCCGGGGCGATACGGTCAAATATGAGCAGATGAGCCGGCAGATGGGTCTGGCGCCGAGAATCCGATTTCTGGGGTCCTGCCCTTTGGAAGATGTCTTCGCGGCGTCCGACCTGCTGGTTCTGCCGACCCGTTACGATCCCTTCGCGCGGGTATGTCTGGAGGCCGCGCGTTCGGGGTTGCCGGTGGTAACCAGCCGCCGAAACGGATTTGCCGAGTGGATAGAGGACGGCAAAGGATTTGTCCAGGACGATCCCATGGATGTTCCGCGGCTGGCCTCGATTCTCCAGCACTGCCATGGTCTGGATTTGCCCGCGGCCGGCCGCAACCTTCGGGAACGTACCAGCGCGCTGACCATCGAACAGAACGCGAGAGATATTCTTTCGGCGGTGAAGGAAAGTCTTGGCGTCTAGGCCGCGCGCGCTGATCATCAAACCGAGTTCTCTCGGAGACATTGTCCATGCGCTGCCTGTCGCGTCGGTTCTGACCGAGCGGGGGTTCGAGGTCCATTTCGCCGCCCGGCGGGAATACCGCCCGTTTCTTGAGCTGTGTCCGGCCCTGGCGGAAATTCTGGACTTTCCGTCCCGTGTTGGTGAATCGGTTCGGTTTCTGTCCAGCCTCCGGCGGTGCGAATACGACTGCGTGATCGATTTGCAGGGATTGTTCCGTTCGGCCCTGGCGGGAGCTTTCAGCCGGAGTCGCCGTCGCCTGGGGCTGCCGGATTCACGGGAGGGGTCCCTTTTTTTCTATGACGAAATCGTGACGTATCCGCTTGGAGTCCGGCATGCCGTGGACCGGTACCGATGCGTCCTTCCCCGTCTGTTCGACGGCTATCCGCTGGACGTGCCCGACGTTCCGCCGGCGCCGGACGTTCGGTTCGAACTGAATATTCCCTCGGAGGCCCGGGATGAAGCGGCGCGATTGACGGGGCCGGAGGCGTATGTCGTCCTTTCCCCCCTGGCCCGCCGGTTTGACAAACTCTGGCCGCAAGAGGCTTGGAATCAGCTGGGCCGTCGCCTGTTTGACCGGGGTATCCGAATGATCCTGGTCGGCCGGGGCAGCGAACGCGGCGATCGCCGCGCCGGCGCGGGATCGTGGAGCGGGCCATGGACGAATCTGTTGAACCGGACAACGATTCCGGTTCTTTGCGCCGTTCTTTCCCGCGCCCGGATGTGCGTGACTGTGGACAGCGCGCCCATGCATCTGGCCGCCGCGTTTTCAGTTCCCGTGGTCGCGCTCTTCGGGCCGACCGATCCGGCGAAAGTCGGACCCTATTCCCGCCGGCGGATGATCCTCCGCGTCCACGGCTCCAGCCATGTCGACCTCTCGGATCTGAATCCCTCTCACGTCACGGCGGTTGTCCTGTCGGAACTGGAAAGGAGTTGAATTTATTCCGCCGACATCAGTTGCCTGGCCGCGTCCAGGACCTCCCGGGGATGAATGTCCTCCAGACAGCGCGACCGTTTGGTGCCGGCGCATCCGTCCTGTCCGCAGGGACAGCAGGACCAACCGGTGCGCTGCACCGTTCGATAGGGCACGCGCCATGGGTGCCACTCTTTTTGTCCCGAGGGTCCAAAGAGCGCGACCACCGGCGTGCCGACCGCGGCGGCAATGTGGACCGGCGCGCTGTCGACACCGACAAAGAGCCGAGCCCGGCGAATGAGAGCCGCCAGAGTCAGCAGGTCGGTCCGGCCGGCAAGGCAAATCGGGCGAGTCCGGCACAGAGACAGAATGTTCGAAATTTTTTCAAGCTCCGCCGGCGCCGGCGCCGAGGTGACGACTGGGGTCAATCCCAGTTCCGGATCGCAGGCGTCCAGAAAGGCCGCGGTGGCGGCATCGGTCCAACATTTGAACAGCCATCGCGACAGGGGATGCACCAACACCAGCGGCTGATGCGCGCCAACGGCGCACTCCCAGAGCAGTTCCGCGGCCCGAGTTTCCGCGGCGGCGGGAATGGCCAATCGAATCCTGTAATCGTCGTCGGACTGCGGGATGGCGTCGGCCAGAGAAACGAGTTCCAGATTCGCCAGCGTGGTGTGAGACTGGCCGATGGGACACGTCCGGGTATAAAGAGGCCATGCCGGCATACGTTTTCGAAATTGATAGCCCAGCCGCTGCGGCGCTCCGGAAATCAGTCCCCATAACGCGCTCCGGGAATCCCACGAAAAATCGACCGAAAGATCAAATGACCGCCGGTGCAATTCGGCCGCAAGCTGGATGCGCTCGCCATAGTCGGCCGGAAATTCGATCACCTCATCCACGAATGGCAGGACCCGGAAGAGTTCAGATCCGCCGCCCTGCCGGGGAACCAGATAGGTCAGGCGCGACCCGGGATATCTCTTTTTCAGAAGCGCCAGTGCCGGCGTTGCCAGCAGGTTGTCGCCGACGTGGCGAAGTTTGATGGCGAGAATGTTCATAGGGCCAGTGTACCACTAATCCCGGATTCGCGCCCGGAGGGAGTCGAACCCCCGACCTACAGCTCCGGAGGCTGTCGCTCTATCCAGCTGAGCTACGGGCGCATGCGGGCGACCGTACCCGGAGGGTGCAGGCGCAAACATGGATGCTTCCGTATCGACCAAACGCGCCCACTCAATCAAACCGAACCTCTTCCGTCAATCCTCCATCCGGCGCGGGTCATTTACAAGACAGCCGAAGGATCATAAGGTGCATCTCTGCATGGAAAGCCGCTGGAAAGTCCGGCGTCCGGCATGGGTGGAAATCCGTCTTGACCGGATTCTTCGAAATGCCCGGCGATTTCAAACGATGCTCCGATCGGCCGATCTGGCGGTCGTCGTCAAGGCCGATGCGTACGGCCACGGCTTGGAACCGGTCGCTTCGGCGCTCTATCGCGGCGGGGTTCGATGGTTTTGCGTTTCAACCGCCGAGGAGGCTCACCGCCTGCGGGATCGGATCAGCCGCGCTCACATCCTCATCATGGGTCCGGTGGATCGACGCGACGTCCCGGGTCTGGCCCGGCGCGCCATCATCTTTACGTTATTCAATATCGATTTCGCGGACGAACTCGACCGGCTGTCGCGGCGGCTGGATCGGAAGATCGATGTCCATCTGAAAATTGACACCGGCATGAACCGTCTGGGTGTTCCCTGGAAACAGGCCGGAGATTTCGCTCTGCGTCTGGGACTTTTTCGAGGCGTTCATGTCCAGGGCATCTATTCTCATCTGGCAACGTCGCTTGAGGATCTGGCGTTCATGCATACCCAGCGTAGTCGATTTGAATTCTGTCTTCGGCAAATGCGCCGTCTGCGTCTCACGCCCCGAATCCGGCATCTGGCCAATACCGGCGGTGTGATGGTTTCGCCCCGGTTTCACTACGATATGGCAAGGGTCGGACTCGGCCTCTACGGGATCGCCCCGCGGCCGGCGCGGTTGGGCATCGCGCAGATCGAGCAAGCGATGGCGGTCAAGGCGCGGCTGATTTCAATCAAATGGGTTGAGGCTGGATCGGGCGTTGGGTACGGACTGGCCGGCAGGGTCAGCCGGCTGACGCCGGTTGGTGTTGTTCAAGTGGGTTATGCGGACGGGCTTGACTGGTGTTTGAGCCAGCCCAACCAGCCAGCGCGATCCCCCGCCCATGCCCTCTTTCGCGGCCGGCAACTGCCGCTCATCGGGCGTATTTGCATGGATCAGTGTTTTCTGGATTTGACCGCGGTGGTGGATGAAATTGAGATCGGCGATCCCATTTTGATCCTGGGACAGGAAGCGGAGCACGGCGACATCTCGCACTGGGATATGGCCCGGAAAATAGGGACCATTCCCTACGAAGTCATGACCGGGTTTGGCAAACGCCTCCCGAGAAAATATCTGAACGGATAGACCGATGACCAAACGTCGCGGCAGAGGAAAACTGAATGAAGGCGCAGTTCTAGCGGAAATATACCGGCGATTCGCCCTCCGCCCTCCGGATCGGCGCCGCGGCGTCCGGGTCGGTGTGGGCGATGACGCGGCCTGGATCCGGATCGGCGGAGCGGATCTGATCGTCACGACGGACTGTGTGGTCGACGGCGTCGACTTCGACGGTTCGCGCGTATCCTGGGCGGATGCGGCCTGGAAAGCGGTATCGGCGTCCGTGTCCGATCTGTATGCCTCGGGCGCCCGGCCACTGGCATTCCTCGTGTCGGCGGGAATTCCTCCAGCGGCCACGCCCCGGCGGGTCCGGCAGCTCCTCTCAGGCATTCAGTCCGCCGCCGCCGTTCACAGGGCCAGCGTCATCGGCGGTGACCTGACCCGATCCGATTCCCTGTTTCTGGATGTCTGCTCATTTGGCACGCCGGCCGGCGGCATGTTCAAGTCCCGATCCGGCGCGCGGCCTGGCGACTTTCTATTTCTGTCGGCTCCAGTCGGCGCCGCTCGCGCGGGTCTGCTCCTGATGCAGCGTGGTCTTTCCGTGCCGAGCTCTCTCAAACAGGCGCAGATCCGTCCGACCGCTCCGCGTGACGCGGGTCTGCGGCTCGCCCGGGAGTCTGCCGTATCGGCCATGATGGACGTCTCTGACGGACTTTTGATTGATCTTAATCGCCTGTGCATTGCCAGCTCCGTCCGTGCGGATATCCTGCCCGGCCAGGTGCCGGTGATGCCCGTGACACGGCGCGCGTTTGATCGTCTCCATCGAAGGCCAGTCGAAGAAGCAATGATGGGGGGGGAAGACTATTGCCTGCTGTTTACCGTCCGGCCCCCTGTTCCCCGATGGATCCGTTCCCGGTATTATCCGATAGGCCGGATCGGCCGTCGCATGGGCCGCCAGGGCGCTATATATAATATGGAGAGGCGCCCCCCCGGTTTGTTGCCGGTCAGGGG
>CAZHRJ010000095.1:0-5844 GCA_964534765.1 uncultured bacterium
AATCCTATCCTATTCGATCTCATCGGATTTGAACAGATGCGAACAATTATCTTAGCGGGCATGTTGTTTAGACATCCCTGTCCGGGAATCCATGCCGGCCCAGCAGGGAGACAAATCGGCAGTCACAGAGTTTTGTCCGGTCCAACGTCCCATCGACCCGCTTTCGGAAAAGCATCAGCTCCTGAAGAACCTGGTTCCCAACCGGAATGACAATCCGGCCACCCACACACAGCTGATCCGCCAGAGGCGACGGCAGAGCGGGCGATGCGGCGGTGACGGCGACGGCTTGGAATGGGCTGTGCTCTGCGGCGCCCAGCGTGCCGTCTCCGAGAAGAATCGTTACATTGGTCAGCCCCAGATCCGCCAGACGCGCACGCGCCGCAGGCACCAGATCCGGCACCCGCTCGATCGAAATAACCTCCCGGGCCAGATTGGCCAGAATGGCCGTTTCATAGCCGGACCCCGTGCCGATTTCCAGTATGCGGTCCGACGGCAGAATTTCCAGCGCCTGGCATGTGAGGGCGACGATGTAGGGCTGGGAGATGGTCTGACCCCATCCGATTTTGACCGGCTCGTCGTCATAGGCGCGCCCAACATCCTCGGGCGGCAGGAATCGTTCCCGCGGGATTTTTTGAAAAACCTCCAGCACGCGGGCGTCGCGGATGCCTCTGTGACGCAACTGATCCTTCACCATCAAAAGACGAGAGGCGAGAAAGTTTGCCGTCTGGGTCACGGCGCGAAATAACGGATTCGATCGGAGACGACATCGGTCAGATAGTAGAGCCGGATGGTCAGATCGGTTCCGACATTGGTGCGGAGTTTTCCATAGGGGCTGGCGTAGACGATAAAATAGGAAGCGGTTTTGGCGGAGGAGAGATCAAAGGCGAGATCCGGTATGGACGCCTTTTTGAGCGTCCGATAGGTGCCGCCGGATCTGCGGCAGAGAGCATGGAAGAGAGGCAATTCGCGATCGGAGAGATGGAGGATAAAGAGCGAGATGCCGCGATTAAGAAGAGACAACAGGAGGGCCGAATACTGATCCGCCGGGAGATCGGATTCGCGCGAGGTGATGATGAGGAGATTGCGCCGGCCGCGCCGCTTGCCCAGATCATCCAGCGACTCGTAAATGTCCTCGGACAGAAACCCGTGGACGGTTTCCCCCATGCGGCTCAGACTTTTTCTGATGAAATAGGGATTGTCCGTGAAATCGAGCATGACCTTCCGGCCCTTTCGAACGGCCAGATGGGACTCGGCCGGGATCTGACGAGTCAGGTCCGTCAGAAATGACCGGATCAGAACCATCTGCCGATCCAGAAAAGCCGATGGATCCAGATGAATGACGAGGCTCATGGGCCCGGTCTGCGTCAGCGGCCGAACAGAGACCGGCGGGCCTCTGGCCTGCAAATCCTCCTGGACGGCGAAATTGCGCCGGGATAGACCCGTGACCGGATCACCGCTTCCGGAGGTCACGTGGATGGTCACACCGATATATGGATAGTGATCGAAATCCATGTCCGTAATGTTCAGCAGCGTGCGTTCGGCAAGCGTGGAGGGTCGCAGAACCCGGAGTTCCATGGCGGTCTGGCTGGAGGTGTAGATCAGCCCTCCCTCATTGTCGACCACTGTGCCGCCGATGTCCGGGATGACAATCGGCCGGTTTCTTTCGTCGCGAAGCGGCGTCAGGGTATCGCTTCCCGGCTCAAAATCCAGCAGCCGGCCGGCGGCGTCGCTGATCAGAAGCCCCCGATCACCGAAACGATCCATATCCCTCGGATCCTTCAAGTCCGCGGTGGGGATGGCCTCAAGGAAATTGCCGAATCGGTCAAACCGTTGAAGGAGTTGTCCCTCCTGGGAGAGAACCAATATCGAATAGGACCCCGTCTGGGGGTCCGGCTGGACGACAATGGACCGGGGGGACAGAAACTGGCCGGGCATGCCTCCGCGGCCGCCAAAGGACATGAGGAATTTACCGTCCAACCCGAATTTTTGAATCCGGTGATTGCCGCCGTCGACGACATAGAGATAATTATCCGGTGAAAGCACGAGCCCTTCCGGCCCGAAAAACATACCCGGATCGCCGCCCTTGCCGCCGAATACCGCGCGCCGTTTTCCAGATTCATCGAACCGGTAGATGCGGTCGTTCCCGAAAGAGGTCACAAAGATGTTGCCGTCGGGATCGCCGACGAGATCGAAGGGATTGCGAACGCCGGACAGTTTCTGTTGAAACTCCAGGCCCTTGGAAAAAATAATGACCTCATTCGTTCCGAAACTGGCGAGCAGAATCCGGCCCGATCGGTCGAGCGCGAGGCCAAGGGGAGTAAGAAAATGGTGGCGGGATTTTTCCTGCCCGTAGACGGTATAGGCGACTCGATAGGAGATGGGCCGAGTATCGAGGGTGGCCTTCAGGTACCGGTCGACCGCCTCGAGGTATTCCATCCGCTGCTGATCCTCGAGCAGAGACTGCGTGTCTTCGGCCACGGCCCGGGCCGTCGAGATGGCGGAATCCATGCGACCGGAGAGAAAGTAGATGCGGGACAGCATCCGCTTGATCTGCAGCTGGTAATACCCCTTTTGCAGTCCCTCCTCCGACTTCTGGAGCGCCTCGGCGAGATCGCCCGAGAAATAGGCGTGGCTGGCGCGGCTCATCAAAAACCGCGCCGTTTCCTTCCGCCCGAAATCTTCCTTGTCGCGTTCCTCAAAAATTGAAAAGGAAGTGGGAATCGAGAAGGTCTCCTTGTCGATCCGGTCCGGCGGCGGGAAAATGAGCGTATCGATGGCGGAAGCGGATGGAACGCCTGATAGGCACCCGGCCAGCAACCAGAGAAATCCCCGGAGGGCGGCCGGACGACCTGCGGCGGCGCTGGGCGGCATCATTCTTTGAGGAGCGACAGGTTAGTCAGGATATCGTTTTTCCAACGCGGCGGAACGGCCGTGTCGGCCAGCGCCCGCCGATAGACCGATTCCGCCTCTTTGGGCCGGCTCAGGTAGAACTGCAACAGCTCGCCGATGTGAAACGCCGCTTCGCTCCGTATTTCCGACGAAGATCCGGCCTGGATAACCTCCGTCAGGAGCTTGAGCGCGTCCTCATGCCGCTTCATCTCCCGGTACGATTCGGCCAGATCCATTTTCGCGCGATGCACATCCCGCCCAAGTCCGCTTTTCAGATACCGTTCCAGATGAACGGCGGCTTCCGTCGCGTTTCCCTGATCGAGGGCGAGCCGGCCCAGTTCCAGTTCGGCATAGGCCGACTCCTCCGAATCCGGAACGAGCCGCTGGATCGACAGCAGGTTGCTTTCCACCACCTCCGAGCGGATTTCCTGTGAGACACTGTCAAGCCATGGAGACAAAATCGGCCCGAAGAAGCCCTCGGACAAGGACTGAACCAGACGCATGGATTTGGGCAAATCCCCGTCCCTGCGCGCTTCGCGGAGGCTGTACAGGTCGACCGCCAGCGGCGCCGAGAGGCCGAACACCGCCAGAATGGATCCGATCCAGATCCAGCGCCAAACCCGGTCACTATTCACGCTTGCGCATCAACCGCTTGAGCAGATCCGCCGACAGCAGATCTTTCATGGAAACTTTGCGGTCCTCCGGCCGCAGGTCAGTGAGGAAGGGCTGTATTTCCCGCCGCGCCTCGAGATCCACCACGGCTTTTCGGGAGAGCGACATGCGTCTCTGGTCCAGGTGGATGGACATCACCATCACCTTCAGACTCTGTCCTTCGGACAGCGAGGGCTCATCCTCCGAGAAGTCATTTTTCCGCATCAGCCCCACCAGTCCCCTGCGGATTTCGACGAGCGCGCCGGCGGGGATGAGTTTGACGATTTTTCCGTCATAGATGTTTCCAATTGTGATTTCTTTGAGAAGGATCAAGAACGGATCGGGCCTGATCTGTTTGACCCCGAACCGGATCAGTCTCGTTGCCGGATCAATCGCCAGGACTTCGGCGGTGATCTGTCTTGACCGGGGCGCGGCGGCGCCTGCGGCCGGTCCTGCGGCCGGCGGCCAGGAGAAAAATTGACGGGGGGAGACGGGACCACTCCAGGAGATATCCTCCGGCAGAATGAACCCGAAGAATCCGTCATCGGTGATGACCCTGGCTCTTGCGTCGGTGCAGTGAACCGACCGGACTTCCCATCGAGACCCGATGACATATCGGCGGATGAGTTCGCTGAGCGGATCGGGCTGAGTGGATTTAATCGACAGCTGGACTTTGCCCAGTTCGCGCTGAACGGCAAGACAGATGGTTTCCAGCGCCTGACCGGGCGAGATCGCCGACGGCAGGACGGTCGGATCCTCGATCTGCCAGCCGGCCTCCTTCCAGTGAATTTCTCCGGGTATGCCCTCTTTCAGATTGACCAGTATCCGATCCTCCAGGACTTGCGCAACCGTGACATCGACCTTGGACCCTGGCTGCACCACTTTTCTGATGAAGACCCATGGATCCGGGTAGAGCTGCCGGTGACCGACCACGACGCGGTCGGTTTCGGCGGCGCAAGACTCGATCACCATGACCGGCACTTTTTGTCCGACGGAAAATGCGGCGAGGTTTTGTTCGGGTGGGCCGAATCCCGCTTCCATGGCCGGCAGATCCGCGCGCACACCATCGACTTCCACCTGGACCGCGGCCGCGCCGACCGACCGGACGGTCGCGGTGAGGATTTGACCGGGTCGCAGGCGGATGGAAGCGGATTTTCGCTGGATGGCGCGATCCTGAGCGGTATATTTTTTCTGTGAGACAAGGACGGCCGAATCGATCGGATCATATCGGAGGATCAGCACGCGAAGGACGCGGCCGAGCGGCATCATCCGGTCTTCCGATTCCTCCAGGGGCAGAACGGCCGGGAATCCATCGATGTCCACGACCCATCCCTCCGAATCCAATTCCGACAGGACCCGCGCCTCCATCCACAGCCCCGCAGCCCACATCGACTCGATGACCGACAGCGCCCGGCGGCCCTGGGCCAGCCGCAGACTGCAGATCAACCGATCCTGCGGGCGGCTTCGACCCTCAGCGGGCTGCTGGACTGCCACCCAGAGACGCCGGCCCGGATGGAGATCCGCGGGCCGGGATTCGGCCGGATTTAAAAGGCCCGACCCCGGAGACAGATCCAGAAGAACGGGTGACCCGGGATTGCATTCCGTCACCTCCGCCTCCACGATTTTCGATTCGGCAATCCGGCGAAGGTCTTTGTCAAACCTGGCCAGGAACTTCTGCAGGACCGGCGGCCGCGTCAGCGTGGCAGGATGAACCGGCAGAGAACTGTTAGCCAGCCGATGGGCGATAGTCTCCAAAGACTCATCGGCCGGTTCCAGGGGTCTGCCGTCGCCGTAGAGGAGACGCTGGCGGCGCATCTGCGGATCGATGCCGGGTGGCGTGGACGGATTCGCCGTCATGGCGCCAGGGACTGTATCCGGTCCATGACGATCCGGCCCACCCGATCATATAGATCCCGATTATCCATGTCCGCTTCCGGGCCGCCAGCCGCAGGACTGGCCAAAGGACTGGCCGCAGGACCGGCCGACGCCGGCCGGCCTTGACCGTGGCGGGCAATATGGACAGGACTGAATGGCTCGCCGAAAATCACGCGCACCTTTTTGGGTTTTGGAAAGAACGAGCCTGGTGGAAAAGAATCAAAGCTGCCGATGATCCGGACAGGGACCACCGGAACACCGCATTCCAGAACCAGTTTTCCAAATCCAGATTTGGCGTCGTGAATGGCGCCATCCCGGGTTCTTGTGCCCTCGGGGAAAATCAAAACCAGACCGCCCGCGGCGAGCGCGGCGCGAAATTGGCCAAGCGCATCCCGGTCCAGTATTCCCCGGCGGACAGGGATGGCGGAA
>CAZHRJ010000095.1:5854-12215 GCA_964534765.1 uncultured bacterium
GAAACTGCCAAAGATGGGTATCCGGGAGAGTTCCCGCTTCGCGAAGAAGTGAAGCGGTCGGCGCAGGGACACGGCGACCAGCGGCGGATCGAGATGGCTGGCGTGGTTGGACGCGAGAATCGCCGGGCCTTTTAATCCATCCACCCGGTCGGCCCCGACCTGCCGGCGGCCCAGATACACCCGGGAGAGGCCCTTCAGAACCGTCCACGTAAAACGGTAAAACATCCACTTCCACAGCTCATACCATTTACTCGACTTATTCCACAGCAGCTTCTGGATCACCGTCACCGCGTCATCACTGGTGAGGTAGGTGGTGTCCAGGTAGACGGCGTCGGGAGCGCGGGTGAGTGGCGCGATGGACCGACGGGTATCCTGATCGTCGCGCATCCGGAGGTTGTCCGAGACCTCGCGATAGTCAGTGGAGACGCCGGCGCCGGCCAGTTCATCCAAGCGCCGTTTGGACCGGATCTCCACGTCGGCATCCAGATAGATTTTGAGAAACGCCGATGGAAAAACAACTGTGCCCATGTCACGGCCCTCCGCCACGATGTCCCGGTCGGCGACCTGGCGCTGGATGGAAAGAAGTTTTTCGCGTACCGGGCGGCGAGCGGAGACCATGGAGACGAGGCGGGACACCTCCATGTCGCGAATCCGTTCCGACACTTCGTCGCGGCCCACCCAGATCCGGCCATCCGACATCTGGATCGTCAGAGGGGTGAGAGCCTGCCGCAAGGCCGATTCGGTGTCGGGCGAATCCGGGCGATCGATGAGGGCCGAGTGACGATTCAACAAAAACCACGTCACCGCCCGATAGAGCGCCCCCGAATCAAGATAGGTGTAGCCAATGCGTTCCGCCAGACGGCGCGCCACCGTCGACTTTCCGGCGCCCGCCGGGCCGTCAATGGCGATGACTTTGGGCATAAACTCCCCCCAGACAATCGAAGAATCCCGGAAAGGATGTATTGATACACTCGGTGTTGTCAACGGTGACGGAAGTTCCTGTTGATGCGGCAGCGATGAGGATGGCCATGGCGATGCGGTGATCGGCGTGGGTTTTGAATCGATCCTGCCTTGGCGCCAGACGGCCGCCGGTGATTTCAAACCCGTCCTCATGCTCGACAATGCTGCCGGAAAATCCGCTCACCATTTCAACGATGCTCCTGATCCGGTCGCTTTCCTTGACGCGAAGCTCCCGCGCGCCCCGGACGACGGTCCGGCCGGCGGCGGCGGCGGCCAGTATGGAAAGAATTGGAAGCTCATCAATTAAATTCGGAATCCATTCCACCGGGACCTCGATTCCGCGCAGAGGCGACGATTCCACCGTGATCGTCCCCACCGGCTCGCCGCATTCCTCCCGGTCCACCCGGTCCCGCACGCGGCCTCCCATTAGCCGGACGGCATCCAGAAAAGCTGTGCGGGTGGGATTGAGTCCAATGTCGCTCAGTTCAATGCCGCCCAGCCGGTCGGATAGAAGACCCAGAGCGATAAAAAAAGCCGCGGCGGAAAAATCGCCCGGAATCCGGATCTGAAACGGCTTGGGCCGGACACCGCCGCGGAGAGTGATCTCCGAGCCGGAAGACGCCGGCCGGCGATCCACGCGGAGACCCGCGGACTGCATCATTCGTTCCGTATGGTCCCTGGTGACGGCCGGCTCAAGAATCGCTGTCACGCCATCCGCGAATAGGGTCGCCAGAAGGATCGCTGATTTGACCTGCGCGCTGGCGGGATTCAGTTCCCAGGTAATGGCCTTAAGCGGCCTTACCCCGGTGACGCGGAACGGAGCTCGAAGCGCTTTTTCGGCCGGCCGGCGGTCCCCCATGGGATCGAATTTCGCTCCCATGAGTTCGAGCGGCCGGGCGACACGATCCATGGGGCGGGATTTCAAACTGTCATCACCCGTCAGGGCCGCTTGAAAGGGCTGGCCCGCCAGAACCCCCATGAGGAGTCGAATTCCCGTGCCGGAATTGCCCATGTCGATCGGATCTTTTGGGGCGTACAGGCGGGCGCCTCCCCTGACGGTCAGTCTGGAACCGGAACCCTGAACGTCACAGCCGATCGATCGAACCGCGGCCAATGTTCTCTGACAGTCCTCGGCCGCCGATACCTGGTCAAGGCGGCTTTCCCCGTCGGCCAGACAGGAAAGCAGGATGGCGCGATGTGAGATGGATTTGTCCGGAACGAGGGTTGACAGCCGCATCATCGGAGAACCACCGTAAACTTCGCCTTTCGCAAATACCTCACCGCCGCCGCGCGCTCCGCCGCGGCCCGAAACGCCAGCCGGATGTTGCCCTCTTCGCCCTCCCGAACATGGAGGACTTCGATGTCCGCGATATTGATGCCGCGCCGCGACAGCGGCACAACCAGACGCGCGATCGCCCCGGGCTTGTCGGGGATGTTGACGACCAGTTCGAACGCGGCACGAAGCAATCCGCGGCCGATTTTCGGAATGCGTCGGCGCAGAGCCGCGCCGCGTGCGATGGATGACTTGACCCGTTTTTCGTCCCGGAGGCGGATGGCCGAGACGATCGTCCGCATTTGACGGCTGAAGCGGTCCGCAGCTTTCAATACCTCGCGGGCGTTCGTATCAAAAATTTCCCACCAGATATCCGGATCGGCGTCGGCGATCCGTGTGGTGTCCCGAAATCCTCCCGCGCACAAACCATAGACGACGTCTGAGCGGCCGAAGGACCGGGTGTGCGTGCGAGGGCGAGGCGGGCCGCCGCTGAGAGTGTTGACGAGGGAAGTCGCGGCCAGATGAGGGAGATGGCTGACCAGTGCGCAGGCGCGATCGTGATCGGCCGGCGCCATCCGGATCACCTTCCCGCCCAAAGCCCTCCACAACGCGGAAACCAGACTCAGTCCCGGCGGCGGGGTGCGCGGTGTTGGGGTCAGGATGACGGCGGCATTTTCGAACAGAAGGTCGGTTGCGTTTTCGACCCCCGTTTTTTCGGAGCCCGCCATGGGATGCGCGCCGACGTAAAGGTGCGGTGTGCCGCGAATGCGGGATTCAATCTGCCGGACCAGGAATTCCTTGGTGCTGCCCACGTCCGTCAGGAGAAGAGTCCGGCGGGCATGAGGCAGAATCGAAGAGACATCCAGCAGCATGCGCCTGACCGGCGTGCACAGAATGACCACGTCCGCTTCCGCCGCCGCCTTCGCGTCGGTCGACCATCGATCGATCGCGCCCATTTTAACGGCGAGTTTCAGCCGGTCGGGATTGCGTCCGACGCCGATCACCGACTGTACGAGCTTTTTTCGTCTGAGCCCAAGACCGATACTGCCGCCGATGAGGCCGACCCCGACGATCGCGACGTGTTTGCCGGCCAGGGTCCGGATCATCTGGGAATGGCGCGGATTGCGCGCAGGAGTCGCCGATTTTCGCCGGGCGTGCCGGTCGTGATCCGGATAAAATTCGGCAGTCCGTAGGGGTGAAGCGTGCGGAGGATCAGGCCGCGGCGGGCCAGTATGGAGAAAAAATCCCGGCCGGCCATGCCGGCGTCCATCATCAGGAAATTCCCGGCGCTCTGGAAAACCCGGTACCCCAACTCGCCAAGCGCCGACCGAAGTTTTTCGCGTTCCCTGGCGTTCGACCGGGCGGCGGATCGGACATGGGATCGATCGCGGATGGCGGCGATGGCCGCAATCTGGGCGACGGAATTGACGTTGAAGGGAGGCCGGACTTTGTGCAATTCGGCGATGATCGACGGGTGAGCCGCCGCGAACCCGACGCGAAGACCCGCCAGGGCGTGAATTTTAGAGAACGTGCGAAGAACAACGAGATTGCGGCAGGCCGGCAGATGAGCGATGCCGTCCGGATAATCGGCGGACAAAGAGGCGTATTCGAAGTAAGCCTCGTCCAGCGCGAAGAGCGTCGACGGAGGGATCGCCCGAAGAATGTCCCGCAGGGCCGGCCGGGCGAGATAGGCGCCGGTGGGATTGTTGGGATTGGCCAGGAACACGACGCGTGGGCGGGTGAAACGGATAACCCGGACGAGATCGGCGACATCAATGGAAAAGTCGGCCCGGACGCGCGTTTCCACCGGAAGCGCGCCTGACATCCGCGCGATCATCGCATATCGGATGAATGAATACTTCGGATAGACTACCGCATCCCTGGGCCGAAGATACGCGCGACCGATCAGATCGCCGATTTCGTCGCTTCCCGCGCCGATCAGGAGATGATCTTCCGGAACCCGCAGTGATTTGGAGAGAGCCGAGCGCAAGCGCAGGCAGCTGCCGTCGGGATATCGTTCAATGTCTTTGATCGATCGAAGAGCGCGAAGGACGCGGGGGGATGGGCCGTATGGATTTTCGTTGGAGGCCAGCTTAACGGCGCCGCGAGCGGCTGCGCGGCCCGGCTCGTAGACAGGGAGACCCTCAAGCTCCGGGCGGGGCGCCGGCGGCAGGGATTCACCGGCTTGCGCGGCCGGGCGAGTCGATGCCCGGGTCATGAAACCGGATTGGTCGGGTAAGAACCGAAAATGCGGAGTTCTTCGCACTCTGACCGGACTTTTGCCAGAGCTCGCCTCACCAACGGATCTTCGATGTGGCCCGCAAAGTCAATAAAGAAAACATAGTCGAACGGACTTCGAACGGAGGACCGCTGACGCGCTATTCCCGCCCGGCCCAGACCGCCGGAACTGCGGGCGGGCCGGGATTCAATCCGGGTCAGATTGATGCGGTTTTGTGAAAAAATCCTGAGCACCCGATTCAGCGCGCCCACCCGGTCTTTTAGATAAAATGCCAGAGACGTCCGGTCAGCGCCGCTCCGGGGGGACAGGGACTTGCCCAGAACCAAAAACCGGGTCCGATTCTGCCGCGAGGCCTCAATCCCCGATGCCAGAATATTCAGCCCATAGGCGGACGCCAGCGGTTCGGACCCGATCGCCGCGGCGCGGCTGTGCCGCCGGACCACCAAGGCCGCGGCCGCCGTGCTGGCCACCTCATGCTGACGCACGCCCGGAAGATGCCGGGCAAGCCACTGCGATGCCTGTGCCAGCCCGTGGGAGTGGGAATAGACCTCGCGGATCCGGTCGAGCCGGGAGGATTTTGAGAGAAGCGCCAGCCGGACCCGAAGGGACTCCTCGGCGACAATGAAGAGGTTGGACTTGAGCAGCGCGTCCATCGTGTGATTGACGACGCCTTCGCTCGAATTTTCAACCGGAGTGACCCCGTAATCCGCCCGGTCATCTTCGACGTCCGAAAAAACCGCCGCGATCGTCGGCATCGACATGTAGTCCGGAGCTGATCCGAAATGCTGCCGCGCGGCCTGCTCGGTGAACGTCCCGGATGGACCCAGATAGGCGATCCGCTGCGGCCGGGCGAGGTTGCGGGAGGTGGAAAAGAGTTCAGCGAAAATCCGGCGAAGCGCTTCGTCGGGCAGCGGCCCGCGGTTTTTTCTGCGCAGCCGGTCGAATATTTTTTTCTCCCGGGTTGGATCGTAGAGCGGAAGGTCGAATTGACCTTTGAGGCTCCCGATCTGCCGCACCAGCCGGAGACGCTCGTTGATCCAGGCCAGAATCTGGGCGTCCAGCCGGTCAATCTTCCGTCGTATCGGAGCCAGTACCGCCGGCGTCCGGGACGCGGGCGCAGCCCGCACCTGGGGCGCCGGAGACGCTGACCCGGCCGGCCGGCCGGATGGAGGAAATGCCGCGGCGGACGGACTCATGAATTCGCCACCGCGCCGCGCTCCGCGGGCGGGTCCTGGGCGACCACCGGCGCCGCCGGCGACGGCTCCATCACCGACTGGGTGGACTCTCGAAAGAGGGCGTCCAGCTCGGATTCGTCCGGCATGTCTTTGAGAGACTTCAATCCGAAATATTCGAGGAATCGTGTCGTGGTCACGTAGAGAAGCGGTGAGCCGGGGACTTCCTTTCGGCCGGCCTGGCGGATGAAGTCCTGCTCCATGAGGCCCTTGATGACCGCGTAACTGTCAACGCCGCGGATTTGCTCGACGTCCTGGGCTGTCGCCTCCTCGCCCTCCCGCTGCCGATAGGCGATCACCGACAGGACCTCGAGCGCGGCGCGGGACAGACGCTGGACACGGCGGATGCCGAATAATTTGGACAGCATCGGTTCGAGACGCGGCCGCGTCGCCAGCCGATATCCTTCCGCGATCTCGACCACTTCGAGCGCGCCGCCCTGTTCGTCGTACCGGCGCCGCAGGTCCTCGATTCCCGCCCGAACTTCCGAGACCGGCCGGGACAGAACGTCGGCCAGGCGGCGGTCAGTCAGGGGCGAGTCAGACACAAAGAAACAGGCCTCGATCAACGACGGCAAAGACAGATCCTCCGGGACGCTCACGTCGTCTCCCCGCTGCCGACTCCGACGCGGTCGCCCGGCATGTCGTCCTCGATTTCAA
>CAZHRJ010000096.1:0-1838 GCA_964534765.1 uncultured bacterium
TCAGCTTAATAGTCCACGGGCGCGCGGACCTGAATAAACTTCAGAATCGCCCGCACACTCTTCTCCGGACCGCAGATCAACGGCTCATCCGGGCGCTCGCCTCGCAAAAGAGGCCCATAGTCGCACGGCTTGCCCGAAAAGGTCATCATCACTCCGCCCTGCTGCTCGATCATCGCGGCGCCCGCGGCGATGTCCCATAGATGCGGCCGGCCCAGAATCGCCGCGTCCGACAGGCCAGCCGCGACATAAACCATGTGGGCGGCGAGGCTGCCCATCGATCGCGTTTTACCCGGAAAATCAATCTGGTATTTGCGGTGCGAATTCGATGGGACCAGCAGCGCCGACTCGCTGTCGAAATCGGTTGTTCCGGCCCGCATCTTCACCCGCCGGCCGTTTGAAAAAATACCGTCCCCGTCTCCCCAGTACAGCTCGTTCACGACCGGCAGGCTCATCACACCCAGCTGCGGCCGGCCTTTCACCATCACCCCCACCGATATCGCCCAGATCGGCAGGCCCGCCGCAAACGCCGATGTGCCGTCGATCGGATCGATCGCCCACAACACGTCCTCCCCCGCACCCGCCCCGGCCGCCGCCGGAGCCGGCGCGGCCAGATCCTTGAAGAGTTCCTTGACGGTCTGCCTCTTGGGCAGGCCGCCCAGTTGCGTGATGAGGTCGGGTTCCGATTGTGATGTCGGCCGGCCGGACATGGGATTGGACACGGCCAGCTCCGCGCCTCCACCTTTCGAAAATCCCGTTTCTTCCCCGAGGACCCGTTCCGCCGGAAACACTTCACGGATCCGCATCTTCACAAATTCCTCGATTTCCCCGTCCGCGTCCGTCACGATTCCCCGGTTCCCGCTCTTGCGCCGGCCTTCGGTTCGGCGGAAGTGCCGCATCGCGATCTCCGCCGCCTTCTGCGTGAATGCCTTCGCCAAGTCCAGCCTCATTCGCCGTCGCTCCGCCCCGCGCCGCGCCCATCGGCGCCGCGGTCTTGCGTCATTCGGTTTTCCAGGCGACTCAGCCTGCCATTGAGATACAACAGGTATCCCACCACGATCAGCCAGCAGATCACGTATGCCGCTTCAAAATATCCAACATTGCGGATTTCTCCCATGACCATCATCGCCGGTCCTCCAGTACCTGGATTCGACTTCTCATTCCCATGAGAACGACGCAGAGACCCGTCATCGCGACCAGACTCATCCACAGCGGCCTCCGAAAAGCTCCATCCAGATGAATCCGCACCGGATGAAACTGCGATTCCGGTCGCCAGAAGAGCACCGACGCATAGACGATCGGTATCTCGATCGAGGCCAGAATCGCGTATACCGATACCAGCCGATCCCGAGCCGTCGCGCGGCTGATCGACCGGTGCATGATCAGTCCTGACGCATAGGTCGCCCAAAGGATCAAAAAGGTCGTCAGTCGCGGCTCCCACCGCCACCACACGCCCCAGACCGGCCGCGCCCAGATGGGACCCGTCACCAATACGATGCTGCAAAAAATAAATCCCACTTCCATCGCCGAATAACACCGGGCCGCAAGGTCCGCCCGGCGCCGGCTTTCCCGTCCCGGGATCGACTCGCCGATCAGATGGCCGATCCCGTATGCCCCGGCCGTCAGAAAGGACAAGAACGCGGCCCATGCAGAGCCAACGTGAAAATAAAAAATCTTCTGCGCCATCGATCCCGCCTCGATCTGAGCCGGCGGCGCGGCATGAATCGCCGCCAGAGCCAGAATCAACAACAGCCCCGTCAGACCGATCTTTAGCATGATGCCCTAAGCCGGCGAACCGTTGCCATCCCTGGCAATCGCCGGCACAGACCGTCCATGGTCAA
>CAZHRJ010000096.1:1938-12085 GCA_964534765.1 uncultured bacterium
TCCATGGTCAAGGCCGGCGAACCGTTGCCATCCCTGGCAATCGCCGGCACAGACCTTCCATGGTCTAGACGCTTCGAAGCTTCGCGCCCAGTCGCGCGGATAATTGGTCCAGCGCGCGATCCCGCGCGGCGTTCGCTTCCTCGTCCGACAGAGTCCGGTCGGCGGATTGGAATTGGAAGGTCAGACCCAGCGCGTAAAACCCGGGTTCTACCCCCTTGCCCCGATACAGATCAAAAAAATCAAATCGCACCAGATGCGGCGGCTTCGACTCCATCACCACGCGCCGCACTTCCGCCGCGCTGACGGTTCCGCTCACGATCAGGGACAGATCCCGGCGGATCGACGGGAATCTGGGCTGTGGCCGAAAAAAAATGGGCATTCGCGGCAGAGTCAGCAATCGGGTGATGCTCAGTTCCGCGCAATAGAGGGTTGAGGACAAATCGTTTGCCAGGCAGACGTCCGATTCGATCCGTCCCATGCATCCCACCGCAGTTCCGGATATTTTGATGCCGCCCGTCTCCCGGGCGTCAAATCCCGGGATCACCGCAGGCACGGTCTGCGGACTTTCCATACATCGGCCTGAACTTTTCAGGACGCTTTCCACCGCACCCTTTAGATCATAAAAATCGTACGATCGGTCCTTCCTCGAAAAATGCGCCGGCTCCGCGCGGCCCGATAAAACGATTCCCAGCCGCAATTCTTCACCCGTCGGCCGGCCGGGTTGATAGACAGGGCCGATCTCAAATATCCTAATACTCTCCGCTCCCCGGCGATGGTTCAATGACGCAGTCGCCAGGAGGCTTGGCAAGAGCGCCGGCCGCAGATGCGACACAGCCAGGCTCAACGGATTTTCTATCGCCACCGACTCCGCGGCCGGTATTCCCAGGGTCCTCAGACTCGCCTCCGACACAAATCCCATCTGAACCGTCTCCGCCAGCCCAAGCGTCAACGCCGCCCGCCGAAGGTCGTTCACCAGATTGTCCGCCTCGCTTCGTCCGCCCGCGGGAGTCACCCGGGGAACCCGGGACGGTATCCGGTCCAGCCCGTGCATCCGGCTGACTTCCTCGATCAGATCCTCCGGCAACCGAATGTCCGGGCGGTAACTGGGGCCGGTCACCCGCCACGCGCCGCCGGACGCCGCCGAAACCCGGCACCCCAGACGGGTCAGGTGATCCCGAACCGCGCGGGGCGGCAGATCCACGCCGAGCACTCGACGGATTCCGGCGCCTGTCAAGTGGATCGTACCCGCCGGCGTCGGGATACCGCCCTTTATCGAATAGGATGCTGTCGTGCGCTCGACGCCCGTCAGTCGCCCGCCTGATAATTTTTGAATCAGATCGATCGCGCGGTAAAACGCCCGGTCCATCCCCTCGGGATCAACGTGCCTCTCGAATCGATGGGAACTTTCCGTCGTCACCCCCAGTCGCCGGACGGTCCGCCGGACGACGCCTGGATGAAACCACGCGCACTCCAGAAAAACCGTCCGGGTCTCTTGCGTCACCGCCGCCGCCGATCCGCCAATAACCCCGGCGATCGCAACGGGGCCGCGGTCGTCGGCGATGACCAGATCCCCCTTCAGCGAATAGGTTTTCCCATCCAGGGCATCCATCCGCTCGCCCGTTGCCGCGCGCCGGACCTGTACGGCGCCGGTGAGTTTGTCGGCGTCAAACGCGTGCAGCGGTTGCCCCAATTCGGCCAAAACGTAATTTGTAATATCCACGATCGAGTTGAAATTCGAAAACCCCGCCGCAAGAAGTCGTCTCGTCATCTCCGGCGGCGCCGCTCCGACGCGGACGTTCTCGATCCGCGCGCCCAGATACCGCCGGCATCCCGATTGGCGGTCGATTCGGACCGCGCCCTTGAGACGATTCGCGCGAATCGGCCGGATGCGAGCCATGCGCGCCGGCCGGCCCAAGTGGGCGCCGATCTCGCGGGCCATCCCCAGAACGGACAGCAGATCCCCGCGGTTTGGCGTGATCTCCACCTCCAGCGCCGCCTCCCCCTCCTGGCTTTCCGCCGGCGATGCCTCGATGCCGATCCGCGGCAGAAGCGACACCAGTTCCCGGCGTTCTTTCGCTGTCAGGGAAACAAACTCGCACAGCCAGGACAAGACCAGTTTCATCGGCCGGCGCCCAGGTCGGCCAGAAATCGGAGATCGTTATCATAAAACTGGTGAATGTCGTCGATCGCGTATCTCAGCATCGCGATCCGCTCCACACCCATCCCGAAGGCCAGTCCCGTCACTTTCCCCGGATCGATCCCGACCGCCCGAAATACCTCGGGATGAACCATACCCGCGCCCAGAATCTCCAGCCACCCGCTCGATTTGCACGTCCGGCATTGCCGGCTGCCGCCGCAGATCACACACGATACATCCATCTCCAGGGATGGCTCCGTAAACGGAAAAAATGACGGCCGAAACCGCGTGCCGGTACTCTCGCCGAACATCCGCTTCGCGAAATATTCCAGCAGACCTTTCAGATCGCGCAGGGTCACCCCCTCGTCCACCCACAGACCCTCCACCTGGTGAAACATCGGCGTATGGGAGATGTCGTCGTCCCGGCGGTACACCCTTCCAGGCGCGATCACTCTGAGCGGCGGCTTTTGTCGCTCCATCACGTGGATCTGAACCGGGGACGTATGCGTCCTCAACAAATAGGCGTCCGGGTCCTTGTTGCCCTGCCCGCCCGGGGGAGTGGAAGACGCCAGATAAAAGGTGTCGTGCATGTCTCGAGCCGGATGATCCACCGGCACATTCAGCGCGCCGAAATTGTACCAGTCGGTTTCAACCTCCGGACCGGTTTCTATGTCAAATCCGGCCAGCCGAAATATCTCGCAAATGTCGTTCTGGGTGGTGATCAGGGGATGGGCTGAGCCGGCATGGACCGATCGGCCCGGCAGAGTCACGTCTACCTGCTCCACTCCCCGGCCGCCGGCCGGCGCCGAAGAGGCCATCCGGCCGAGCGCCTCCTTCAGACGCCGCTCACAATGGATTTTCAGTTCGTTGAGGGCCGCTCCGGTCGTGCGCCGATCTTCGGGGCCGAGAGATCCCATCTGCTTGAATTGGTCCGCCAGATGGCCCTTCCGGCCGAGAAATAGGATCCTCAGGTCCTCCAGCGCGGGACCGTCCTGCGCGCGCGCGAGTCGATTCTCAAATTCCTCCCGGAGGTCCGCAATGGCTGACATCACCGACACGCCCACGGATTCGGCCCGGTCAGGCGGCCTGGGCGACTTTGATCAGTTCGCTAAACCCGCTCGGATCGCGCGCCGCTATCTCAGATAGGGATTTCCGATTCAGCGCCACATTCGCGCGCTTTAATCGCGCGATCAGATGACTGTACGACAACCCCGCCGACCGCGCGGCCGCGGTAAGGCGGATGATCCACAGCGACCGGAATTCCCCCTTCTTCGCGCGCCGGTCCCGCGTCGCGTAAAATCCGCCCTGCATCAGCTGGGGCTTGGCCTCTCGGTAAATCTTGCTCTTCCGGCCAAAGTAGCCCCTGGCGTCTCTAAGCAACCGCTTCTTTCGCGCCCGCCGGCCCGTGCTTTTTTTCGATCTCATCTAGTCTCTCCCTTGTCTTTCTTCCCCACGCCTAACCACCGTAGGGCAACAGCTGCTCCACGTGATACTGATCCGTGCCGCTCACCGCGTGCATCCCTTTGTAGGAGCGCTTCCGCTTCCTCGACTTCGTCGTCAATAAGTGACGCCCGTACGCCCGGCGCCTCACCCATTTGCCGCCCGCGGTCCGGCGGAATCGCTTTGCCGCCGCCCGGTTCGTCTTGATCTTTGGCATCGCCTCACCTCTTCTTCATCGAATCGGATCCAGCACCAGTCCCAGCGCCCGGCCGTCCAAAACCGGACCCTGAATCACCCGGCCCTCTTTGATCAGAGCCTGCTGCGCCCGCTCCAGCAGCCTCTGGCCGATTTCCATATGGGTGATCTCGCGGCCGCGAAACAATACCGACAACTTCACCCGGTGACCCTTGCCTAGAAATCCGCGTATCCGGCTCATCTTGATCTCAAAATCGTGCGTCTCGATCTTCGTCCTCAAACGCATCTCCTTGAGATCCGTTCGCACGCTGTGCGCCCGGGCCTTGCGCTCCTTCTTCTTGATGTTGAACTTGTACTTCCCGTAATCCAGAATTTTGCATACCGGCGGAGTCGAGTTCGCCACGATCTCCACCAGATCCAGCCCGACCGCTCGCGCCATGGCGATCGCTTCGGCGACCGGCCTCTCACCCGCGTGCTGGCCTTCCGTGCCGATCAGCCTTACCGTCGGCGCGGTTATCTCTTCATTAATCCGTATCGAATCGACTTTCGCGGTCAGTGCTGATTCGCCCCATCCGGGAGCATCGCCTCACGGCGTATGTTGGCCAAAAACTCTGTCAATGACATTGCCTCCTGCTCTTTTTTCCCTCGGCGCCTCACGTTCACCGAACGTGCCTGCGCTTCCCGCTCGCCGATCACGGCGATCACGGGTATCTTCTCAAGCTCCGCCGTGCGGATTCGTTTCCCCAGCGTGTCCTGCCGGTCGTCCTGATCCGCCCGGATATCCTGAGCCCGCAATTCCTGTAAGACCTCTTCCGAAAACGATCCGCCGGCCGGCCCGGACACCGGAATCACCCGCGCCTGGATCGGCGCCAGCCACAACGGAAATTCTCCTCCATAATGCTCGATCAAACATCCGATAAACCGTTCCAAGCTCCCCAAGATCGCCCTGTGAATCATCACCGGACGGCTTCGGGAGCCGCCTTCCGCCACGTACTCCAGATCAAACCGCTCCGGCAGATTGAAATCCACCTGGATCGTCGGACCCTGCCACGACCGGCCGAGCGCGTCTCTTAGCGCGATGTCGATCTTTGGACCATAAAACGCCCCGTCGCCCTCATGCATCTCATGCTCGATCCCGCGGGCTCTCAGCGCCGCCACCAGCGCCTCCGTCGCGCGATCCCATAGCAACGGGTCGCCCATGTACTTATTCGGCCGGGTGCCGACGCCGACCGTATATGAAAACCCGAAGAGGTTCAAGACCACCTGGACGAAATCAAGCACCGTGGCGATCTCCGCCGTCAACTGGTCCTCCCGGCAAAAAATGTGCGCGTCGTCCTGCGTAAATCCCCTTACCCGCAACAGCCCGTGCAACACCCCGGACCGCTCGAACCGGTACACGGTCCCCAGTTCAAAATACTTGAGCGGCAATTCCCGGTAACTCCGGAGGTGCGAGCGGTAGACCTGGATGTGAAAGGGGCAATTCATGGGTTTGATTCCGAATTCCTGGCCCTCGATCTCCGTAAAATACATGTTCTCCTTGTAATTCTCGTAATGCCCCGATATCTTCCACAAGTTCGCGTTCGCCATATGCGGTGAATAAATGTATTCGTAGCCGCGTCGGCGATGCTCCCGCTTCAGAAAATCCTCCAACACGCCCCGCAACGCGGAACCCCTGGGGTGGTAAAGGACCAGCCCGCCGCCCAGAGTCTCATCCATGCCGAAGAGGTCAAGCTCAACGCCAAGCCGGCGGTGGTCACGCTTCTCGGCTTCTTCCCGTCGGCGAATGAAGTCCGATACTTGCTTCTTGTCCCGGTACGATATTCCGTATATCCGCTGCAGCCGCGGGCCTTTCTCGTTCCCCCGCCAGTACGCTCCCGCAAATGTCAGAAGCTTGAAATTCTGCACAAACCCGGTGCGGCTAAGATGCGGACCCCGGCAAAGATCCGTGAATTCTCCCTGCCGGTAGATGCTGACCCGGTCAACGGGAAGCTCCTCGATCAGTTCCGCCTTGTACATCTGGCCCCTTTTTCTGAAGAAATCAAGGGCTTCATCTTTCGTCCACATCAGGTGTTCGATCGGCAGGTTCTCGCCCGCGATTTTCCTCATCTCGCTTTCGATCTTCTCCATGTCCTCCGGAATGAAATTCCGGCCGATATCGAAGTCGTAATAAAATCCCTCTTCGATCGTCGGACCGATCGCATACCGGGCCTCGGGGAAGAGCCGGCAGACCGCCTGCGCCATGATGTGGGTCGTCGTATGCCAGAACGTGTCCGGGTCTTCCGCGTAGGGCGATTCCGCGGTCGGGGTATGTAGGTTCTTATCCAATCGTCAACTTCCTTCACCTTTCCGTCCCAACCCTGTCAGACTCTTCTCTTGATCATTCGGTCCTGCCGGCACGATCTCTTCGATCGTGACCGACCAGCCCGTATTCTGATTTGTTTTCCGATCCCCGTCAAGAACTCCCCGGTACCCGTCCCGCCTGGGGACCTTGTGGGAGATCTTTTGTTCGGGAGATCTTTTGTTTTTCTTGACATATTGTCTCGTATATAAGACAAATATGTCATGGACGAGCAGACGGCGGCGGACGGTCTCCTGACTGTTCGGGCCGCGGCCAAACTGTTGAAGATCGATGCGACCCTCGTCCGTCGGTACTGCCGGCAGGGGCGACTGAAGGTGAGGCGCGTCGGCCGCGACTGGCTGATCCCGCGGATCGAGGCGGAGGTTTTTGCGCTGGTCGTCAAAACCTACCGGCCCGGGCGGCCGAAGAAGGACAGGGAAATGGAGGAACTCTGCCGCCGGCACCGCCTGCCCAACGACATTGTTGTCACGCCGGAAGAGAAGGCGGCCATTCGCGAGAATGTCGAATGGTTTGCCGGGTTGACACCGGGGCAGAGGTTTCATGCCAATGAGCGGCACATCCAATCCGCAAGGGAATTAAAACATGCAGGGCGAATCCTTCGTCCAGCCGCTTGATTTTATCAAGGCGCTTGGCGCGGCCAAGGTCAAATGGCTGTTGATCGGCAGGCAGGCCCTCATTGCCTATGGAGCGCCGGTCGCCACCCAGGACTACGATATTTTTATCTCTTACGAGAAGGAGTCCCTTCGCTGTTTTCTAAAGGTCTGCGCCAAGCTGGACATGGAAGTCATCCCGTTCGGCTCGGGCGACCCCGCCAAGAGCTACAAACTTTCAGTTTATTCGGCCGGCAGCAAGATCGATGTGTTCCGGGCTCGGAGCTACAGTCTGAAATCCGGAGGGTCTGTCACATTTGACGAGATGTGGGCCGGCCGGGAATCTGTCCCGCTCGTCGCCGGCGCCACTCTGAATCTTCCCAGCCTCGAATGCCTCGAGAAAACCAAACGGATCCGCCTGTCTCCGAAAGACGTGGAAGACATCAAGTACATCCGCGAACTCATCGCGCGAAGGGATCGTCTGTTGGGCGGGCAGTGAGGATCATCGAACGGGTCGTCCGGATCGGGTTTGGTCGTACTCCAGCCGTATGCGATGGGCCTGGTCCAGAAAAAAATTGGAAAGTTTAGCCGGGTCTGAATACGCCGCGCGATTCCGGAGGCCTGGGTCCGGCCGGTTCCGGTCCGCCGCCAGAAACGCCACGTGCACAACAAGGATCAGGACGCCCGCGATGACGCAGCGTCGGCGCGCGGGGCCTTCGGCGAGTAGACGTTTGGAAAACCTGGCAAGTGACCATGTGGCCATCCCAAGGATTGCGAAAGCGACAGCCGAAGCGGCGGCGGAGAGATGCCCCGCGCCGCCAAACGACAGGGAGGCCTCCGCCAGCGCCCGAGGCGCGCGCGCCTGCCAGGCCAACAGGGTCCGGCCGTCGGTTACGATTTCGGTCAGATTGATCCATCCGATCATCGATTGCAGCGACAGCGAAAACGTCCAGCCGCTCACGATGGCGATTGCCGCCCAAACGGCCGCTTCCGCTCTCCGACCGAACCGCGCCGCCGTTTGGATCATCAGACTGACGCCCACGCAGATCGCAAAATATCCTCCGGTCAGAACCCGTGGGCCGAAGGCGTGGCCGCCCCACCATGCGGCGGTGAAGGAGATCAGAAGGATTTGAATACCCACGGACAGCGCCAGGGCGATCCGCTGTTCCGCGCTCGCGCCACGGCAGAAAAATCCGGCGAGGCCCATGACCACTATGGGAGTCCATGGCACCACGCCGTGGAACGGGGAAAAAATCACCTCGTACAGAGCGAAGTTATGGAATCCGATGTTAAATCCCTGCGGGGAGTTCAGGACGGATCCGTATAGAATTTGCCAGACCGCCAATTGAGGCGAAAATCCTATCAGGCCGCCGACGGCGAAGACCAGTCCTTCAGCCGCGATTTCCCGCTTCCGACCTGATTCGCGCACGATCCGGGCAATCCAGTCCGCCACCGGCACGACACCGAATAAAAGATTCTCGGTTCGTATCGTGGCGGCCAGCCCTAATAGAATGCCCCGCCATGCCCAGCGGTCCCAACGGGGGTCTTTGGTGTTTGACGATTTCAAACAGTCGGACAAAAAGAGTGATACGGCAAAAGCGGAGACCGGGTATGGAGAATTGGGCATGTGGATTGTGTAGTAACAGAGCGGAGTTCCGGCGAAGACTGCCGCGGCGCAAGCCGGCGCCTGAGACGCCGTAAGACCCAGAGACCGCAGGAATCGACAGGCCATCCAGACGGCGGCGACGCCGTAGAGGGTTGATCCGGCATTGGCAAATACAATGCACCATGCCCGGACGGGCATTCCGATGAGTGGATGAAGCAGGGCATGGATGACCCAGGCGGCGAGATAAAATGGAGACAGATACAGAGCCGTGCCCGGGGGCCAGATGTTGGCGATGTATCCGGTTTCGGTCACGGCCAGGGGGCCGGAAAAATGCATTGATCGGAATTCGTTTTCAAAATCAAGATCGGCGTCCGACACGATCGAGATCAGATAGGCCAGGTATCCGACTCCGTCCGGGGATACGTATTTCGGGGCCAAACCGGCGTATATCCACAGTCCCAGGAGAACGCAGGCCATGCCGATCAATCCACCTGACCGGCCTTCAACCGGCGGCCGATCCGATCCGCCGCGTGGCGCGTGTTCCAACGCAGGACTCATTGGCCGTTATTGACTGAAGTCAATAATAAGGCGCGGCGGCGACGCGGTCGGTGGGCGAAAGCGGCGGGAGGATGGTGTCGATGAGTTCCTGTTCGGATTCGATTTTAACGACCATGTCTTCTTTCGGTTTGATCATGCAGGACAGCCGGATGTCCTCGTCCCGGGTGAACATGCTGAGCGTGATTTTTTCCTGAGCGGCTTTGGCCGGCAACCGGCCCTTCGGCTCGACCACCCGGACTTTGCAGGTGCCGCACCGGGCGTTGCCCAGACACGCGGTCGGAATACCGATGCCATTTTCCCATGCGCTGTTGAGGAGACTGATGTTGGGATGCATCAGAACGATGGTCTCGTCCATCGGCAAAACCCGGACCCGGATGACCGGGTTGCCCTGGGCCCGCATGACGGCCGTTCGGGAAAGGTTGAGATGATCGAGGATACAGCGGCGGGAGTCGCGCATTTGAATCCGGAGTTTGTCGCAGTCGTTTCGCAAAAGACGCGTCTGACGGAATATTCGCCTCAGCAGGACGGATTCAACGGCCAACGCCGCGGCCAGTATGAGAAAAAAGATCGTGATCACGTAAGATCGTTCAGATCCTTCAAGAGCGCGTCGATGTCGAGGTCGTAGAGATCGGTGGTTTCGCGTAGAGTCCTCTCCGGCTCGATCTCCATTCGGATCACACCCGACCGGCGGTGTTTGGCGAGGTACCGGTGCACCCGCGGATCCGCCGCGAGACAGTCCTTCATTTTCATGTCCGGCGTAAATACAGATTCGCCCCTCATCCGCCGGATCGCATTCGTAAGGACATAGAGATCCCGCTCCGTCTGGGACACCAGCCGCCGGGAGGATTCGGCCGATTCCTGCAGGATCATCCGCAGGTGGTTGAGCAGGGCTTTGGCGGCGAATACCTGTATACCAACCCAGACAACCGCCGCCAGGATGATCCCGGCAAGAAGCCACAATGCAAAAGACGATGGAGTAAGGAAATCGTTCATCGGGGTGATTGTATGGTAAGGTGAAACGGAGGTCAAGCGGAGGACAGGAATGGAACAGATTCAAAGAACAACATCGGATGATTCGGAGGCCATCGGATATCAAACGGACCTCGACGTGGTCCGTGTGCTGATGGGCGTCGTGGCCGCGTCGATCCTGGGCGCGGCGTCGGCCCTGGATAGTCTGGTTCCGGGGGCGGCTTTCGCGGCCGGGGCTCTGTCGGCGGCCGCGTTGCTCTGGGGGTTCAAGCGGAAAAGAGTGCGCATCCATC
>CAZHRJ010000097.1:0-12051 GCA_964534765.1 uncultured bacterium
CAATATGGCCGGCTTTGCTCTTGACGAGCGATTCGCACTCGTGACAATCCCCTTCCGGCCGTTCCAGCATATTGCGTCGGCGGAAGGGCAGATTTCGTGTCTCTCCGCAATCCATCGACACCTGCGTCCGGGCGGGCACCTGGTTTTCGACATTTTTAATCCAGACCTCGATCATCTCATGGATGATTCCAAGCTGAAGGAATATGGAGAGCCGATCGAGTTTGCTCTGCCTGATGGCAGAAAGGCGTACCGACTGCGTCGCACGGCTGCTCGTGACCGGCAGAATCAGGTCAATGATGAGGAGGCCATCTTTTATATCACCCATCCGGATGGGCGCAAAGAACGCCGAGTGCATCGGTTCAAGATGAGGTACTTGTTCCGGTATGAGGTGGAGCATTTGTTGCACAGGTGCGGATTTGACATCGTGGCCCTGTATGCGGACTTTAAAAAGAATCCTTATGGTTCAAAGTACCCGGGCGAGCTGGTCATCGGCGCTCAGAAAAGGCAATCCTAATATGTTGGTGCGAAATTGCCGGCTGGGCATGTCCCTTGCGTTGTGCGTGGTAGCGGCCACCATCGCGGAACCGGCCGAACATCTTCCTGGAGACGGGGATCCGGATGCGCTGACGGTTACGCTCGAGGTTGTGTGCGCATTCGATCCACGTCTGCCGGTCTTGAGTAATAGCGATTTGAAAGAGGTTTTGGATGAGACGCGGCGCGTTCTTTCATCAAAACTCGGAACGGGATTGAAACTGGCATTTCACGACAACGGGACTATCCCGTTGGATGCGCTTTTTAAGGATCGGGGATACCGCAAGACGCGTCTTTATCGCTCCTATGCTCCATGGAAATACGACATGGATCAGGGCGATCAAATGGACATTTTCAGTGACTCCGACGCCAAAGGTTGGATGATCGAGTTTCTCAAACAGTGGGACATCGACGCGTTAAAGGGCTTCTTCCCAAGGCAGGACATCAAGACTTATGACGACGCGCATTTTCATTTGATGAAAACGTATCACGGCAAGATCAAATGGCTAAAGACGCTTCGGGATAAAAACGGGGCGCCTCTCATTTTAGAGCCGCCCGCGCCGTTTCAGTCCTATGTTGAATGGATGTGTATGATGAGGGAACAGGACCGATACGATATGGTGATCACCAACCAGCTCATCATCTTTGACGACCTCGGCCGGCCCTATCCCCATGCTGTGACCAAGCACGCCAAAGTTGGCGGGTCATCGTTCATCAGTCCCAAACGGAAAGCGCTTGACGGCACCAGCGTGATGATCAGTATTCTCGAAACATACGGCGAGGTGGATGGCCTGAGCATGATTGGGTCGTCCGTCCCCCGAGAGGGCAAGAATAAAATTCTCGGCGGATTTCTCATGGCCCATGAATTGGGTCATGCCTTTTACTTGTTGTTTGAAGCCTACGACCACGGCGAAGCGTGTCTCATGAATTCGGCTTTCGAGGAGATGCAGGATTATTATCAAGGCTATAGAATTCTGACCAGGGACATGTCGGCCTGTCCCAAATGCCGGCCATGGGTGGCGGCCAAAGGATGGGTTGTCCGCGCGCACAGGGCATTCGAAATGAAGGATTACTTGTCTGCCGGCCAATTGTATTTAAAGGGCGCCGCGGCCACGCCTGAGCATGTTGATGGAGACTACAATGCTTACATGAAAAGGCTATATCGCCGGGCATTGGACGCTTTCAAAGGGGCGGGGGATTCTGAGGGCATGGCAAGGGCGAAAAAGTTGCTCTCCAACATGAAACGTACCGAGTAGCGGAGACCGATTTGATATGACCAAGTGGGCCGACGCGAAGTATCTCTTGACGGAACAGTACAAGGACGCGAGTAATCTGAAAGCGCGAATGGACATCCATGGGCGATTCAGCACGAACAAGCTCAATTTGTTCATGTGGATTTTTGATCAGTTCAAAATGGCTTCCGACAGCCGCATCCTCGAACTCGGATCCGGAACCGGCCAGTTGTGGAAGACGAATATTCAGCGGGTGCCGGCCGGATGGAGGGTTACGCTGACGGATTTGTCGCCTGGGATGCTGGAGGAGGCGCGTAAAAATATGGAAAGGGCGGACGGGAAGTTTACGTTTCAGACGGTCGATGCGGCGTCCATTCCCTTCGAGGGCGGGTTTTTCGATGCCGTGATCGCGAACCATATGCTCTATCATGTTGCCGACCTGGATAAGGCCTTGTCGGAGATCAGCCGGATTCTGAAGCCGGGAGGGCTTTTTTACGCTTCAACCGTCGGCCAAGGGCATATGAGAGAACTCAAGGACTTTGTCCGAAGGTTTGTGCCGGAGTATCAAGGCGCGTATTACACGGACCGGTTCGACCTCGAAAACGGCGCGGCTCAACTGTCAAAATGGTTTCAGAATGTTCATCGGCACCTGCATGACGATTCTCTGGTCATCACTGAGACAGAACCGCTGGTTGCGTACGTTCTATCGGATGGCGATGTCAAAAATGCGATGACGGGCGGAAAGCTGGACGAATTTGTGCGGGACGTGGAGAGCGAGATCCGATTGGAGGGCGCATTGCGTGTGACGAAGATCGCGGGGATGTTTGAGTCGCGAAAGAGGACAGGATGAAATACATCGTCTATTGCGTATTGGGAGGAGAGATTGCCGATTATCATCTTCGGCTGGTCAACGAAATCGCGGACAAATTCGGAAAGACGTTGACGAAGGAGCAAGGAGTGCCGCCACATTTCACGCTGAAGTACTGGTTCGACACCGAAACAATCGAGCATGTTGAAAAACGGTTGAAGCAATTTGCTGATACACATATTCGAACGCCGATAAGAGTCGGGGGGTTCGGCGGGTTTCATCCGAAAGTCGTGTTTATGAGTATTCAACTATCTGACCAGGCGAGGGCGACGTTTTTCGAATTGATTTCAGAGTTTAAGTCCATGGACTGGATGCAATGGGATAAATTTGACGCGGAAAACCTGCATTTTCATGCCACGATCGTGGAAGAGTGCGACGAAAAATATTTGGACATTTGGAATTTTGTTCAAGGGCAAGAAAAATATTTTGATGCCTATTTTGACAACATTACAGTTTTGAGGACAGTCGGAAAAATAAAAGATTTCGACAAATACGAAATATATAAAACTTTTATTTTAGGGAGGTAATCGATTGTTGATGAAGGACATCGCGGCAACAACTCGCCGTCTCAAGAAACTTCTGACGTTCTCGCTCGAAGCTGACCGGCGCCTAACGCTTGAGTATTACGCGACCGCCGCGCTGGGAGCTCTCGCTCCGGTCGGCGCCGGCGTCGCCATCATGTATTTGATTGACGCCTTCCTTGTGCCTGCCGCCGGTGGAACACCGTCACTGCCCTGGATTGTTGTCGTGGTCCTGGCGGCGCGATCACTCCTCATAGGCGTCGAGTCGTTTGTCACCTGGCACTGGAATCGACTTTACGTCGATTTCCTCCTCCGCTGGCGGTTGCAAAATGCGCTGAACCTTCAATACTTTTCCAAGCTGGCCAATCTCGACCTCGCGCATCTGGAGGATCCGGAGGTCCAAAACCTCCTGACGAAAGCCCGTGACACATTTCCATGGCGAGTGCCCGATTTTGTTCGACTCTCGTCATACTTTTTTTCGGCGCTGGTGACCTGGGGTTCGATCTTCGCGATCCTCTCCCCCTTTGGCTGGTGGATCCCCGTTGCCATCACGCTCGCCTCCGTGCCGCGCCTTTGGGTCCGGACGCGCTGGGGAAATTTCCAGTGGTCAATCTATGGATCGGGCGCGCCGAACGTTAAACGCCTCTGGTACTTCATGTGGATACTGTCCTGGCCGCCGGCGATTCGCGAAGCCAGAATCCACGGGGCCAGTTGGCCGCTTCTCGAGAAGTTCAAGGAGACGCAGAAAAGTCTCTTTGATCTGAATCGCGTACCTCTCGACCGATTCATGCGGCTGATTGTCTTTCCCATCCTGTTCGAAACCGGCGTCCTCTTCGCCATCGCAGTCTGGAAGGCCCCGGATGTGCTTGTAGCCGCGATGACGCTCGGGGCGTTTACGCTTCTGGTCAATCTGCTGGATCGCATGGGCATCGCGATGGTTCAGATCGTTACAAATCTAGGCCAGCTCCATGAGAACGGCCTCTATGTCGATCATTTCTTTGAAGTCTTGGCCTTGCCGAAGATCGTCACCGAGGCGCCGGACGCGGTTGAACTCTCCAATACTGTGCCGCCTCGCATTGTTTTTCAGAACGTCCATTTTGCTTATCCAAACGGCCGGGAGGTCCTCCACGATGTCTCATTCACGATCGAGCCGGGAGAGAAATTCGCCCTCGTCGGCCCAAACGGCGCTGGGAAGACCACGATCGTGAAGCTTCTCTGCCGATTTTACGATCCGACAGGCGGTCGGATCCTCGTGAACGGAATTGATCTGCGGAACTTGCGTCTGGAAAACTGGTATCGGCATCTCGGAACGCTCTTCCAGGACATCGTCCAGTTTCACTTCTCCGTCCGCGAGAACATCTTCCTCGGCGATCCGACGCGCACGGACGAAACCCGCATGCGCCTGGCGGCCGAACGGTCCGGCGCGGCGGCCTTCATTGAGGGCCTGCCGAAGAAGTACGACCAGGCGCTGGGCCGGCAATTCGAAGAGGGCGAGGAGCTCTCAACGGGTCAATGGCAGAAACTGTCCATCGCCCGGGCCTTCTACCGAGAAGCGCCGATCCTAATTCTCGATGAGCCGACCTCGGCGGTCGACGCGGAGGCCGAGTTCGAAATTTTCAATCACCTGGAAAAGGCGTACGAGGACAAGACGGTGGTCCTCATCTCGCACCGGTTCTCGACTGTTCGGAACGCTGATCGGATCGTCGTCCTCGACGAGGGCCGGATCATCGAGCGCGGCTCGCACGAGGATCTCCTCGCCCTCGACGGCCGATATGCCGGCATGTTCAAAACCCAGGCCCGGGGGTATACATGACCAACGGGGTTGATCAGAATAGAATCAAGAGATTCGTCACAGAGTTCACGGAGACCGAGACACACGGAGAGCCATGAGAAAATTTCCAAGGTTCGTTCATCCAAAGAAAGACTGGATTTTCTCCTCTGTGCCCTCCGTGCTCAGTCTCCGCAGTCTCTGTGTTAAAAATCAACTTTTTTACAGGCTCCAGCCCCTCGAATCCTCTGACCCTTTCACCAGAAACTGCTCAGAACGGCACGCCGTCGTCACCCGGACAGTCGGCGCCGGCCGGGGATCCGACAGGGATGGCGATCCTGTCGTCGGCGGCGGAGGTCGCTTTCCGGGGAGACAAAAACTGGACGCGGTCGGCGATCACGACGATTTTTGACCTTTTCTGTCCGGTGTTTTTGTCGTCCCACTGGTCGAGCCGTAGACGGCCTTCGACGAAGACGGCGGCGCCTTTCTTGAGAAATTTTGAAACGGTTTCCGCCTGGTGGCCAAATGCTGAAACGTCGAGAAATGTCGTCTCCTCCTCAATCGTGCCGGCGGCCGACTTGTACTTCCTGTTGACGGCCAGTCCGAATCCGGCGACGGCGGTTCCCTTCGACGAGTATCGCATCTCCGGGTCGCGCGTCAGGTTGCCGATCAAAAGCGTTTTGTTTAGATTTGGCATGGCACTTCTCCTTTGTCCAATGGGTGGACTTAATTTCTTCGTGGCCCAAGGCCACGGACAGACTCCTCGGTGTCCGCGTGATCAGCCGCGGGTTTTTCGACCCACGTCTTGGCGAACAGCTCGGCATTCTCCCTGTACTGACCGAACCTCAACGCATGGTTGCAGTCGCGGCACTTGATCTCGTAAAACTGAAATCCCTGCGCGATGCGGTGATCGAACCCAATGGCTGATCCTCCGCAGCGTCCACAGGTTTCGGGCAGGGAGTGGTAGAACGTGACCTTTTTGAAAAACTCTGTCGTGCTTTCCGCCTCGTCCTCCACCTCCAACCCGGCCCCGCCGACTCGGAACCGCATCCTGAACTTCATATCCATCCGCCTCCTTTCCTTTTTCGCTTACGCCCGCATTATCGCCCCGGCACACTGATTTGTCCAATTCATTATGTTATATAATCAGATTACATGAACGAATCAGCGGGCCGACTCCGGCTTTTCAAGGATTAGGGCATCTGGGCCCTGTCTATGAATGATGAAATGAAGACGAGTCCGCGCACGGTGAAATGTCGACCCCGGATATCCGCCGATCTGGGCAAAGAGTGGTCGGTGAATGCCCTCAAGGCCTCGGTCTTCTGCTTTCAAACAGCGGTCATCCAAAACTTCAATAACTTAGGGGCTGGCACCGTTCTTGGGGCTGGCACCGTTCTTGCCTGGCCCCGTTCTTCCGCCGTTCTTCCCGTTCTTCCCGGTACCGCTCTTCCGTTCTTCCCGTTCTTCCAAAATTTGACATCGAAACATCGCGATGATAAAACATCAGTATGAGAACAACAATCAATATTGATGACCAGCTTATGTCAATCGCCAAGGGTATCGCTTCCCATAGCAAAAAGACCATTGGGCAAATTATATCGGAATGGGCGCTGCGAGGATTTAAAGGAACCCTCCATTCTGCAGACCGTGGCGGATTCCCTGTCTTTTCTGTAACCCAGGACGCCAGTATCATTACCCTCGACACAGTAAGAACACTTCTATCCGATGAATGGATATCTGCTCGACGTTAATTTGTTGCTTGCGCTGGCCTGGCCGAATCACGTCCACCACGCGGCGGCTCACGCATGGTTTGAACGCCGGCGCGGTGACGGCTGGGCCACCTGCGGGCTAACACAAGTGGCCTTTGATTGTCCAGTCATCCCTCCTTTACATCCCATCCCCAGAGTCCGCCGGTAGCGGTAGAGCTGCTCCGGCAAATGACAACTTTCGGAGATCATCGCTTCTGGGCGGACCCGCCGCGGGGAGCGGTTTCTGAACAGGGCAGGAGCATATTCGAAAAGATCGGCGCGCATAGTCAGGTCACCGACGCTTATCTGTTGACCATCGTCGCCCATCATCAGGGGCTGCTGGCCACGTTTGACATGCAACTTAAGAGCCTATTTGGTCCGCGCGTGGAACTGCTGACAGTAGAAAATTGATCGGCCCCCCTCCTTCCGATCTCAACCAGGGTTGACGCCTTCCGGTCAATAGGTTACACCGAATCGACTAATTTTCTAGAAAGGGGTGGGTTGGTTGACCATACGGGTTGCGATCAACGGCTTTGGCCGAATCGGCCGGCTGGTGTTGAAGGCCGGTCTGCATCATCCAGGAATTGAGTTTGTCGCCGTCAATGACTTAACAGACGCCAAAACTTCCGCGCATCTGTTGAAGTACGATTCCACATTCGGAGTATTCCCGGAACCGGTGACGGCCACTGACAACGCCATCCGGATCGGTTCGAAGGAAATCAAGGTCATCGCCGAAAAAGATCCGGCCAAACTGCCATGGAGAGACCTCAAGATCGACATCGTGATCGAGTCGACCGGGAGATTTACCGAGGCGGAGAAGGCCCGGGCGCATCTGACGGCGGGGGCGCGCAAGGTCGTCATCAGCGCGCCGGCCAAAGGCGAGGACATCACCATCTGCATGGGAATTAACGAAAAGACGTATGATCCGGCCAAACACCACATTGTCTCCAACGCCTCCTGCACCACCAACTGTCTCGCGCCGTTGGTCAAAGTCATCAATGAGGCCTTTTCCATTCAGTGCGGGCTCATGACCACCATCCATTCCTACACCAACGACCAGGTCACTCTCGACTTCCCCCACAAGGATCTGCGCCGGGCGCGCGCGGCGGGACTTTCCATGATTCCGACGACGACCGGGGCTGCCAAAGCGATCGGCTTGGTGATTCCGGAACTCAAGGGCAAGCTCAACGGCATCGCCATCCGCGTGCCCACGCCCAACGTCTCCATCGTCGACCTCGCCGTCACCGTAGCGAAACCGGCGTCCCGGGACGCCGTCAACGCCGCCTTCAAATCCGCCGCGCAAACGCCGCCGCTCGAGAAATATCTCGTCTACTGCGACGAACCCCTCGTCTCCAAAGACTTCAACGGCAACCCGGCGTCCTGCGTGTTCGACTCGGCCCTCACGGACGTTCAAAACAATCTGGTTAAAGTTTTTGGCTGGTACGACAACGAATGGGGGTATTCCAACCGGGTTGTCGAGCTGACATCCATTCTCCTCTGATCCAGACCCCGCGCATGGCCGCTGACGGATTCTCCAAAAAAACCGTCGATGACGTACCTCTCTCCGGACAACGGGTGGTCGTCCGCGTCGATTTTAATGTCCCGATCGACGGCGGCCGCATCACCGATGACACTCGGATCCGCGAGAGCCTGCCCACCATCCAAAAAATCATCCGGGACGGCGCATCGGCCGTCCTCATGTCCCACTTGGGCCGGCCCAAGGGCAAAATCGTCGACTCCATGCGCCTTCGGCCCGCGGCCGACCGGCTCGGTCAGCTTCTCGGCCGGCCGGTGAGCGCGCTTGCGGATTGCGTTGGACCGGAAGTCGAGCGGGAGACCGGAGACATGAAGCCGGGACAGGTCGCGCTGCTCGAAAATCTGCGGTTTCATCCCGAAGAAGAAAAAAACGACGCTGAGTTTTCCAAATCCCTCGCGCGGCTCGGCACGATCTACGTCAACGACGCCTTCGGATCCGCGCACCGCGCCCACGCATCCACCGTCGGCGTCACACGGTTTCTCAATCCCCGCGTCGCCGGGTACCTCATGAAAAAGGAAATCGATTACCTTGGCCGGATCCTTTCCAGTCCCGAAAGACCCTTCTTCGCGGTCTTTGGCGGCGCCAAGGTCTCATCCAAATTGTCGATTCTCCGGTCTCTCATGGCGCGCGTGGACGGCCTTCTCATCGGCGGCGCCATGGCCTACACGTTCATCGCCGCGCAGGGCGGGGCCATCGGGAAATCGCTTTGTGAAAAAGAGTGCTTGAGCGACGCCCGAAAAATCCTCGATGAGGCCGCCCGGCTAAAAATCGACCTCCTTCTTCCCGTCGACGCCCTGACCGTCACCGAGGTCGGACAGCCTTCGTCTCTCAAATCCATGCCCGCCGGCAATATCCCGGCCGACCGGGAGGGCGTCGATATCGGACCTGAAACCATCCGCCAGTTCGATCAGGCCCTCCGAAAGGCCCGCACCATCTTCTGGAACGGGCCGGTCGGCATTTTCGAAAAATCCGAATACGCCGAAGGCACCTTCGCTCTGGCCAGATCCATCGCCGGGTTGTTCGCGGTCAAGGTCGTCGGCGGAGGCGATTCCGTTTCCGCGGTCCAGGCCGCGGGTGTGGCGGGCCGGATGGACCATATTTCAACCGGAGGCGGTGCGTCGATGGAGTTCCTCGAAGGTCAGGAACTCCCCGGCGTCGCCGCGCTCGACAATAAATGACCCATGACCCGTCGTAGACCCCTCATCGCCGGTAATTGGAAAATGTACAAAACCATAGGCGAGTCCCTCGCCCTGATCCGAAAACTGAAAATTTCGGTCGGACAGATCCGCGACCGGGAGGCGCTGGTCTGCCCGCCATTTACCGCGCTCAAATCCGTTTCGGAAATCCTGTCCGAGTCCACCATCCGGCTGGGCGCCCAGAACATGCACTTTGAGGCCGAGGGCGCGTTTACCGGAGACATCTCGGCCGGGATGCTGTCGGACATCGGCGTTTCGTACGTGATTCTCGGCCACAGCGAACGCCGGCACGTCTTTGGAGAAAAAGATGACGGGATTTCAAAAAAAGTAGCTGCCGCAATCACGCATGACTTAAGCCCCATCCTCTGCGTTGGCGAACGCATTGAAGAACGCCAGGCCGGCCAGACCGAATCGGTCGTCCTCGGGCAGCTCCGCGCGGGACTGCAGCATGTCGCCAAAGACGCGGCATCCCGTGTTACCGTCGCCTATGAGCCGGTATGGGCAATCGGTACCGGCCACACCGCCACTCCCAAACAGGCCCAGGACGTCCACGCCGTCATCCGGAGCGCCCTGCAATCCCTCTACGGCCCCGCGGCTGAGGAAATCCGGATTCTCTACGGCGGCAGCGTCAAACCGGACAACATCGACGAGCTCATGTCCGAACGCGACATTGACGGGGCGCTGGTCGGCGGCGCATCGCTGACGGCGGAGTCTTTTTCCCGCATCGTCCGATTTCAGCCTCGTTCTTCGTGAGGAAATTTTTTTTCCTGGCACTGGCTCTGGCGTGCGCCCACGCCGCCCTATGGGGATGGGAATGGACTGACGAAGCTTCGGCGGCGCGGATTCAACTGAAAAAAAAATCCAAATCACAGATCAGCCCGACGCCCGATACAGTGCCCAAACCAATCGCGCCGGCCATGGACGGCCAAGTGCCGAACGGAACAGGGATGTCAGCCGGGCGGCCGCCGGCCGACTCCCATGCGATGTTCCCCGACACCCACGCTATCGGCATATCCGCTGAGACGGAGACATCCACCGCCGACACCCAGGCTGTGGACACTGCGCCGCCGGTTGTGCCCGACACCCAGCCCTACTCGGCGCGGACCGGCAGCCGCTTTTATCACAGGCGCGCGCTGCCGCACTCGCCCCAGCTGGGCGCCAAGGGCGTCTTCGCGGCGGCGGACACGGTGGAATTGAGTCAGTCCTATGAGGCCTGTCCGATCTGTTTCCGGACGAAGATCACGGAGGATGATTTTGAGCTTGAGGAGGCCATCGCCAATCAAGTGTCCGGGATTGTCGAATTCCGGTACCGGAAACTGGACGACGAGGCGGTTGCGGCGCGGCTGAACCGGCTCGGCGCGCCCATGACCAAAATCCTGGACCGAAAACATCTCGAATTCTTTTTCACGCCGCTTCGCTCCTCGCTGGAAAAAAACGCCATCTCGGCCGGAAACGGATACATCTATTACACGTCGGGACTTCTCAATATCATGGACGACGATGAGGAAGTCGCCGCGGTTTTGGCGCATGAAATCTCCCACGCCGAATTCCGGCATGTCCTCCAGGATTTCAAACTCAGCCAGAAACTGACCATCATCACCGCCATCGCCGGAGCCATCATCAATAAATCCGGAAATATCGGCGGCATTTTCCAGGTCCTCCAGGATTACGCGGCACAGCTGGTCATGAATGGGTTCTCCCGGCAGTTTGAGCTCGAAGCCGACGCCGGCGGGCGATGGATCCTCGAAACGCTCGGGCACGACACTCACGCCATGCGGCGGGTTCTGCTGAAACTCGATGATCTCTACGAGGACCGCGAGGCGCGGGCGGTCATCTTCCAGAGCCATCCCGAGGAATCCGATCGAATCAAGGCGTTTGACCAGACACTCGTCTTCAATAAATTCATCACCGGAGACACCGTCTCCGTGCGCCTCAAATTCCAGCGACCACGGGTGGTCGGCTGGTTCAAGGAACGGTCCGTACCGGCCCTCTACGCATCCCTCATGAACGAAACCGACAGCCCATTCCTCGTCTCCGATCTCCAGGCGACTTACCAGGCGATCGACATGCCGGCCGTGAAAGTGGAGGTCTCTCCGGGAAGCCTCTACATCCCGGAAAAAAGTTATGGCCAGATCAAGATACTCGTCATCGCCAAAAACGAACTCTCCAGAAGACCGCGATCGCTTGACTTGACCTGCGAAATGAAACCCCTGAATGAACCGCCGACGCCCAAAGGCAAAAAGAAGGAAAAGAAAGAGCCGGCTCGATTCTCCTTTCATTTTGATCTGAGCGATGACACCGGGCCGTGACCGCCTGGCCTACGGCGCTGTCGGGCTGGGAATCCTTGCCGCGGTCCTGCTGATCCGATGGATGCCGCCCATTCCGGCGGCCAAGGCCATTCCTCATCCGATTCTTGCGGCGCCGGACATGGGCGGCCCAGTGCCGGACGCGACAGGGATGTCCAGCGTCCGGCCGACGGCCATGGAGGGCCCAGTGCCGGACGCGACAGGGATGTCCAGCGTCCGGCCGACGGCCATGGAGGGCCCAGTGCCGGACGCGACAGGGATGTCCAGCGTCCGGCCGACGGCCATGGAGGGCCCAGTGCCGGACGCGACAGGGATGTCCAGCGTCCGGCCGACGGCCATGGAGG
>CAZHRJ010000098.1:0-11741 GCA_964534765.1 uncultured bacterium
GACTCGTAAACGCCGTCGTCCTCGATACCTCGATCGCGTACGTGTCCACTCCCACGCTGTCCGAACTTGTCCACGTCACCAGAAAATTGATCACGCTCGTCTCGTGCCCGGCCGATGGCGTTGACAGTGTCACCGAGTCCACGATCGTGTCCGTCACAAACCCTCTCGTCGCCGAATACGATCCGCTGTTGCCCAGGTCGTCCACCGCCCTCACCCGCCAATAGTACGTGTCATTGTATATTCCCGTCACCGTATCGCTTGTCTGCAATACGTCGATTGTGTCGCTGAACGCCATGCTCGCAAACGTGGACACCCTCGATACCTCGATCGCGTAGCTGTCCACTCCCACGCTATCGCTGACCGCCGACCACGCCACCAAGAAGTTGATCGCTGTCGTCTCGTGGCCGTCCGCCGGCTGGCTCACGCTCACCTGGTTCACGATCGTGTCCGTTATAAACCCTCTCACCGCTCCGAAACTCCCGCTGTTGCCCAGATCGTCTATCGCTCGCACCCGCCAGTAATACGTGTCGTTGTAGATCCCCGTCACCGTGTCGCTCGTCTGCGCTCCGTCGATTGTGTCGCTGAACGCCATGCTCGCAAATGTCGATAGCCTCGATACCTCGATCGCGTATGTGTCAATTCCTACGCTGTCGGAACTCGTCCACGTCACCAGAAAATTGATCACGCTCGTCTCATGACCACCCGGCGGCGTCGACAGCGTCACCGTGTCCACGATGGTGTCCGTCACGAATCCACGAACAAACCCGAAACTCCCGCTGTTGCCCAGATCGTCTATCGCCCTCACCCGCCAGTAGTAGGTGTCGCTGTAGATCCCCGTGACCGTGTCGCTCGTCAGCACTCCGTCGATCGTGTCGCTAAACGCCAGAGTCGTAAACGCCGTCGTCCTCGATACCTCGATCGCGTACGTGTCTATTCCCACACTGTCCGAACTCGTCCACGTCACCAGGAAATTGATCACACTCGTCTCATGACCGTCCGACGGCGTCGACAGCGTCACCGAGTCCACTATCGTGTCCGTCACAAACCCTCGCGTCGCCGAATAGCTCCCGCCGTTGCCCAGATCGTCAATCGCCCGCACTCGCCAGTAGTACGTGTCGTTGTAAATACCCGTCACCGTGTCGCTCGTCTGCAATACGTCGATCGTGTCGCTAAACGCCATGCTCGCAAACGTCGATACCCTCGATACCTCGATCGCGTAGCTGTCCACTCCCACACTGTCGCCGACCGCGCTCCAGACCACCAGAAAGTTGATTGCCGTTGTCTCGTGGCCATCGGAGGGTTGGAGGGCTGACACCTGGGCAGCGCTACTGTCGACAACGAGGACGCGGGCGGCGGGAGTGTCGTGTTCCGTGTCGAATCGTTTGTCAATCGCGATAACCCGCCAGTAGAAAGTGTCCTCGTAGGAGATGGTGACGGTTCCGCTGAAGACGTCGATAGCGGGAACGGTTGGGCTTTCCTGGAAGATCGACGTACAGGCCGAATTCCGACAGATTTGGAGCGTGAAGGAGTCGTTTGTGGCAGTTCCGGTGAGTCCGGACGACCAGTTGAAGACGATGACAGCATTGGACGTTTCGTGGTTGTTTACCGGGGAAACAAGCTGGAGGGTTTCAGCGAGGGCGGGCAGGGAGGAAGCCAAGAGGACCGTTGCGGTCAGCAGGCCGAGCCTGAGGAGACGGCTGGGATCCAAGTGCCGGTACGCCGTACGGCGCACCCGACATTGAACCCAGGATCTCAGACGCATTCCAAGTCTCTGATTTAGATCACTTCCGAATCGACTTCGGTGATATCCAACGGTATCCATGAGTCAAGAACGAACTGTCCAGCCACCGAGAATCCGACCCGAATCCTTGCTTCCAGCCGATTAGCCTGGCTCTGTCCTTTCTGACGTAACCCCTTTTTCGAAACCACCTCGACGCCCTCGTTATGCCTTTAAAGCCAGAAACCGCTGCTATGAACTGCTATTATAAGGACCGTATCGACCACCAATTTTCAGACCATTAATTGTATGCAAAATACGTACCTGTCAGAAGTTATAGGTAACAACCCCCATGATTCTGACCCAAAAAAGGGGTAGAGTTAAGATCATAATTGTTTGATATTCAGAATATTCAGGATATAAATTATATGCAAAAAGAAACGTCTTGTGGATATCATATGGACTGTCTAAGCACCTCAAAACTGAGAGAAATATCTCAATTCACTGGAAATCAAGAGAATTACTCCATCATCCGGCGAAGGTGAAACACCGCGAGACGCGCAGTTAGTGTTGACGCATCCAATTGCCAGAGATTTCATGGGGGTGCGGAGCGACACACAGGGAAACATCCGTGTCAGCTCTGCGGATCATAAAACAGCGTTGCAGTGTTTAGATTAGAGCAGAGAGTATTTCTTCATACGGAAGCGGAGGGTATCGCGGCGGATGCCAAGGAGCCTGGCGGCCTCGGACTGGTTACCGCCCGCTTTTCCAAGGGCAGCGGCGATTTTTGTTTTTTCAAGTTGCGCCAGCTGACCGTCGAGGTCGGCAAGGTCATGGGCATTCATATATCCCCCCCCTATTGGATTATGGCCATCCGATCGGCCGGTGTCTCCCATGATGGACTGAGGCGTATTCTGTGAGGAAACAGGGGTGGGGGACATATCATGGACCTGATCCGGGGTGGCCGGATCGGCGCCGGAGCGTGCCGAGTTGCCAGCGGGAAGCCGCTGGACGCCGGTGATGATTTCAATGGGCAATTCCTCGGGACAGATCAAGCCGTCCTCCCGGAGGATGATCATTCGTTCGATGGTATTTCGAAGTTCCCGGACATTGCCGGGCCATGCGTAAGCCAGGAGAATTTTTTTGGTGTCTTCGGTGATGCCGGCGACACGGCGGCCCATTTCGCGGTTGAAGTGGTCAATGAAGTATTGTGTCAGTGCGACGAGATCCTCAGGTCTTTCCCGGACTGGAGGGACTTCGATGGGAAACACACTGATCCGATAGAACAGATCTTCCCGGAATCGGCCCGCGTCGACATACTTTTTGAGGCTTCGATGCGTGGACGCCAGGAGGCGGACATCAACGCCGACTTCGGATTCACCGCCTACCCGCCGGAATGATTTTTCCTGTAGAACGCGCAAGAATTTGGCCTGGAGGGACAGATCGAGTTCGGCGATCTCATCGAGAAGAAGCGTTCCCCCATGGGACTGCTCGAAGAGGCCGCGGTGGCGCTGATAGGCGCCGGTGAAAGCGCCACGCTCATAGCCGAATAATTCAACCTCCATGAGCGACCCCGGGAAGGAGGAACAGTTCACAGCGATAAAGGGCTTGGTACGCCGGGGGCTCAGCTCATGGATCAGCCGGGCAACAACCTCTTTACCGCTTCCCGACTCGCCCATGATCAGCACAGTCGTATCCGCCCTGGCCACTTGCCTGGCCCTGTCATAAACCATCCGCATCTTGGGACTGGCAAAGATATATTTTGACCGGCCGACCGTTGACGCTGACGGATCCAACAGCACTTTTTGATCCAGCGGGACAGGCAGCTTCACAGGCGGTTCAGTCGATGTGGCCGGAGGCGGCGGCTTGGCTGAATCCTTTCCCCCAGACGGGACATCCCCCGCCCTTTGAGATTTTTTTCTCATGAAAAATTTACCGAGAGGCAATGAAAAATTTTGATGTGGCCCATATGTGAAAATATTAGCAGGCCAGAAGGAAAAATGGAAGACTGATCGACCGACCGCAGAGACTAAATAATTCGAATCCGAATAAATCGGCGCTTTCCGACTTTGATCACATCCCCATCGACCGCATGGACTGACGTCTTATCCTCCTGACGAATTCCGTTCATGTAGACCGCCCCCTGCTCAATCATACGTCTGGCCTCGCCCTTGGAGGGAACCAATCCCGTCTTGACGAGCAGTGTCGGCAAATCTCCAGTGTCAGACGGCGTCAGCCGCACTTCCTGGATATCGGCCGGCGCCTCTTTCTGAACAATCACACTCCGGAAATGAGACTCGGCGTGGTCGGCGGCCGGGGGGTCGTGAAAAAAAGAAACCATCCGACGCGCAAGTTCCGCCTTAACGTCTCTCGGATTTTCCGAGCCGGTCTGGCACCGTTCTCGAGCGCTTTGGATTTCGTCCCGCGGCCGGTCGGTGAGGAGGATCCAGTAATCCCAGAGGGCGTCGTCCGGGATGGACATGATTTTCCCGTAAATATTTTCAGGCGAATCCCTGAACGCTATATAATTTCCGCAGGTTTTGCTCATCTTCTGTTTTCCGTCCGTCCCCACAAGAAGTGGCAGTGTCAGGATGACCTGTGGGATCATCCGGGCCTTTTCCTGTAGGTCGCGGCCGACGAGGAGATTGAATTTTTGATCTCCGCCGCCGATTTCGACATCGGCGCGGACCATGACGGAGTCGTAGCCCTGCATAAGCGGGTAGAGGAATTCATGGAGGAACACATCTCCCCCGGATTCGACCCGATCATGAAAATCGCGCCGATGGATGACCTGGGCGATGGTTTGCTGCGCGGCCAGGCGGAGGACATCGGCGAAATTCATTTTGGAGAACCAGTCGCTGTTGCGGACGATTTCGGTTTTATTCCGATCAAGGACCAAAAAGACCTGGTCCATATAGGTCTTCGCATTGGCATCGATGGCGCCGGAGTCCAGCGGAGGTCTTGCGGAGTTTCGACCGGACGGATCCCCCACGCGGGCGGTGAAATCTCCGATAATGAATACGACCGTATGGCCGAGATCCTGAAACTGGCGGAGTTTTCGAAGGACCACGAGATGTCCGAAGTGGAGATCCGGGGCCGTCGGGTCGGCGCCGAACTTGACGCGTAGCGGTCCCGCGGCCGCGCGACGGAGAAGTTCGCCTTCGGGGAGAGTTTCGAGCGCCCCGCGCAGGAGGATGGAGACATCTGTAGCGCGTGTCACGGCAGGCGAATCAACCCCAGAGACGGTTGACGATACCGACGACCTGCATGCACGTCTCGATGACCTCACCCAGAAAGGCGTGCGGGTCCCGGGCCAGAAGGTCGGGCGAGAGAGGTTCGTGCAATTTGAGATGGAGTTTGTTGAGGGTGACGAAGAGATCGTCGGGCATGGATCCGGAGGCGTTTTCGCGGGCCATGTGGATGCAGTGAAGAATGGAGCTGGGACAGTGCTCCTCGAAAACGAAGAACGCGATCACCTCTTTGGAGGAGACATCGCCGCCGTGCCGACGGACGAATTCACTATAGACACCGAAGGATTTGAGCATGCTCTCCCATTCGAAAACCTCGCGGGGCGAACCATCGGCGCGGTCGGACGCGTGGAGGAGTTTCTGATCCAGGAGCCGCGCGACAACCTCGGCCCGCTCCAGATATTTTCCCGTCCAGAACACCCGGTAACTCGAACTGATCGGCAGTGCCATGTCGCGCCTACGCTACTTGTCCGCGGTCAAACTTGTCAAACAGGAATTTGATTCCTTTCAAGGTCAATTCGACGTCGACGGCGAGGAATCCGCCGACCGCGGGGCAGACCAGAGGCGCAAGTCCCCCGGTGCCGACATGGATCGCCGGGCCGATTTCGCCGTCCAACTCCTTCAATATTTCCCGCACCGCTCCGACGATTCCGAAATACAGTCCGGACCGAATGCTGCCCGGAGTGTCCTTGCCGACCGCCGCCGATACGGCGGAAAACTCGATGTGGGGCAGTTGGGCCGTCTTTTCAAAGAGAGACCGCGCCGAGAGTTCAACGCCGGGATGAATCACCCCGCCGAGGTAGACGCCTGCGGGGGAAACGCAGTCGAAGGTGGTGGCGGTGCCGAAATCGACAATGATTTTAGTGCGGCCTTTGGGAAAGAGGGCATGAGCGGCGGCGGCGTTGGCGATGCGGTCCGCGCCGACCGAAGACGCCGGCCGATAATCGACGGGGACGAGGGCACGCACACGTGGATCGTTCAGATCGACCAGTTTCGAGACGCGTCTCAAAACTGCCTCCCGGATCGCGCCGCTGGCACCCGGGACGACGGACGCCATCGCCACGGCCGACACGCGCGCCATGCTGAATCCCTTCTGATGGAGGAGCGATTCGATCATCGATTCGACCTCGTCGGCGGTCCGGCGCGCGGTGACGGCTCGCGCCGAGGCGAGGAGTTTTGTGCGGTCGAACACGCCGAGCGTGATATTGGTATTGCCGACATCGATCGCCAGGAGGTGTTTGGATTTTTTCATATCCGGCCGTTTTCGGAGAGGACGTTTTCAAAGTGTCGGATGTCCGGCCGGTCGGGAGGGCCAAGGATGGCGATGAAGTCGAACCGGATGTCGCGATCGGCGCCGAATTGAGCGGCGGCGAATCGGCCGGCGCGCCACCACTTGCGGCGCTTGGCCGCCGTCAGGGACGACTCGACGGAATCGAAGGATTCATTCTTTCGATATTTGACTTCCACCAGGAGCAGTCTCCGGCCGTCATCCGCGATCACGTCGATTTCGCCAAACCGAGTGCGGAAATTCCGCGCCAGAATCCTGAATCCCCTGGCGGTCAGGAAATCCGCCGCGGCCGATTCGGCCCAGGCGCCCAGTCGCGCCGCAGGACCGGGACTCACGGGAGCCGGGCGAAAATCGGGATCAGAGTTCGTCCACGATGTCGATCTTGGGCAGGGAGGCGGGATCGACCGGGCCGACTATTTTAATTCCGGAATCGCCGCCCTCGCCCCTCAAATCGAGCAGGATAGGCTCCGGAATCCGCTGAGCCTGCTGATCGAAGAGAACCTTGATAACGGGCCGGAGCGGCTGGCCGACGTTGGGCTTGACGACCAGCCCGTAGGTCGAATCGGAGAGTTTCACGAGCGTGCCGACGGGGAAAACCGACATGACGCCCAGAAACGTCTTGAGGACGGCGGCGTCGAATTTTTTATCTTTCATGAGGATCATTTCCCTCATCACCGACACCCCGCCCTTGCCCTTGCGGTAGGCGCGGCGTTTGGTCATGGCGTTGTAGACGTCGGCCAGGGCGAGGATTTTAGCGAAGGTGTGGATTTCGATTGATTTTTTTCCGGCGGGATAGCCGGATCCGTCAACATTTTCGTGGTGATCGATGGCGGTGCGAATGACGGATTCCTCGTAGTCCTGCAGCCAGCGGTTGAGGATTTTCTCGCTTTCGAGTGGATGTTTTCGGATGAGTGTGATATCGGCCTCAGAGAGTTCCCGAGTTTTATCCCTGAGATGTTTGGGGACCTTGAGCATGCCGATGTCGGCGAAGAACGCGCCGAGGCCGAGCTGGATGAGTTCTTCCTCCGGCAAGTTCATGGAGACGCCGATGGTGATGCAGAGAATGGTGTTATTGAGAATGTGAAAGAACAAGTGTTCCTCTTTGCTGTAATCGTTGTGGATGATGTTGAGATAAATGTCCCTGGCCCTGCGGACTTCCTCGATCCATCGCCGCATCAGGCCCCGGATTTTTTCAGGTTCAATGTGCACCCCGGTGCCGACGGTTTCCACCATGGACCGGACCTGCAGTTCGGAGTCGAGATAGAACTCGAAGGCGCGTTTTTTCTCGAGGTCCTGAATTTTCCCGTAGAGCGTGCGTGTGGATATTTTTTTTGCGGTCGATTCCTGCAAAATCCGCTCGACTTCCGCATCCGCGAGTCGTTTGCCGGTGGTTTCAACGAGATCGATCTGCCATTTTTTGAGCTGAGCGAGGTCGTCGGCGGTCAGGAGTTTCCGTGCGGGCAGGAGGAGCAATTTATCGGCGGAGTGGAGCGGAGAGTCGTACATGGAATTGGGCGGAAGGTGGAAGACACTGATCTGTGGCATGGGGTCAGGCGGTCGGGGCGAACCGGCGGTTGGATATTTCGATCACGCGAAGATCCAGCCGGTGGGTGAGGTCGAGTTCGAGCTGGGCGTCCGGCACGAGCGCCGTGCCGGCGGGATCGGTGACGAGTTTGATGACGGGGCGGAATACGTTTTTGGGGTTGGATGAGATGACGACCGCATGCTCACCGGTAGAGAGTTTGACGTTGTATCCCTCCGGGTAAAATCCCAGGCACTTGCAAAAGACCTGCGCGACGTCCCTGTCAAACTGGTCAGGCCCGCCGAGGATATGTTTCATGGAAATGTCCGGGAACCGGGCATACCGATAGGACCGGTCGGACGTCATGGCCTCATAGACGTCGCAGATCTGGACGATTTTGGATGAGAGGGCGATCTGTTTGCCGGATTTCCCAGATGGATATCCGCTGCCGTTCAATCGCTCATGGTGCTCCAGCGCGGGAGTGGCCCATTCCTCCCGGGCATTGGGTGTTTCCCGGATGAGGGCGGCGCCGAGATCGCAGTGTTTTTCGACCTGAGACCGCGCGTCGGTGGACAGCTCGCGGCGTGAAGTCCAGAGGCCGATCGGAACGAGGACCATGCCGATATCGTGGAGCATCGCGCCGACCGCCACATCGGTGACCTCGACGGAGCTGAGACCCATTTCGGACGCGACCCGCATGGAGTAGAGACTGACATTGACCATGTGAGACAGCAGATAGCGGCTGACCGAGTAGGCGCCGGTGAGGAGGTTCATGACATTTTGCCGGCCGGACAGTTCCGCAATGACATCCTGGGTCAATAGCTGCATGGTTTCCTGATCCACCTGACGCTCAAAAATCAACCGGTCGGTCAAATCCCGGGCCAAGAGACCCAGCAGATCGACAAACGGCGCGTCCGATCCGGCGACCGGGAGAGGTTTGGGATCGCCGAGTGTATAGGAGACGGTGGTGTATTTTTCGCCGTGTTTTTCCGCCAATTTCTTTTTCTGATCCGCCAGCCGATCCCTGCGTTCAAGGACGATCTTTTTGACGTGTTCGGCTTTGTCCACTTTCGGCGCCGGAGCGGCTGATCCGGCCGGCGCCTCCGGAGGTTTCTGGGCTGGAGCCGGCGGTGGTACGACGGTATCGGGCGGAGGCGGCGCGCCCATGTTTTTGAGGACATCGGCAAAGACGGCAGCGTCGATGGATTCCTCATAACTTTTTTCATGGATCTGAATATACCGGATGCCATTTTTGCTCAGGAAGTCAATTTTTTCCTGATCGAGCATCGCGCCGGGCGGGAGCAGCCGCTGGCCGGAAACCGAAACCACGGCCGACGCCAGTTTCATCCCCGGCTCGACTTTTTCGATTCGAATCGTTTTACGAGCCATATTGAGGTGAGTCTACTGATGTTTTGGAACATTTGCAAGAATTGACTGACTGGTCACGGAAACGTACGATACGGCAATGATCCCCGGACCGAAATCCAAACTTCTCGCCAGGCGTCTGGCGCAATCCGAGTGCGCCGAAGTCACGCATCTTGGCCGTGAATTTCCGGTTTTCTGGACAAAGGCGCGCGGATGCCAGGTCTGGGACGCGGACGGCAACCGGTATGTGGATATGACCGCGGCTTTCGCGGTCGCCAATCTGGGTCACTGCCATCCGGCGCTGGTCCGGTCGGTCGGCCGCCAGGCGGGGCGGCTGATGCATGGCATGGGCGACGTTCATCCGCCGGCCATCAAAGTGAAATTTCTTTCGGCGCTCCGATCGTATCTGCCCAGGCCGCTGGGTCACGCTATTTTGTCGCAGAACGGATCGGATGCGGTGGAATCGGCGATCAAGACCGCCCTGATGGCCAGGAGAAACCGGCCCGGGATTGTAGCGTTTACGGGAAGCTATCATGGACTGTCGTTCGGCGCCCTGTCGGTCACCGGGCAACGGTATTTTCGGAATCCGTTTCTATCGAGGCTGTCGAAGAATACCCTTTTTGTGGACTACCCGAACTGCTATCGATGTCCGTTGAAATTGACCTACCCGGCCTGCCAACTGGCGTGTTTGACCGAGGCCCGCAAGCGAATTCAAAAAGCGGGAGGCGGGAGGCGATTTTGCGCGGTGATCGTCGAGCCGATCCAGGGCCGTGGCGGAGAAGTCGTGCCGCCGCCCGGGTGGCTTAAGGAGCTGTCTCGAATCTGCCGGCGGGACGGACTGCTTCTGATCGCGGATGAGATTTACACGGGATTCGGCCGGACGGGAAGGCGATTGGCTTGCGATCATGAGGGCGTCGTGCCCGACATTCTGTGCCTGGGCAAGGGGCTGACCGGCGGATTTCCGATGTCGGTCTGTGTAGGTCGGCCGGCGGTTATGGGCCGCTGGGGCCGATCGAAAGGGGAAGCGCTTCACACGAGCACTCATCTGGGCAATCCCCTGGGCTGCGCTGTTGGCCTGACCGCCCTCTCCATATATAATAGGCTCCGCCCGGAACGCCGCGCGGCCGGACTGGGGGCGTATTTGTTGCGCCGTCTACGGGCGTCGCTGGGTGGGTTGGCGTCGGTTGGGGATATCCGTGGGAAGGGACTGATGGTGGGCATCGATCTGGTGAAGGATATCGTCACCCGCGTGCCCGACAGCGCGGCGGCGCAGCGGGTGGTTCGTGGGTCTTTGAAGCGGGGTCTGATCATCCTGAGCGGCGGGGAAGGCGGGAATGTGTTGTCGCTGTCGCCGCCGCTGGTCATCACGCGGCGGGAGATTGACTTTTGCGTGGACGTCCTGGAGGATGTCCTGAACACTTTGGAGAAGAACCATGGCCGCATTTGACACCCTGCCCAACACGCACGGCATCAGCGAGAGCGCGCTGAGGTCGGCGTTTTCGACGATCTGTTCGGTCACCGACGAGCGGTTTTCGGGTGAGGTGATTGTCACCTACCGGCCGGGCGCGACTCTGATTGAATTTGTGTCGTTTGGGGACTACATCAGGGGATTTGACGAGACCGAGACGACGATGGAAGAGATGGCGCGTGAGATTTACGACACGGTCCGGGAAATCGTTCAGCCGGCGGCTCTCCGGGTGGAAATTGACGTGCAGACCGCGTCTCATATTCCCGCCTGGTGCAAGATCGAGGAAGGATTTTGATTGGAGGTCCTGGACGAGAAGATTCTTGCCTTCATCCGCCGCGCCGACACTCCTTCCGAATCCGAGTTTCGAGATCTGGCGCTGGAATTGTTTGCCTACCAGTACGACCACAACAGCGCCTATCGATTATTTTGCCGGAAACGAAACGTCTCCCAAGGCGGTGTCTCGAGATGGGAGGACATTCCCGCCGTTCCGACAGCCGCGTTCAAAACACCGTCATTCTGCTGCTTCCCGCCTGACCGCGCCATTCGGCGGTTTGTCACGTCCGGCACGACCCTCGGCCGGCGCGGCTCGCATGATTTTGACTCGCTCAGTCTGTACGACGCGGCGGCGCTGCCCAACTTCAAGCGATTCCTTCTCCCGGACGGCGCCCGATTGACGATGCGGGTTCTTCTGCCGCCGCCCGATGAGGCCCCAGCGTCCAGTCTGGTGTACATGTGCGAACTTGTGTCGCGATCCGAAGCGGCGCGGGTCGAATGGTATGTCCGGCGCGGCCGGTTGGATTCGGGCCGGCTGGGCGAGGATCTTGCGCGTTCGGCCAGCCGGTGCGAGCCGCAATTATTGCTCGGCACGACATTTTCTTTCGCGCATTTTTACGATGCGCTGTCTGCGTCGGGCGGACGATATCGTCTTGCGGCGGGCAGCCGGATCATGGAGACGGGTGGGAGCAAGGGCAAAAGTCGTGAGATGCCTCCGGATGAGATGCGATGTCTCACCGAAGAATATTTGGGGATCTCCGCCAGCCACGTGGTCAATGAATACGGCATGACCGAGCTGTCCTCCCAGTTTTATGACGACTGCCTGGTCCGGCATATCCAGGGATTGCCGTGGGCAGGGA
>CAZHRJ010000099.1:0-11562 GCA_964534765.1 uncultured bacterium
CCGGCGAATCATTGCCATCCCTGGCAATCGCCGGCACAGACCATCCATGGGCTAGTCGACGGCCACGGCAACCGGACGGACGTCCTGCAATTGACGGTGAGCGGCCACGTAATGGGTGGTGTAGAGGCCTTTGAGGAAATCGGGTTCCTGGAGGACTTTTTCATGCCAGGAAAGGGTCGTTGGGATTCCCTCAATGACGGTTTCCCGGATGGCGCGGATCATGCGGCTGATGGATTCCTGCCGGGTCAACCCCCAGCTGATAATTTTGGCCAGTAGGGAATCGTACGTGGCCGGGATCTGATATCCGGAGTAGATATGAGTCTCAATCCGGATGCCGGGTCCCAATCCAAAATGGAGACGTTGGATAGTTCCAGTAGCGGGCCGGAAATCGAGAGAGGCATCCTCAGCAAGCACACGGCACTCGATGGCATGGCCGCGGAAAGTCACATCCGACTGGCGCATCCGGAGCGGCTGTCCATAGGCGATGCGGATCTGCTCTTTGACGATATCGATTCCCGTAATCTCTTCCGTCACCGGATGCTCAACCTGAAGGCGGGTGTTCATTTCCATGAAATAAAATCTACGATCCTCGTCCACGATCATCTCGACCGTGCCGGCGCCCTCGTATCCGATTCTCGTAATCGCCTGCCGAACCATCTCGCCCATCTGCGACCTGCGGTCGGGCGCCAGAAACGGGGAGGGCGCCTCCTCAATCAACTTCTGATGACGGCGCTGGATCGAACACTCCCGCTCGCCCAGATGAATCACATTCCCGTGCCGGTCGGCCAAGATCTGGATCTCAACGTGATGCGGACTCTCAATGAATTTTTCCAGATAGAGGCTGCCGTCTCCAAACGCGTTCTGGGCCTCCGATCCGGCCTGCCGGAATGCCTCGCCCAGATCATCCCCCTTACGGACAATTCGCATTCCGCGGCCGCCGCCTCCAAAGGCGGCTTTCAGAAGCACCGGATATCCGATAGACTCCGCGATTTGAGCGGCTGAACCTTCGTCCGACACCATGTCGGGACTACCGGGCAGAATCGGCATGCCGGCCTCCCGCATGGTCTTCCGCGCCTCGGCCTTCTGGCCCATTTTAGCGATATGATCGGGGCTGGGACCGATGAAGACGAGAGCGTTTTTTCGGACAAGCCGGGCAAAGGTCTCATTTTCAGAAAGGAATCCGTATCCGGGATGGATGGCGTCAGCGCCAGTGAGTTTGGCGGCGGTCAGGATGGCGTGCATGTTGAGATAGCTTTTCGTGACCGGAGGCGGCCCGATGCAGACGCTTTCGTCCGCGACCGATACCGGAACGGTGTCAGCGTCCGCGGTGGAATGGACGGCGACGGTCGAGATTCCCATTTCCTGGCAGGCGCGAATCACGCGGAGGGCGATTTCACCGCGATTGGCAACCAGGATTTTTTTGAACACGGGTCCCTATGCTCCCGGCAGGATTCTCAGGAGCGGCGCGTCGAACTCGACGCCGTCGCCATCTTCGACAAACACCTCTTCAACCACGCCGTCCGCCGGAGAAACCGCCTTGGTGGTGATGTCCAGAGCGCTGATAAACGCCACCGTCTGGCCACGCCGGATCTGCTGGCCGACTTCAACCAGCGGCCGGCCGGTCCTGTTGTCCTGGAAACTGACAACGCCCAGCGCGGGTGTGCGGACCATGACACTGACCGGACCACCGGGCGGGACAACGCGTTTTTCCGGCGGATCCATGCCCGGCTCGGAAACGCCCATGAGCCTGCCGACCCGAACCCGGCGGCGGCCCGAAACCAGCTCCACGCGGCCGGCGCCGGCGCCGAGGATGCCGAGCGCCGCGTCCAGAAGATCCCTGACTTGAGCGATGCGGATCATTCTTTTCCGAGATATTCGCCGGACCGCGTATCGACCCGTACGCGGTCTCCTGGCTGAATAAAAAGCGGAACCTGAATGGGGTGGCCGGTCTCCAGTGTGGCAAGCTTGGTTCCGCCGCTGACCCGGTCGCCTTTGACGCCTGCATCCGATTCCTTGACCCTGAGCGTCATTGCGGCGGGAAGATCGATGCCGATCGGCTCACCCTCCAGGAAATTGACGGCGATTTCAGCGTTTTCCGGAATAAACCGCGCCGCCTCCGCAGCGACCGTGCGGGCTACGTTTTTTTCCTCATAATCCTTGAGATCCAGAAACACCAGAGCGTCATCCGTGGAATACATGAACTGCATTTTTCTCGATTCCATGAACACCTGATCGAACTTGTCTCCCTGACGGAAATTGACCTCAAGCACCTGCCCGGTCTTGATGTCCCGGAGCCGGGTTTTGATGGTGGGAGCGCGCATCTGCATTTTAACGTGCTGGAATTCGAGGATCGTGCAGAGACGATGCTCGTATTGAATGGTGATGCCGTTTTTGAACTCGTTCGGACCGATCAAAGCCATCAGACCCTCCAGACCAATTCTTTCGAACTGCGTGTCATCACGTCCAGGCGGCCATTCCATAAACAGGCCATGTCCTCAATCCGGACGCCGCCGTACCCGGCCCGATATAGACCCGGTTCGACTGTAAAAACCATCCCATCTTTCAGATCGCAGCCTCTGTCGGACAGAAAAGGTTCCTCGTGAATTTTCATTCCAACGCCGTGGCCGAGACTGTGCAGATAATGCGGCGCCAGATGGGATCGGCCCAGGCGTTTGGATATTTCTTTCGTGATGTGTTTGGGACTTCGCACGCCCCGAGAGATGAGCCGGTATGCGAGAGACTGGATCGCCAGGACCTCATTTCTGAATTTCACAAACCAATCCGGCGGCGCGCCACGGCGGCGGAGCAGATAGGGCGTGCGCGTAAAATCGGAGCAATATCCGGCCAGCCGGATACCCATGTCCACCATCAGCGGCTCGTCTCCCGATATTTTTTTGTCCGAAGCCTCCGCGTGAGGCTCCGCTGTCGACGGGCCGCTCACGACGATGGGCTCGAACGACATCTCGTCAGCGCCCAGTCTCAAGGCCTCGGATTTTATCCACACCAGCAGCTCCCGCTCGGTCATGCCGATCCGCAGATTCGTTCTCAGCCGGCTCCAGAGTTCATCCGTCAGCCGGACCGCCTCCCGCAGTATTTTGAGCTCGCCCGGCCGCTTCACCGCGCGGACGCGGTCCGCAAGACCCTCGGCATCCACGATTTCGACGCCATTTCCCGCGGCAAGCCACCTCTTGTATTGTGCGGCGCTGAGGGACTGTGTATCGACGCAAATTTTTTCTAGGCCGATTTTCTTAAAATCCCGGAATAGATCGGATAAATCCGAACGCATCGGACAGACCCGCCAGGGCCGGCCCAGCATCCGGCGGGCCTTGAAGAGGTACCGGCCATCGACATAGAGAATCCGGTGACGGGGGCTGATCAGGGCGGTTCCCGCCGTCAGGCGAAGACCGGTCAGGTATCGAAGACTGGTCGGATCGGAAAAAACGGCCGCTTCGGTTCTGGATCGAAACTCAAAGGATTCCCCTGCCATTGCCGGTCAGTCCCGTCACTCCGGTTCGACGCCAAGCATCGACGCGGCCATTTCAAGAGCCATCAGATACGAAAAGGCGCCGAATCCGGCAATCGTGCCGATGCAGGCCGGCGCCACAACGCTGGTGCGCCGAAACGGTTCCCGGGCGCCGACGTTGGACAGATGGACTTCGATTGCCATGAGCCCCGAAGCCCGTACGGCGTCCTGGATAGCGTAGGAGGTATGGGTATAGGCGGCGGGATTGATGATGAGAAAATCGAAGGATGTCCCGGCGGAGTTGATCCGGGACACCAGATCCCCTTCCTTGTTGCTCTGAAACGTCTCGACTTCAACCCCCATCTTTCGCGCCACTTCCGAAATCTCCCTGTTGATCTCGTCAAGGGACATGTCGCCGTAGATGTCGGTTTCGCGCCGGCCCAGCCGGTCGAGATTAGGGCCATGAACCACCAGTAACCGTTTTTTCGCCATGGGCCGTCACCGTATCCTTTGGAGGAAGTGATGTACAGAGGCCCGGATATCCCTAAGATGATCTCCGGAAAATTTTTCCAGGAAGGCGGCAGACAGGACAAACCCCACCACTCCCTCCGCCACGATGCTCGCCGCGGGCAGCGCGCAGACGTCGGACCGCTCATAGCGGCTCGTGGTCGGTTTTCGAGTCTTCAAGTCGACGCTTCGAAGGGGTTTCAAAAGCGTAGCGATCGGTTTCATGGCGCCCCGGACAACGATGGGTGAACCCGTCGTCATGCCGCCTTCAATTCCGCCCGACCGATTGGTCTTGCGGTAAAATCCGCGGGACTTGGAATAAAATATTTCATCGTGAACCCTTGACCCCGGCAGGAGAGCGCCGCCAAACCCGTCACCGATCTCAACGGCCTTCTGGGCATGGATGGAGAGGATGCCAAACGCGATCTGCGCGTCGAGTTTGCGGTCCCACTGCATGCAGCTGCCGAGTCCCGGCGGGACGTTGAAATAGACAACCTCGTAAATTCCGCCCAGCGTATCGCCCCGTTTTTTAGCGGCGTCGATCTGAGCGATCATTTTTTTTGCCGCGGACGGATTGGCGCATCTAACCGGTGAGGCGTCCACAGCCCGAGCAAATCGTTCCGGGGCTCGGCCCAGGGTCCAATCCCGTGGACGAGTGGATACCGGACCCAGATGGGTCACATGAGAAATCCAGGAGATGTCAAACTGCCGGAGCAGTTCCTTGCAGATCGCGCCGGCTGCGGTCCGGGCGGTGGTTTCCCGCGCGCTGGACCGCTCGATGACGTTGCGGATGTCGCCGTGGCCGAATTTGAGAGCGCCCGCAAGATCGGCGTGACCGGGCCGCGCAAGCGTGATCGGCCGGTAATCCGGCGGCGGAGGGCCATCGATGGCCATTTTTTTTTCCCAGTTGACGAAATCGAGATTGGGGATCTGAAAGGCGATGGGACCGCCTGTCGTGCGGCCGAATCGGACGCCGGAGAGAACCTCGATCTGGTCTTTTTCGATTTTCATCCGGCCGCCCCGGCCGTAGCCGCCCTGGCGTTTGCGAAGTTCGGCATTCACGCGGGATGGATCGATCGGCACACCCGCGGGCATGCCTTCCAAAATGGCGACCACGGTCTTGCCATGGGATTCGCCGGCGGTGAGGAGTCGTAGAGAGTTCATGGCGTCACATCACACCTGCCCATTTCGATAACAGCCAGTCTCCGTAGTATGGAGCCAGCGCCGCTCCCAGCGCCAGCGCCGGGCCAAACGGAATGTAGTCCTTGCGTCCTTTGATACCCGTCGCGATCAACAGCACCCCCACGATACCGCCGAGAAAAACGGCATAAAACAAAGCGGCGATCTCGTACTGAACCCCCAGAAAGGCGCCGGTAAACGCGGCGAGTTTGACGTCCCCGAGGCCCATCGCCTCCAGACCCTGCCGACGATACCACACCGCGCCGAGGAATTGAATCAGCCCCAGTACTCCGCCGCCGACCAGCAGGCCCCGGGCGGAATCCCATAGACGATCCAAGACTGTGTCGCCCAAAATCGGCGAGTGACCCCAGATGGAAAGTCCGAGTGAGATCGCCATGCCGGGATAGGTCACGACGTCCAGGACCAGGAGGTGATCGAGATCGATGAAGATCACGACGAGGAGCGAGCAGAAAAAATAGAGAAAGGACACACCGTTGGCGGTGTCGCCCTTTGAAAAATAAAATGCGAAACACAACCCAAAAATGCCGGCCGAGAGCAATTCCACCAGAGCGTATCTCGAAGAAAATTTCTGCCCGCAATGACGGCAGCGGCCGCGCTGGACCAGATAGCTGACAACCGGAACCAATTCCGCCGGGCCCAGAACATGCTCGCACCGCATGCACCTTGACCGCGGCCGGATGACCGATTCATCCCGGGGCAGACGATAGATACACACGTTCAGGAAACTGCCGACAACCAGTCCCAAGACAATCCAGAAGAACAGCATCATGCCCTTGACGGCAGCGACAGGGATGTCCCGCCGACGGCCAACGCCTTCCGGATTGCCCGGCGCATCACGTCGACCGGAGCGCGACGGCCCGTCCACAGGGAGTACGACCCGGCGCCCTGAAATATCAGCATGTCCGTGCCATTGGCGATCCGACACCCGTGAGACCTGGCCTGACGTAAAAAATGGGTCAGAGGCGGATTGTAGACCAGATCAACGGCGGCCATGGCCTGCGACCAGATTCCCCCTGGAAGGCGCAACCGGTCTCCTGGACGAAGGCCGACCGAGGTGGCGTTGATGAGAATGTTGGGACGGACCGGGACAGCAGAGGATTGCGGATTCAAAAGGAGAATTTTTTTTCGCAGTCGGGGGGGAAACGCCAGACGCAGCCGACGGGCACGCGACAGAGTCCGGTTGAGCAGCGCCACTGACGAAATTTCGGGCAAAATCGCCGCCAGTACAGCGCGGGCCGCGCCTCCGGCGCCGAGGACCAGCGCGCATTTTCCAGCAATCCGGATCCGAGCGCGGGCCAGAAGCATCTTGAAACCGTACAGATCCGTGTTGTGACCCGCCCATCGGCCATCTCTTCGGCTCAGCACGATCGTGTTCACGGCGCCGGCGGCGCGCGCCTCGCTGGACAAGCGGTCGATAAAGGGCAGAACGGTTTCTTTATAGGGAACCGTGACGTTAAAGCCGCGGATGCCAGACGTCTTCAATCCCGAAAGCGACCGCCGGATACGATCCGGGGCGACAGCGATGGGAATATAATGGGCGTCTATCCCGGCCGCGCGGAACGCGGCGATTTGCATGGCGGGAGAAAGCGAGTGACCCAGGGGAAACCCAAGGATACCGTAGAGGTCAGTCATGTCGATCCGTCGCTCCCGCGACACTTCCCCATCCATGGTCTAGGCCGGCGAATCATTGCCATCCCTGGCAATCGCCGGCACAGACCATCCATGGTCTAGTCGACGCCGAAATCAACTCGCGTGCCAAGGCCTTTATCGAGGGCTCGATCGAACACTCGTTTGGCCACGGCAATGTCCTGAATGGCCAGACCGGTCGAATCGAAAATGGTTATGTCTTTATCGCCGGCGCGGCCCGGCTTCTGACCGGCGACGATCTCTCCCAGTTCAGCGTGGATGCGTGCCGGAGGGAACAGTCCCCGGGCGATGGGGATATTGATTTCGCCGCTGTGGATGGCCTGTTCGCGGTGGTCGACAACGACTTTGGCCCGGATCAGAATCTCCGGAGGCAACTCCTGCTTGCCCGGGGCGTCGGCTCCGATAGCGTTGATGTGACAGCCAGGCAAAAATGCCGTCGCTGCGCAGACCGGTCCCCGGCCGGGAGTCGTCGTCACCACGATCGGAGCGGCGGCGGCATCCTTCGCCGTCGGCGCCACGTTGGCGTCAATTCCATCGGCGCGGGCCTGCTCGCAAAATTGCTCCGCGCGAGATTTGTCCACGTCGTAGACGGCGATCGACCGGATCGGCCGGACGAGTTTCAGAAAACGGAACTGGTAGCGCGCTTGAGTCCCCGCGCCGATGAATCCGGCCGACGCCGCGTCCGTGCGGGCGAGAAGTTTGGCGGCGAGAGCGCCGGCGGCGGCCGTCCGAAGCGCCGTGAGGGCGGTGGCGGAAAGAATAGCCTGTGGAAATCCGCTGACGGGATCGTTGAGGACAATCAGCGCCATCACCGTCGGCAATCCGGCCCTCGGATTTAGCGGATGCGAATTCACAACTTTGACGCCCGATGCCTGCAGGTGCGGCAGATAGGCCGGCATAGTTCGAAGGTCTCCTGAAAATTCCGGAAAGGTGAGATAACTTTTTGACGGCATCTGAACCTGACCGAGACCAGCCAGTCGAAACGCCTCCTCCACCGCTTCCATCACGAGCGGATCATCCGCCAGCGACTGGACAATGGATCCGTTTAAGATCAGTGTCTGCATAGGTTCCCGAATCGATCCGACATTCCCCGCATTTCGGAGCGATCTCACATCAGAGGATACCAAAAGTCAATTAGCTGACGCCGACCTCCCGTGATCCAAGCCGTACCGGAGAGGAAACGTCGCAGTGACCGTCGTGCCTTCGCCGACTCTGGAGGTCGCTCTGACTGTTCCCCCATGTGATTCAACGATTCCTTTGACCAAGGCCAGACCCAAGCCCAATCCTTTTACTTTCCGGCCCGTGCCCGATTCGATTTGATAGAACTTGTCGAAAATCCGGTCCAACTTGTCCTCGGGAATGCCCGGACCATCGTCGGTGATGGAAAAATGAATCTCCTGTTCGTTTTCGAATACCCTGAATTGGATCCGCCCCAGAGCCGGCGAGAATTTGCATGCGTTCGAAAATAGATTGTCGATCACTTCCCTCACCCGGTCCGCGTCCCAGACGGCGGGAGACAGCCTATCAGGGATATCCGCCGTGAATTGATTTTTTCGAGCCCATTCATGACCCTGAAACGCCCTCACCATGTCTTTGGCCAGCTGGGCGGGATCGATCTCGCGCTTGTTCAAAGCAAACATTCCGCCCTGGATTTTGGACAGATCCAGCAATTGTTCGACCATGCGGAGCAATCGATCGGATTCTCTCTTGGCGGTGTCCAGCGATTCTCTCATTTTGGCCGGTGCATCGCCGAGCATCCCGGCCTGCATCATTTCGATGTAACCGGAGAGGATCATGACCGGATTTCGAAGCTCGTGCGACGCCACAGAAATGAATTCCGACTTCATCTGGTCCAGCTCTTTCAATCGGGTTTGCATGTAATTGAAGGCCCGTGTGAGTTTGCCGATTTCATCGTCAGCCCGTACCGGTACGTCCTCCCCAAAATCGCCTTTCGACATCCGCAGGGCCCGGAGTTTCAGCCGGCTGAGAGGCCGGGTCATACTTTCCGCCAGCACGGCCGCGAGGAGGATGGAAACGATCAATGCCCCGGCCAGACAGATCAAATTGAGCGCGGCCGCCCGGCGAGACCTGGATTCCAACTCCCCGGTCAGGGCCAGCGATTGTTCCTCGAATTGGTCTCTGAGCTGCTGAATCCGTTCAAGACCCCCGCGCCCCGTCAGTTGAACGGTGTCCGCGGCATAACGTGACAAATCCATCCATTTTTGTTTTTGAATGAGTTCGGATTCCCGGTGGAGACAGGAAAGAAAGGCGTCCCAGTCGGCCTCAAGATACCGCGCGGAATCGGAGATATCGGCGTTGGACCGGAGCACCGGATTTTTCAGTAACTGATCAATGGTTGCCCGGGCTGTCCGATCCAGTGTCTCGATTCCACTCAATGCCTCAGTCGCGCGGAGCACCCGGAGTTTGACTTCGCGGGACTGCACACCATCCCAGACGGCCGCCAGATGCCGGACTGACCGGAGTGCTTCAAGGTTTCCCTCCCGAATGTCACTCAATCCGGCAATGGAAGCTTGAAATGTCGCGATCGAATAAACACCGGGCGCCGCCGCCAGGACGATCAGGGCCAAAAAGGCCAGCAGGAATTTCGTCCGAAATAACGCATTTCGCGGCAAGAGAAGCATCGAGCGTGGAATATCATCGCCGTCTTCAAACATCAAAGGGGGGCGTAACTTGACCCCTTCCGTTTCGCCGATATAATTGGACGTGGGCCGGCGAAGGGCCAAAGGATTGAGGGCCGAGCCGAAACGGGGAGGTATGCGCCATGAATTCGAAGAAAGGTCGGAAAATTATTTTGATCATCGATGACGACGAGCCTCTTCGACAGATGCTACGCACCCTGTTCGAATCGAATGGGTGCGCGGTAGAAGCCGCTGCGAGCGGGATGGAGGGCGTACTGAAATCCATCCGCCAATTGCCCGATTTGATTATTTGCGACATCCGGATGTCGGGTATCGACGGAATTGAGACGTGTCGGCAGATCCGGCGGCGCCTGACGACCGACCAGTCGAAATTCATTCCGATTCTGATGCTGACCGGCCGGAAAACCCGTCTGGATGTTCGGGCGGCCATCGAAGCGGGCGCCATCGACTATCTCGTCAAACCCTTCGATCCGATGAAACTGCGTGAAAAAGTCAAAACCTATATTCAGCCGATGGAGGCCGTCAAACAGACGATGGCGATCGATGAGCTGAAACGAGCCTGGTCCAATCGGAGATGAGTTCCATCAAAACCCTGCTGGTCGAAGACGATGAGAAAATGCGTCAGATGTTGTCCACCCTCCTCACTCAGCGCGGGCATGCCGTCACGGCCTGTACCAGCGGGGAGGAGGCTTGGAGCGAATTTGAGCAATCGGCGTTCCCCCTCGTTGTTCTTGACTGGACGCTTCCCGGCGAGATCGATGGCTTGCAACTGTGTCAGAAAATCCGGGCAGCGCCCAACGGAGACCTGGTTCTGATATTGCTTGTGACCGGCCGAAACCGGCCGGAGGATTTGAACGCGGTACTTGGTGCGGGAGCGGACGATTATGTGGTGAAGCCCGTCTCGATGTCGGTACTCAATGTTCGACTCGCCATCGCCGAACGCCGCGTGCGGGATCTGGCGACGATATTTGAAGCCAAGCAGAAAATCGGATTTCTGGAAGAGCAGGTGAAGAGCCGGACCGCGTTTGAGGGGATGATCGGCAAGAGCGCGGCCATGCAGGAGAGTTTCCGCCGGATCCGCCTCGCCGCGCAATCGGATGTCCCAGTACTAATTCTGGGAGAATCGGGGACGGGCAAGGATCTTGCGGCTGGCGCGATTCATTCCTTGAGCGGCCGCAGGGACAAGTCTTTTCTGGCGATTAACTGTTCCGCCATCCCGGAGACGCTGCTCGAAAGCGAGCTCTTCGGGCATGTGAAGGGCGCTTTTACCGGCGCATCCGGCGATCATATGGGTATTTTTCAGGCCGCGCATGGCGGTACCCTGTTTTTGGATGAAATCGGCGACCTGACGCCCAACCTCCAGGTCAAATTGCTTCGCACTCTTGAAAAGAATGAAGTCCGCCGGGTGGGCGATACGAAAACGCTCAACATTAATGTCCGGCTGATCTCGGCCACCAACCGGGATCTCAAGAGGCTTCTGGTAACGGGCGGTATGCGGGAGGATTTTTATTATCGAATCCAAGTCTTCGAAATCACCCTGCCGCCCCTGCGGGACCGCCCGGAAGATATCCCGCTGTTGGCGGATCATTTCCTCGGCGAATTTTCACGAAGCCAGCAAAAATCTATTCGGCACATCGACCGCGATGCAATGCTCAAACTTGTATCGCATCCCTGGCCCGGCAATATCCGGCAGCTTCGAAATGCCATCGAGCACGCCTGCGTGACGGCCGATGGAGATTCACTGACGATACTTCATCTATCGGAGGACGTCCGTCATCCAAAAATGGCCCCTCCCAAACCGCTTGCCGAATCGACGGGTATCGAGCAGGATAAGCACCTGCTCCAAGAAGCACTCCGTCAGGCGGGAGGTAAACGGGTCGCGGCGGCCAAAGCCCTTCGCATCAGCCGTGTCACCCTCTGGAAGAAAATGCGACTGTTGGGTATCCAATAAGGATTCGCCGGTCTAACCCGGATATTTCATAAAAAAGAACGGTGAAGTGAGTCGTGCGATAAAGGATCGACGGCATCCGTCATATGTGGAGCACGAGCAGGCGACGATGCTGAAGCAGAGGATATTCGGGATCG
>CAZHRJ010000100.1:0-11505 GCA_964534765.1 uncultured bacterium
GGTTGGACCCTGCCATTCTCGAAAAAAGATCCCCCTCCGCCGGCCGACGCCTGGCGCAGCTGGGCCGGGGAGAGGCGGACGCGGTCGTGGCACCGCTTTCCAAGCCAACCCGGTTGTCACGGGACGGGATGGTCCGGCTGTCCGACAGCCTCAAACTCCAGAACCGGTACCTGCTCCAGCTGGCCCAGGAATTGTCCGACCAGCTCATCAAGGGCGGCCATGCCGCGTTCGCTCTCCATTTGGATGTCACGGGCGGAGGCCAGCGCTTATCCCTGAGGTACCGGTTTCTGCTCCCAACCGTTCGGCCCTCCTCCATCATGATCGGGACCACCTCCATGTTTAAACAGGTTCGGGAACGGCTCCCGCCGGACTCGATCCTCCAGATTACTCTCTGCATCGACGACATCGTCTACGACCGCGAGGTCTATCAGATGCGGGGCGGTCCGCGTGCGGACTTGGAAGTGATGCGGGAGTAGGTCGACACTCCCGCTACTGTTCCCGGCATGAATGCGTTTGAACTGGTTTCCCCATACGACCCGGCTGGAGATCAGCCCCAAGCCATCGACGCCCTCGCGCGCGGGGTTGAATCCGGCAAGCGCTTTCAAACTCTCCTCGGCGTCACCGGCTCCGGAAAAACCTTTACGCTGGCCAGCGTGATCGCCAGGGTCCAGCGTCCGACGCTGGTCATCTCTCACAACAAAACCCTGACCGCACAACTCTTCTCCGAGTTCGGCCACTTTTTCCCCCGAAACGAAACCCATTACTTCGTGAGCTTCTACGACTATTATCAGCCGGAAAGCTACATTCCGCAGACCGACACCTACATCGAGAAGGATTCGGATATCAACGACCGGATCGACCGGCTCAGGCTGGCGGCCACGGCCGCCGTGCTGACCCGGCGGGATTCCATCGTCGTGTCGTCCGTGTCGTGCATTTACGGTATCGGTTCCCCGGCCGATTTCCTCGAAATGGTCCAGGTCGTCCGGGTCGGCGAAACCTATACTCAGAAAAAACTCCTTCAGCGGCTCGTCAGCATGCAGTATCAGAACGGCCAGATGGATTTCCGCCGGGGAACATTCCGCGTCCGGGGGGACTTGATCGAGGTCTATCCCGCCTATGCCACGCTGGCGTACCGGCTGGAATTTTTTGGCGATACGTTGGAGCGGATCGTGGAAGAGGAGCCGATCACCGGACACGCGCGCAAGTCGCTCGATTTCGCCGTGATCTATCCGGCCAAACATTACGTCACCACGGATGAAAAAAGAAAAAAAGCGATCCAGACCATCGAAGAGGAACTCCGCGGCCACCTGGAGAAAATGCGTGGCGACGGGAAGGACCTCTATGCCGAGCGGCTCAAGTCCCGGACGCTGTACGACCTCGAAATGCTGGCCGAAATCGGATACTGCAAGGGGATCGAAAATTATTCCAGACATTTGTCCGGGCGGTCGCCTGGAGAACCTCCCTTTACCCTGATCGATTATTTCGCCCACTGCGGCCGGACCGCGGATCGGGTCCCGCCCGAAGGCCGCATGAGGGACCCCGCCGCCGGCCCGGGGGATTTCCTGACCATTATCGACGAAAGCCATGTGACGATTCCCCAGCTCCACGCGATGCTGAACGGCGACCGCGCGCGGAAAAAAAATCTGGTCGAGTTCGGGTTCCGCCTGCCGTGCGCCTTCGACAACCGGCCGCTCGGTTTCGAGGAGTTTCTTCAGTCGGTCGGGCAGGTCATCTTTTCCTCGGCCACTCCGGGAGACTATGAACTGTCGGTTTCCGAGCAGGTCGTGGAACAGATCGTCCGGCCCACGGGTCTGGTCGATCCCGAAATATCGGTGCGGCCGGTTGAGGGACAGGTCGATGACCTGATGCGCGAAGTCCGCGCCTGCGCGTCGGCCGGAGAGCGAGTGCTGGTGACGACATTGACCAAGAAGATGGCGGAGGATCTGACCGCCTTTTTATGCCAGGAAAAATTGCGCGTGAAATACATGCACGCCGATGTCCTGACGCTGGAGCGGATCAAAATTCTCCGGGATCTCCGCCTGGGCCGGTTTGACGTCCTCGTCGGAATCAATCTGCTGCGCGAAGGCCTCGATCTGCCCGAGGTGGCGCTGGTGGCGATCCTCGACGCGGATCAGGAGGGATTCTTGCGGTCAAAGGTCGCCCTCATCCAGACCATCGGCCGCGCCGCGCGGCATCTTCGGGGACGGGTGATTTTGTACGCGTCAAAAACGACAAAGGCGATGGAAGACGCGATCCTCGAAACCGGCCGACGGCGGAAAAAACAGATGGCATACAATGTCAAACACGGCATTACCCCGCGGTCGGCCAAAAGCGAGATCAAGGAGGAATTGGTCGAACAGGATCAGATTATCGAGATCGCGGAACAGGTCAAGGACAAAAAGGAACTCGTCCGGAGGCTGGAACGCGAAATGTTCGCCGCTGCGGACGCGCTGGAGTTCGAAAAAGCCGCGGCGCTAAGGGACGTGATAGCGGATTTGGAGCAGAAACGAGGCCGCTGATCAGGTAGTCGGGTGAAGATGTTCCGTCAGGTATCGGGCCAGGCCGATTTCGGAGATCGCGTGGAGCTGGGACTCGATCCAGTCGGCGTGTTCCTCCTCTTCGACGAGAATCCTGGCGGCCATCTCCCGCGTGCCGTTGTCGCCGACGTCCACCATCTTTTTGATCCCCTGATTGAGACAGTCGATGATCCCCTTTTCCATCTCCCAGTTGATCTGAAACTGTTTCTGGATGTCGCTCCCGATTTTCATCTTGTTGTAGGCCGCCATGTTCGGTATCCCGTCCAGATACAGAATGCGGTCAATCACCAGCTCGGCGTGTTTCATCTCCTCGATCGATTCCTTCTGAAAAATCCCGTGTAGCTTCTCGTATCCCCAGTTCTTCGCCATCTTGGCCTGGCAAAAATAGATGTTGATGGCGGTCAATTCGAACCGTAACATTTCATTTAACAATTTCAGCGATTCCGGGTGCCCTTTCATGAATGCGTGACTCCTCTTGTTTATTCCTTGCCGGCCCGTGGCCGGCAGGATGGGATCGACCTTCTCTATCTAAACTTACCTCCCGCCAACGCTTTTGGCAACTTCGCGGTTGGTGATCGGGCGACGTTTCTCCTGGATCTTTTTTTTCGGGCGGATTTCTAGTACTATTCCGCAGTCAGTGGACGACGCGTCCCCGACGCGGTCGTGCGCATCCGGCACGGCCCATGGGCGCCCATAGCTCAGCTGGATAGAGCGTCGGCCTGCGGAGCCGAAGGTCAGAGGTTCGACTCCTCTTGGGCGCGGTTTTATCCCACCTCCAACCTCATCCCAAAATCGTATTCTTCCCCGGCCGACACCTCCACCCGCTCGCCCGGCCGAAAAATCGACCCCACACCGGCAGCCCAGGGCTCAAAGCAGATGTAATCCTCACGGTCCGACCAGATCACCAGTTTGCCCTGCGGCCGAAGAAATCCTCCCATGGGTATCATCGACACCCGGCCGGCATCCGCTATTTCCAGATCCACCCGCTGGATCGGTAATATCAGCGATTCATCCAGTCGATAGGTCGACAGGTCAAACCCGGCCACAGTCGTCTCCATTCGGTTCCGGCCGCTCGCCGGAATCATAAAATAGGGATGCAGACCCGGCGCTGTCCATAGAGGATTTTTCGAAAGATTCCGGATCCGCATCCGGTAGACAATAGCGGAAGGTTCAAGCTCAATGAGGACGGTCAAGTCAAAATCCATGGGGAAGATGGATCGGGTTTCGGACGTGCTTGCGAGATGAAATTCCGCCGTCGCCGGATTCCGTGAGACTCGAACGGTTTCCCATGCCCGGTCTCGGGCAAACCCGTGCTGGACCAGGGAAAACCCCGCGGGTTGAGCGCCGGCCGATCCGGCCTGCGGAAAAAGGATGGGAATCCCGCCCCGGCGTTTGGGCTTGCCGCCGACCTGGTGAATTCCATCCGGCAGCAGAATTTCCCGCGACCCGACTGAAAACCGGGTGACAGCCAGACCCTTCCGGGGGTCGACCGCCGCCCGAGCCAACCCCGATTCGAGATCGATCACCGACATACCCACACTCTACCACAGTCCGTCCGCTAATTCTGGATTTTGCCCGCGTTGTGCGCTATACTCCGGTCGTGAACAGCCAGGAAAAACTTCAGGAAGAATTGGCGGAGTGCTTAAAGCGCGGCGCCGGCGTGGCGGTGGCGACCGTCATCGCATCCGACTTGTCCACTCCCCAGGGGCCGGGAGCCAAAATGCTGGTCTATCCGGATGGCGTTGTTTCGGGAACGGTCGGCGGCGGCCCGGTGGAGGCTTTCGTCAAGAAGGAGGCAATCGAAGCCCTGAAAGAGGAGAAGCCCCGTCTCGCCGACTATCGGCTGGTGATGTCTGAAACAGGCATGTACTGCGGCGGCAAGATGAGTTTTTTTATCGAGGTTTACCCGCCTGCGTCGACTCTGTTTGTGTTCGGCGCCGGCCATGTAGGCCGAGCGACGGCGCGACTGGCGGAATTTCTAGGAATGCCCGCCGTTCTGATCGACGACCGGCCGGAATACGCCGACCCCAAACTCTATCCATGCGCCACCGTTGTCTGTGAGTCCTATGATTTCGTCTTTGACAAACTCGCCATCACGGCCCGGGATTACGTGGTGATCGTCACCCGCTGCCATACCCACGACGAGATTTGCCTCGAAAAGGCCATGCGAACGCCGGCGGCCTATGTAGGCGTGATCGGGAGCAAAACCAAGATCAGGACGCTGTTTGGGCATCTCAATAAACGCGGGGTGAAACCCCAGTCTGATCCGCGCGTCTTCGCCCCGATCGGCCTGGATCTGGGAGACGAAACCGTTGAAAATATCGCACTGTCCATCCACGCCGAACTGGCCAAACTGAAATCCGGCCGCGGCGGCGCGCACATGCGGGAGTCTTTGGCGGACCGCGAGGAAAAAGCCGGCTGATTTTTTAATGGTCCGCGGTATCGAAACATCCACTCCCAAATCCGTCGGACGAAGTCTTCCCCGCAAGGAATCGGTCTCGAAGGTCACCGGCGCCGCTCAGTATGTCGATGACCTCATATTCGACAACTGTCTCTACGGAAAAACCATCCGATCGACCATTCCCCGGGGCCTCATTCGGCGAATCTCCTTCGAGCCAGGTGTCCCTTGGGATGAATTTGTCATCGTTACACCCAAAGACATACCGGGAAAAAATATCGTCACCCTGATCGAACTCGATCAACCCTTCCTGGCCGACCGGGAAATCAAACACATGGCCGAACCGATGGCGTTGATCGCGCACGCCGACAGGGGGCTGGTGGAAAAAGCGCTGAGTTTTGTCCGGGTGGAGTATGAAGAACTGCCGGCCATCCTCACCATTGAGGAAAGTCTTTCCGGAAAAAATATCCAGTGGAAGGACAATAATATCTTCAAAGAATTTCATATCCGGTGCGGGGATCCAGAGGCGGTCTGGCCGTCGGCGGAGGTCATTGTTGAGGGTGACTACTGGACGGGGCCGCAGGAACAGCTCTATATCGAGCCGCAGGGCGTCATCGCGGTCGCCTCGCCCGATAAGGGCGTCACCATCTGGGGGTCCATGCAATGTCCGTACTATGTTCAGAAGGGACTGAAACCGTTGTTCGATTTGCCCGAGGACAAAGTGCGGGTCATCTATGCCGTCACCGGCGGCGGATTCGGCGGCAAGGAGGAATACCCGACCCTGCCGGCCGGTCATGCGGCTCTCTTGTCCTGGAAATCGGGCGGCCGGCCGGTCCGGATGATTTATGATCGGCTGGAGGACTTGTGGGCCACGACCAAACGCCATCCCTGCAGGACCCGCGTCAAAACCGCATTCAGCCGGGATGGAAAACTCCTAGCCTTGAAAGTCGACGCCACTATGGACGGCGGCGCTTATGCGACTCTCTCGGCCGTTGTTCTCTCCCGCGGCACCCTGCACGCCTTCGGGCCTTACCGGTGCGATCATGTGGCCGTTGACACCAGGGCCGTATTCACCAATTCCCCGCCATACGGCGCGTTCCGCGGATTCGGCGCGCCGCAGACGATTTTCCCTCTCGAACTCCATCTTGACCGCGCCGCGAATCGGCTGGGAATGGAACCCCACGAGCTTCGATTGAAAAATATTCTTCACAAAGGCGACCGCATGCCGACAGGGCAGATCATGAAGGACGATCCGGGTCTGGATGGCGTCCTTCGAAAGGCGATGGATGAATCGCGCTATCTGGAAAAACGGCGCGACTTTCGCCGGCACAATCAGACCGATTCCAAAATCAAAAAGGGAATCGGTCTTTCTCTCTTCTTCCACGGCGCCGGATTCACAGGCAGTGGCGAAGTTTTTCTGGACTCAAAGGCCGGATTGGAGCTGACGCCGGCCGGCGGCGTGCGGATTCTTTCCGCGAACACGGAAATCGGCCAGGGATCGTTCACCACTCACAGCCAGATTGTCGCGGAAGAACTGCGCATCCCGTTTGACGAGGTGGAGGTCGCCACGCCTGATACGGCCATCGTCCCCAACAGCGGGCCCACCGTCGCCTCACGCACCTGCATGGTCGTCGGCGAACTGCTCCGCCGCGCCGCGTCGGACCTCCGGAAGATTCTGGTGAAATCAACCGCGTTGCCGGACAACGGCTACTCCCCGGAAGAATTTCAGCGGGCCGCAAAAAAATATCTGGACGCCAACGGCCATTTGAAAGTCTACGCCAGGTATCAGCCGCCGGCTGGAGTGTACTGGGACGATCAGACGTATCGGGGGGAAGCCTATGCCGCTTATGCCTGGGCCTGCTATGTCTGCGATCTTGAGGTCGATCTCACGTCGTACATGGTGGAGGTGAAGGATTTTGTGGCGGTCCAGGACGTCGGCCGGGTGATTCATCCGGTGATCGCGATGGGCCAGATTGAAGGCGGCGTCGCGCAGGCCATCGGCTGGGCGCTCTACGAAAATGTCGTTTTGGAAAAAGGCGTCATGGTCAACAATCAATTGACCAACTACATCATCCCGACTTCAGCCGATACGCCGCCGATCCGCGTCTTTTTTTATGAGCATCCCTATCCGAATGGTCCTTATGGCGCCAAGGGTCTCGGTGAATTGCCGATGGATGGCCCGGCGCCGGCCATTGCTTCCGCTGTCGCGTCGGCGCTGGGCGGCCGGTTTATCTCCCGCCTGCCCATTTTGCCGGAGTCGATCTGCGAGGCCCTATCGTGACCGATTGCCCGCGAAATCCGGGATCGGTGACTTTTACTATCAACGGCCGGCCGTGGACCGGGACGGTCCATCCTCTCAAGCGACTCCTGGATACTCTCCGCGAGGATGTCGGTTTGACCGGGACAAAGGAGGGATGCGGCGAGGGCGAGTGCGGGGCCTGCACGGTTGTGATGGACAACGAACCGGTCATGAGCTGCATGGTGCCGACCTGTCAGGCTCAGAATAAGTCGGTGACCACCATCGAGGGTCTGGCCGATCAGGGCAGGCTCCATCCGATGCAAACCTGTTTTATCCAGGAAGGCGGCGCGCAATGCGGAATTTGCACGCCCGGTATGATCCTCGCGGCCGTCGCTTACGCGAATGATCCGGATTCAGCCGAAGATGCCCGGGAAGCCCTCGCGGGAAATTTGTGCCGCTGTACCGGATATACGAGGATCCTCGAGGCCGTCCGCGTCGCGATGGTCGGTATGAAAAAGTAATTCACCATGCGATCCCATCTTCCCGATTTCCACGTCATCAGTCCGTTGTCCTTGACGGAGGCCCTTGTGGCGATGCGGTCTTCCCCATCGCCGGTCCCCATCGCTGGAGGAACCGACCTCATGGTGCTCCTCAATGCCGGCCTCCTTAAATCAGGCGTCTACCTCAATCTCCATTCCGTCCCGGAACTTCACAGCCCCATTGAACGGGTAAACGGCTCGATTCGATTAAGCGCCCTGACCACCTACGCTGAATCGCGCCGCCATCCGGAAATCCGGCGGATCCTCCCGATGCTGCCCCGCGCGGCCCGGGAAATCGGCGCCATTCAAATCCAGTCCCGCGGCACCTGGGCCGGCAATATCGTGAACGCCTCTCCCGCCGCCGACGGCGTGCCGGCCCTAATGGCCTACGACGCCTCGATCGATCTGGCCTCATCGGCGGCAACCCGATGCGTGTCCCTGGCCGATTTTTATCGCGGCTACAAACAGATGGACCGCCGGCCCGATGAACTCATCACAGCCATCCGGGTCCCCATCCCGAATCCGGGGACGCGGGAATATTACCGCAAGGTCGGCACCCGCAAGTTTCAGGCGATTTCCAAAGTACTGCTGGCCGGAGTCCTGCAGTTGGGAACCGACAGGCGGATCGAGCATGTCCGGCTCGTCTACGCCAGCGTCATGCCCACAACCTATCGTGCCAGGAAAACCGAGGAAGTTCTGTTGGGACAGGAACTGACGCCCGGCCTGGCTCGCCGGGCTGTCGAATCTGTACGGGAGGAATTAAACCCCATCACGGACATTCGTTCCACCGCATCCTACCGGCTCAGTGTCGCCTGTAATTTGTTGAGGGATTTTTTAGAGCCTGCTGTCTAATCGGTCCGGTCTACTCGACCAAACTTTCCATCAACTCTGCGTCAGCTTTGCGTCAACTCTGCGCCTCCGCGGTAAAGGTCCTGATTTTTCGCCGTCTACCGACCCTACTGTTCCAGTTCGATATTGATATCCACTCGCCGGTTGACTTCGATCCCGCCTTCCAGCTGTTCAAACGTCAGCGGATCCTGTTCGGCGCGGCCGGACACGGTCACCCGGGCGGGATCGATCCTGAACCGGTCCATCAGGTAATGCACGACCACAAGGGATCGCGAACTGCTCAGCTCCCAGTTGCTCGGAAATTTTGACGAGGTGGCCGGAACAGCGTCCGTGTTGCCCTGAATGGTGAACTTGTTGGGAATCAGATTCAGAAAACTGCCCACCCGGTCCAGTATCTCAGAGGCTTCCGGCAGAAGCACGTCGTCGTTCGGAGGGAAGATCAGCAGACCCGAAACCCGGATCACGAGATTCTTTTTTTTGGTTTCGATGTTGATGCCCTTGGTTCCGACCGCGTCGAGATGGGAGGTCAGTTTCAGGCTGATGTCCTGTGACGGCCGGTTATAGGGCAGGAGCCCCTTGCCGCCGCCCATCCCGACGAGATGGGATTTGCTGGAGGCGGGGAATACGCCGAAGATCCGCGAGAACGCGGCTCCCAGGGATTCGATCTTGCTGACATCCGGCTTCGAAATGGCGGCAACGACGATGAAAAAGACGAGAAGCAGGGTGATAAGGTCGGCATAAGTCAGTAGCCATCGCAGTCCACCGGCCGCATCGTGTCCGCCGCCGCCGTGCCCTTTTTTCCTGCTCATAGATGACTATAGTATAGGGGCGCGTCGCCCCGAATTCAACCTTCTTTGTCGACTTTCTTTTCTATTTTCTTCGCTTCCTCCGGCGGCAGATAGGCCAGGAGCCGGATTTTCACAATCGCCGGATTCTCCCCGTGCTCGATCGCAAGTATTCCGTCTATCGTCATCTGCCGGTACAGCATCTCCGCCTCGTGCTTCGCTTTTAACTTGCCACCGATTGGAAGAAAAAAGACGTTGGCGGAAAAAATTCCAAAAAAAGTGGCCAGAAACGCCAGCGCAATTCCGGCGGCCAGCTTGCCGACGTCTCCGCCCGATTCCTCGATTCCTCCCAGCACGTGAACGGTTCCCATCACGGTTCCGATGATGCCCATGGTCGGCGCGTATCCGCCCGCGGTTGTCCAGATGGCCATGTAGTGGTTGTGCCGCTCTTCGATGATGTTCAACTGAGTTTCCATGATGCTCTTGGTGACCTCCGGCGCCGTCCCGTCAACCACCAACTGGAGCCCGTTTTTGAGAAATGTATCCGCCAGCTGCTCGATGTCTTCCTCCAGCGAGATGACGCCCTCGCGGCGCGCCTTTTCAGCCAGACTGACGATCACTTCGATCAGCTCGGTCGGCTCGAACTTGATCTCCTTGAACGCGATTGACAGCATCGCGCCGAATTTTTTCACTTCCTCGGTCTTGTGGTTGAGCAGAGTCGCGCCGATGGTCCCACCGAAAATTATAACAAAGGCGGAGGGGGCCCAGAGAACCTCCAGAATGTGGAGTCCCTCCATGTGCATCATTATCAGCAAACTGACAAGCGCGATGGCCAATCCGGCAATGCTGGATATATCCACCCTTTACCTCCAGAATATCACGTCTCTGTACCTCTTTTCGGCAACGACTATGTCCAACATGAATGTGCAGACTTGGGCTCGCCAAACTCGCCCGCGGCCGTGTCCATCCCGGATCCTTGCAGAATTCACTTTCGCCGTAACTTTTCTCGTGCAATCGGGCTCCGCCAAGCTATACTTCGATTGACAAGGGGGTGCGGTTGAAATGAAAACGTGGGACTCTTATCTGATGGGCAAGGTGTTGGGGTTGGCTCTGATGGCTTTTGCTTGTGGTGCTATTCCAACGGAGGGATGGAACATGAAAGAGTTCAAGAAACCGGGGAAAGAAGAATTGAAAAAACGGCTGACGCCGATCCAGTATGAGGTGACCCAGCAGGAGGGGACGGAACGGCCGTTCAGCAACGAGTACTGGAACGAAAAACGCGAGGGAATCTATGTCGATGTCGTTTCGGGCGAGCCGCTGTTTTCCTCAAAGGACAAATACGATTCCAAGACCGGGTGGCCCAGTTTCACGCGGCCGCTGGTCGCGGAAAATCTCGTGGAACACCAGGACCGGAAACTCTTCGCGGTTCGTACGGAGATCCGCAGCCGCCTCGCGCAAAGCCACTTGGGACACGTTTTTGACGACGGCCCCGCCCCGACGGGACTTCGTTACTGCATGAACTCCGCGGCACTGCGGTTCATCCCGAAGCAGAATCTGGCTCAGGAAGGGTATGCTGAATTCGAAAGTCAGTTTGGAAAACAGGACGCCCGATCGGCGGTGGCCAAGGCCGTGTTCGCCGGTGGTTGCTTCTGGTGCATGGAGCCTCCCTTTGACGCGCTGGTTGAAAAGGGTGTCATCGAAACCCGTGTTGGTTATACCGGCGGCCGCGGCATAAATCCCAGCTACGAGGAGGTCTCCGGAGGCGGCACGGGCCATCGGGAGGCCATTGAGATCACGTACGATCCGGCGCGTATCGGGTTTGAGCAGTTGCTGTCGGTGTTCTGGATGAACGTCGATCCTCTGGACGGCGTCGGCCAGTTTTGCGACAAGGGTCATCAGTATACGTCCGCTATTTTTTACGCGGCCGAGGAACAAAAAAAGATGTCTCTCAAATCTCTCGATTCGATCAAGTCAAAGATCAGGGAAAAGGGAAAGATCGCCACGGAGATTCTTCCGGCGGGGACATTCTACTCCGCGGAGGAGTATCACCAGGACTACTACCTGAAAAATCCGCTCCGGTATAAATTCTATCGGTTCAACTGTGGCAGGGACCAGCGGCTCAAGGCGGTGTGGGGATCATGAGGGCGGTAAATCTTGC
>CAZHRJ010000101.1:0-11478 GCA_964534765.1 uncultured bacterium
TTTTTGCCATATAATGGGGGTTGCGTTAAGGCGGAGGACACAGGGGAAGCGCGAAAAATCGTTAGGTTGAAGGTGTAGGATAGAAGACGCAGAAGAGTTGTCAGAAAGCGGAAGGGAAAGATCAAGAAGACGAAGAGGAAAGTTCGGAAGTAGAAAGTCGAGTGCCTCTGTGTTCTCCGCGCCTATTTTTTTCGGGAAGGAGCGCCACGCCGATGGCGAATGTCAGTCTTCATATCCTGGAGTACCGAACCTCGCCACAAGCGCCACCGCCGCCGGACCAGCCGGCGCCGATCACGGCGCCGCTGGAGCCGCCCAACACGAATTCAACAATGGCAACACAGAACCATTTCAACCGGTCAGTAGGTCTCGGCCAGGTGCTTGATATCATCGGTTAGGCTCGTCGTCGGACAATCCGCTTAAAACTTGATGTAATGCCTTTGCAGTTTTGACCGTGCGGCGTCTTCTTCACGGTGCCGGGCATTTAAGATGGCCTGGGCCGTCTGAGAAGCGACGCCCATGCACAGGTTGAGATGGTTGGGAGTAAACTTCGATTTGGCCTGGTGCCCCAATACCAGCACACCCAGGACTTTTTCCTCGGCGTGGAGCGGCACCAGCATCATCGACGGCGTTTCGTATCCCTCAAGATCGTCTTTTGAAAAACGCTCGTCCGATTCCACATCCACAATCAAGGTGGCCGCCCCGTCCCGAAAGACCCGGCTCACAAGACCTTTGTCCTCGACCAATTTGAGCAGCGCCGACTGACCGGCGGGGAACCCATCTGATTCCCGGATTTCCAGCCCACCCGCCAGCTCATTTCGCAACACCAGCATGCCGCACGAAGCGCCGGTGGTCAGCAGGAGGCGGCGGAAGATGACGGAGGTGATGTCCTGAAGTTGCTTGGCTTCACCGATCGTCTTGCCTGTTTCATAGAGCGTCACCAGTTCCGAGTTCGTCTGCCGGAGACGGCCGCTGACGGTCTGGATGATGCCGAACAGCAGATTGGCGGCCGTGATCGCGTTTTTTCCGAGCAGATCCTGGAAGGCTTGGCTGGATATCCGAACGAGCGCCGACGGGCCCAGAGACACGACGGAGGCCGATCGGGGGCTTTTGTCGATGAGGGACATTTCGCCGAAGAAATCGCCGGCGGAGAGGATGGCAAGATCTTTCGATAGATTTTTCTGAGGGTCAATGACCTTGACGATTTTGACCGCGCCCTCCAGGATGGCATACATGGCGTCGCCGGTTTCGCCCTCATTGAAGACCACCCCGTCGGCCGCGAACTGCTTTTCCTCGACAATGTTCGCCAGATCGGCGAGGACCGCGGGCTCGATGGTTGAAAAAATCGGCACCCTCTTCAGTCGCGCGGCTTCCATCAACCGATTCCCGCCAGCCGCTTGAAATCCGCGATGTTCGACGCCTTGGACATCGCGTCTTCCGGTGTGACGAGTCCCTCCTTGACGAGCTTGGCCAGACTCTGATCCATCGTGACCATTCCATGCTGAGCGCCGGTCTGGATGGCCGAATATATCTGGTGGGTCTTCCCCTCACGCAAAATGGCGGCGATCGCGGAGGTCACAATCATGACCTCTCGCGCCGCCACGCGGCCCTGCCCATCCGCCCGCGGGACCAGAACCTGGCAGACCACGCCCTTGAGGGCTGTCGAGACCATGATCCGGATTTGTTCCTGCTGGTAGGGCGGGAAGACGTCGATGATGCGATCGACGGTCTGCGCGGCGTCCTGAGTGTGGAGGGTTGAAAAGAGCAGGTGCCCGGTCTCCGCGATGGTGAGCGCGGCCGCGATGGTCTCCAGATCCCGCATTTCGCCCACGAGCACAACGTCCGGGTCCTCCCGCATCATGCCCTTGAGCGCGCGCGCAAACGAGTGCGTGTCGGAGCCGAGTTCGCGCTGGTTCACCGTGCACCGCTTGTGCGGATGCACCACCTCGATGGGATCCTCGATCGTGATGATGTGATGCTCCTTCTCCTCGTTAACCAGATTGATCATCGACGCAAGCGTCGTCGACTTGCCGCTGCCCGTGGGACCGGTCACCAGCACCATTCCGCGGGGCAGCCGGGCGAGATTGCAGATGGACTCCGGCAGACCCAGATCCTCGGCCGTCGGGATCTTGTTGCCGATGGTCCGCATGACCGCGGCCACCGAACCCTTCTGGATGAAGACGTTCACCCGAAAGCGGGAGACATTCGGAATCCCGATAGAAAAATCAAGCTCTTTGTCCTCCTCGAATTTCGCTTTTTGCTCGTCCGTCAGAATGCTGTAGATGAGGGACTTGGTGTCGTCCCCCGTCAACGGATCATAGCCGCTTGGCAGAAGCTTGCCCGAAATCCGCAACATGGGCGGCTGGCCCACGGTGACGTGGAGGTCGGACGCGCCGTACTGAATGGTGTACTGCAGGAGTTCCGCCATGTCCATACGTCAGGCCACAAACCCTTTCCATTTTTCACGCAGCTGCTGCCGGTAGACCAGATCCAGCCCGAACTGTTTCGCCAGATTCGACAGAGGGAGGTTATCGCGGTCGGGCCGTTCGGCCATGGCATGGAGATCTTTTTCCAGATCGCCCATGCGATCCTTGAGACGGTCGCGCGCGGCGGTGTGGAGGACGTCCGCCCGACTCGAAAACGGCAGGACGCTGTCGATCACGGGGATTTCAGAATCGAGCCGGTCGATATCCATCGTCTGGAAATCGGCGAGGTATCTCGTCAGAATGACGATCTGTTCCGCGAGACTTTTTGCCGCCTCCCTGAAATTGAGCGCCGCCTCCAGACGCGGAACCCGAAAAGGGCTGAGATCCAGCGGCGCAAAGGACCGAAACCGGGTGGAGACCTGGGATTTGAATTTTTCCTCGACACCGTTTTGCCGGGCCAGGCGGAAAATGGTCGCATGGTCGTCCTGGACATCCCTGTGGGTCAGCATGGCCGACAGAGAAATCTCATATTCCTGCCGGAGGCGCCGGATGTCCGCGGGCGCGAACCCCTCCTCGGCGACCCGGTGGTCGGCCATCAAATGGGCGAGGAGTGTGACGTAATGATCGATGGTGAGGCGCTGGTAATCCTCGACGCGCTTCTTGGTCATTCCCAGTCGGTGGATGAGGGTATTGATAAATTTGTTTCCCCATTCGTTCTGGAGCGTCAGTTTGCTGAAGAGGTCCTGGGCCAGATAGACATCAACCGCGGCCTCCTGGCGGGCGATCATCGTGGTGCTGCGCGGCCGGGCCAGAAGCGGCCCCAGTTCACCCGTAAAACTCGGCGCCTGGACCTCGCCGATGAGGATATCGCCTTTGAGGACAAGGAGGGACCCATTCAACACGAAAAAAATTTCCGCCGACGGACTCCCTTCCTTGATCAGCTTCTGCCCCCGGGAAACCGACATGGTCCGGATGGGCTGTACTCCGTGGATCATGACATTCTCCACTCCTGTCTGGGTTTCGGCCCATCCTGTCATAGACATCCGGCGGCGGCAAGACTGATGGGCGGCGCGGCTTGCGCCGGATCATCGAAGGATGCTAGTGTTGCGGGCCTGAGAGAAGGGAATGAGGAGGGTATCCATGCAAGTGAAAACAGTTGTTGCCTGTGTCTGCGGTATTGCGCTTCTGTCCGCCTGTGTCAGCAGCCGCGAATCGGCGAGGCGCGCCGAGGAGGCCAGTTTGCTGGCGGCGGAAAGGGCGGACCGTGACGATGACCGGATTCCGGACCGGGTGGATCAGTGCCCGGATGAGCCGGAAAGCCCGAATGACTATCGGGATCAGGACGGATGCCCTGACGTGGATCCATCCAAAGTCTGGCTGCCGGGGATGGTCACTTTTGAGGTCAATCGTCTCACCCCGGACTCAAAATCGGATGAGACCATCGCCGAAGGCGCGCGGCTGCTCCAGATCTATCCGAAATGGAAACTCCTGCTCGAAGGCCATGCGGACGGTTATGGCGCGGATGACTATAATGTGTCTGTTTCCCTCAAGAGAGCCGAGGCGGTCCGCGGCCGGTTGATCGAGAAATTCGGCATCAATCCGGCCCGGATAACAACGGCGGGCGTGGGGAAATCCAAGCCGAGGACGGAGAACGTCAACCGGGAATTGCGGAAGGCCAACCGGCGTGTCGATTTTCTCTTTTCCGAGGATTAGCAGCCCGCTGATCCCGATTCCCATCCAGGTTTGATCCCATGCCGGATCTCATCCCAGCCAAAGATGTCACCATCGGGTACCTGCTCCAGATCCTGGTCGAAAACAAAGGGTCCGATCTCCATGTGCAAACCGGGGATGCGCCGCGGGGACGCATCCGCGGCGACCTGGTCACGTTTCCGGTCGAGCCGCTCGGCCCCGAGGACACGCGGCGGCTGGCCCGGGAGGTGCTGCAGGACGCGGAGCGATTTCTGACGTTTGAAAAAACGCATGAATTTGACGCCGCCATCGCCATTGACGGCATCGGGCGGTTCCGCGCGAACCTGTTTTATCAACGCGGGAAAATCGGCATGGTCCTCCGAACCATCGGAACAAAAATCGCCTCCGTCGACGACCTGAACCTGCCCCCGGTTCTGAAACAAATCTGCGAGGCAGACCACGGACTCATCCTGGTGACCGGCGCGACCGGCAGCGGCAAGTCAACGACGCTGGCGGCGATGCTCGACTACATCAATGCAAGCAAGGCCTACCACATCATGACGATCGAGGATCCGGTGGAATTCGTGCACCAGAACAAGATGAGCTTGATCAATCAGCGCGAAGTCGGTACCGACACGCCGGCGTTTGCGTCGGCATTGAAGTACGTCCTGCGGCAGGACCCCGATGTCATCCTGATCGGCGAGATGCGGGACATCGAGACGGTGAGCGTCGCGCTGACCGCGGCTGAAACAGGCCATCTCGTGTTCGGCACGCTCCACACACAGGACGCGGCCCAGTCGGTTGAACGCATCCTCAATCTCTATCCGGCGGACAAAATCCAGCAGGTCCGAATGCAGCTGTCGCTGGGTCTGCAGGCGATCCTCTGCCAGCGCCTGATTCCCAAAGCCGACGGGCACGGCCGGGCCGCGGCGATCGAGATACTGATCGCCACGCCCCGCATCCGGAAATTGCTGATGGAGGGCCAGACGGCGAAACTGCCCGAAGCCGTCCAGGCGGCGCAGTCCGACGGCATGCAGACGTTCAATCAGGCGCTCGTGAAACTCGTCCAGGCCGGAACGGTGACCGAAGAGGACGCGCTGTCGGCGTCCTCCAAACCCGACGAGTTGAAACTGAATTTCAAGGGGATCTACTCTGGCACATCCGGGATGTGAGCCAGTTCCCACAGATCCCGCCCGGCAATGATTATTTTTTTTCTCAAGGCGCTGGTCCTGTGCGCCGGAATGCTGGCGGTGCTCAAACTCTATATCGTCTACTATGAGCGGCGGCTTTTGTTTTTTCCGGTCCGGCAGATCAACCAGACGCCGGCCGAAGTGGGCCTGACCTATGAATGGCGACGATTTTTGACATACGACGGATACCAGTTGACCGGCTGGTGGATTCCGCATCCGCATCCGATCGCAACGATGCAGTTTTTCCACGGCAACGCCGGCAACATCGGCGACCGGATCCAATTCCTGACGTACCTGTATGAGGCGGGGTTTTCAGTTTTTGTGTTCGATTACCGCGGCTACGGAGAGAGCGAGGGGAAACCGTCGGAGGAGGGCATCCTGATGGATGGGGACGCCGCCTACGAGGAGCTGACCACCCGGATCGGGGTCGATCCGGGCGAGATTGTGTTCTTTGGCCGATCCCTCGGCGGCGTGATCGCGGCCCACACCGCCCGGGGCCGGCCGATCCGAGGACTGATACTGGAGGGCACATTTTCGTCCGCGCGGGAGATGGCGGAGATTCTGTTTGCGCCGATCAGAATCCCACTCCTGTTTCTCCATGTCAAACTGGATACGGTTTCCTATCTTGCCCGGCGGCGCTGTCCCCTGCTGGCCATCCACGGGACGCAGGACGAGGTCATCCCGTACCGAATGGGCCAGGACCTGTTTGAGAAGGCGAGCGAGCCCAAGACCTTTTTTTCAGTGGAGGGCGGCGGCCACAATGACTGCCATATGGTCGGCACGGCGACCTATCTGGAGCGGATTCGGACTTTCGCGTCAGATAGCCGTGGGATAAACTAAGGCAGGACGAGATTCGGGGGCAGGGACTCGGAGGTCGATTGGATGATCATATCCAGCCGCGAGAATTTGAGGATGCGCTGGAGGTTTTCGCCGGCGCCGTAGATTTTCAAGTCGCCGCCGTTTTGGCGGATTTTCTGAGTGGCCAGCGCGGTGACGCCGATGGCCCAGGACGAGAGATGTTCGACTCCGGTCATGTCGATCAGGAGCGCATAGTTTTTTCGTTCGCTGATTTCATACAGACGTTTTCGATAACTTTCAATGTTTTCCGGCCGGACATCGACACGGACACACAGGATTCCCGTGACGTCGTTCAATTCTCTAAAGTCAAATCCGATCACGGGATCAGATACCCCGCGGCCGGGCCGTCGACGGGCCGAGTTGTTTGGTCATCCGGACCCTCGTGCCGGAACCGGGCCGAGCGTCCATCTCGACTCGGTCCATGAGCTGGAACATCATGTAAAGCCCCCGGCCATTTGACCGGTAGCATTCACTCTCAGAAAAGAAACCGGGAACGGTGTCCGGCCGGAACTGGAACCCGCATCCCTTATCGACAACTTCGATGATCACCTCATCGGATTGGACAATGGACTCAATCTCAACCCGCCCCTCCGTCGACCCGCGATATCCATGCTGAATGGCGTTGAGTACCGCGTCCTCGGTGGTGAATCGGATGGCGAAGGAATCTTTCGACGCCATATTCGGCCGGCTCTGAAGGAGATTGTTGACGAACGTTCGAAGAGCGGGCAGATGGCGCACATCGGATGGCAACTGGAGACGGCTGCGATAAACAAAGGCGCTGTCCGGATTAGAGCCAGTCGGCGTCAGCAGGATGGCGGTGAGGTCGTCCTCCATCGGTGACACCGAGTCGGCGGTTTGAAGAAGGGACTGATTCAGTCGATCGGCGAGTTCCCTGGAATTCAGATCCGGGTGATCGAGGAACTCCCGGGACTTCTCCTTCCAGCCGCCGGATATGGCCTGCTGAAGACCGTCCGTATACAGCAGGATCAGATCGCCTTCGTTCCAATAGAGGGTCTCCTGCGAAAATCGCTGGTCCGGAAGACATCCGAGAAACAAGCCTCCGGCGGGCAGATCAAACCATTTGCCGGGCCGACGCCGATAGAGAAGCGGATAATCCATGCCGGCGGATGAGTAGGTCACCGTGTTTTGCGCCGGGTCAAAGAGGGCGTAACACATCGAAACCGGGAATTCACCCTTCTGGTCGCTCAAGAAGGCGGCGTTTAGTTTTTCCAGAAGATCGGCCGGCGCCAGATCCTCGCGGACTTCCCGCCTCAGATGCTCCCGCACGGCCTGAGTCCATAGGGCGGCGGGAATTCCGTGTCCCACGATGTCCACCAGCGCAACTCCCAATTGGCCGTCCTCGAACGGGAATATCTCATAGAAGTCCCCGCCGATTTTCGCCGACGGCCGGAAGATGACCCGGCCAATCAGATTTTCCCTCGGAAAGGCCGGCTGATCCGCCATGCGCGCCCGCAGACGGCTTTCGAGCGTGCGATTCCAGTCAAAGTCGCCGGCGTCATCGGCCTGAGAAAAACTGTCCAGGCGATCGATGATCTCAATCATTTGCTTGTTTAAACTCTCAACAAACTCCCCATCGGCGCGCGACAGGACAATATGTGCGTCCGATCCGACAAACAGGAGGGCGCCGGTTTTGTCCGGACGACGGCTTTCCCCGATATTCCATGCGATGGAGAATCCCAGACGGGCGAATGTCCCACTCCCATCCAGCCGCAGGTCCGCATCCAGTCGAACCCAGCCCCGCTGGATCGACCCCACGGGCAGCTCGATCCACTCCGGAATGGCCCCGGCCAAACCCTTCCCCTTCGACAGGAACCGCCTGTACCGGTCCGCCGGCTGGCCGGACACATAGACCGCGGCGCGGCTCAACCGGAGCCGGCCCATGAGAGTGAGAAGGTAGATGTTGAAGAGTCCCTGAAGATCGGTACTACCCTTGAATCGGACTGCGATGTCATAGAGGGTCCGCAGATCGAAGAGATCGAGTTTGGAAGCCATGGTCAATCGAGGTATTTGACCAGCCGGAGGTGATTCTCCCCGTTTTCGCTGCGGATATATTCATATCGATCAACCAGGGATTTAATCAGATGAATTCCATATCCTCCGCGCAGCCTTTTTTTCAATGCCAGATCCGCGATGGCCGACGCCGGATACCGCTCGAAATCAAACGCGCGACCCACATCCCTGATCAAAATCTCCACGCGGCCAGCCGACGTCTCGACAGAAACCGCCAGGGGCTTAAGCCGCCTCTGCCTGCCCCCGGGCCGCGCGCCGTCCGCATAGGCATGCCGGATGACGTTGGAACAGGCCTCCTCCACGGCGAGAATGGTTCCGTAAATTCTGGCCCGGCCGATTCCCAGAGACCTCGCCTGAGACTCGATCACCCGCCGAATCTCCCGGAGACTGACCAGGCCGGCCCTCAGCTCAAAGGAGGATGAGGCTGTTCTCCTGACCGCCTTTTTCCCGCGCGCGACGCCGCGCCGGGCCGGCCGGAGGCGCCGGGGTCGGGTCACCGCTCTGGCTCTAGGCAAGGGCCTTACGCGCTTCCTTTTCATTTTTGTAAATCGCCATGACCTCGGGCACGCCCAGTAGATCGAACGATTCATGGACCTCATCGGAGAGGTTCATCACCTTTAAAAATCCGTCCTTTTCAACTTCCCCGAATACGACCATCAACACGCCAATCCCCGCGCTGGATATGAAATCAACCTGAGCGCAGTCCACCAGGATTTTCCGCCTGCCTTTGGCGGCCAGCGCCAGGAGTTCCTTTTCGAAGTAAGACGCGGTCAGGGCATCGATGGAACCCTGGGGTGAGACGGTGGTGATTGACGGGTCCCATTCAGCCGGCGCGGCCTTGACTTTGAAATCCATTTCTTATCCTCCACTTTCTCGCGGACTGCGTTTCACGGCCACCATCGTGATGTCGTCAAATTGGGGAGAGCCGGACGTAAAGGTAATCACCTGCTCCAGAATCCTGTCCACGAATTTTTGCGGCTGCAAACCGCTGTGCTGCCGGACCGCGTCGATCAACCGGCGTGTTCCGAACCGCTCACCGGCGGCGTTGACGGCGTCAGTGACGCCGTCCGTGAACTGAAACAGAACATCTCCCGGGTCCAGAACGACCCGCCGGGTCTCCAGCAATTGATCAAAGATCCGCATATTTCCCAACCCAAGCGCCATGCCCTTACAGCGAATGGATTGAATCTCATTCGAGGATGATTTGTAAACCAGTGTCGGCAGATGCCCGGCGCTGCCGAATTCCAATTGCCCGCTCTCGATGTCCAGGAGACCGTAAAACATGCTGACAAACATTCCCTTCTTGATGTCGGGCTGAAGAATGGCGTTGGTTGATTTCAAAACGTTTTCCGGATCATTGGTTCTGGACGCGTTGGCCCGTAGAATGCTGCGCGTGACGGCCATCAAAAAAGCTCCCGGAACGCCCTTGCCGGAGACGTCCGCGACGACGATGCCGATCCGGGTATGGCCGTTGGCGTTGAATTGCAGGAAATCATAGTAATCCCCGCCCACTTCCCGCGCGGCCGTGTAAATGGCGCCAAACTGGTATCCGGGCACCTGCGGAAGGAGTTTGGGCAGAAGGGTCTGCTGGATCTGAGTGGCGATTTTGAGTTCCTGATCGAGTTTTTCCTTTTCGACGAGCTGCGCGCGGTCGTCTTTAAGATTCTGAGTCATCCGGTTGAACGTCTGCGCGAGGTCTCCGACTTCGTCGTTGGTCCGGACCAGAACCTGATGGTCCAGATTACCGCGGCCGATGATCTTCGCGCCTTCGGCCAGAACCTTGATGGGCCTGACGACATACGTGACGAGGAGGATGGATGCGATGACGCCGAGGACGGCAAAAACACCGGTTGCGTAGGTGATGTTGGCGCGCGCGGTGCGGCCGAAGAATTTGATCTGGCCATAGGCCGACAGAATTGCCTCCTGGACGGGCTTGCGCGAAATGCCGACATAGACGTCGGCGACGCGGACGTTGATGCTTTTGTCAATAATCGGCCCGGAGGCGACCAGGAGCGGTTCGCCGGGATCGATCTCAACAAGGTCAAATCGCACCGACTCGCCGGCCGGCAAAACGCCCATGGGGAGTTTAAGCGCGGAGGTTTCATCACCCGTCACCCGAATGGGCACAACGACCCGGCCGTCTTTGACGATCTGCACGAACGAAATATCCTTGCTGGTGAGAATATCGCGCACAAACGCATCCACCGTGAGGTAGTCGCCGATGGCCAGGGCCTCGCTGTTGGCGGCCAGAAAAGAGAAAATGTTTCCAGCGCGCTTCATCAATTCGTTCTGCATGGTCAACCGCTGCTGCTCGCCGATCGCCTGCTCCATTTCCGACTGCTGATTGATCGTGAGAATCCAGATGGCGGACATCATGATGAGGATGATGACCAACACCAGCGAACTGAATTTGGTCCTGAGAGGCAATCGCATGGGAGATCGGCTGGGCTAGACGGCCAAGGCGGTCAATCGCCAACCAGTTCGAGTTTCTTTTCGGCGCGGCGGATGTACTCTTTGGCGCGGGTATTGCCCGGATCCATGGCGAGGACGCGGTTCCAGTCGGCGATCGCTTCCTTAAGCCGGCCGGACCGGTAATGACCCATGCCGGAGTAGAGATATTTCTGCACATCCACCGTTGAAATCTCTCTCGTCTGCTTCTTCGTCTTCGACAGTTCCGCGTTCAGCTCGGTGAGCGCCCGCTGGGCCTCGACCTGGGCTGGATCGATCTTGAGTGCCTCACGGTAAAGTTCGGCTGCGCGTTTGAGCCGGCTGGATACAAGGTCGGCCCGATTCTGTGAGCGGGCGGATTCCGCTTTTTTCCGGTATTCCGCGGCCTGACTGAGAATTTGCCTGACCTGTTCCGCCTTATCGCGTTTTTTGACTTCCTTCTGGGCCTGAACCTCTTTCTCCACCGGCCGCATCCGGTCAACTTTCGCCGCCGCCGCCATCAGCTGCGCCTCCCGCTCCGCCGTCACGCGAACCATGCCTTCCGCCGCCTCCAGGTTTTCCGGTTCCACACCGAGAACGGCCTGGAAATAGGCGTCTGCGTCGTCCAGCCGTTTGTCCGTGATCGCCCGGTTGCCCTCGCGCATCCATTCAGTGATCTTGTCGCCGACGAGTTTCTGGACCGAGTCGAGCCGTGCCTGGATTGACGGATTGTTCGGCTGAAGATCCAACGCCTGCCGGAACGACATGAGCGCGTCCACTCCCCGGCCCTCCTCCAGATGCCGGTCGCCCTCCTGCATATATTCCAGCACCAGCCCGTCCGTGCGCACCTTTTCGGCCTC
>CAZHRJ010000102.1:0-7215 GCA_964534765.1 uncultured bacterium
GGAGCCGGGACCCGTTGGCGAACTGGCTTTCCTCCTGCGGCTGCCTCGAACAGCCACAATCCGTGTTCTTGAAAACGCCCAGGTCACAAAGTTTTCCGCCGTCGACGGCGCATTCCAGACCATGCTCGCCAAACAGCCCAAACTTGGCCACGACTTCTGCAAGAATCTCCTCAAGCGATACACCGTATCGCTCCAGGGAATTTCAGAGGCCAACCGGCTATTGAAAACCCTTCAGAGACTCTACGACAATTCCTGCCTCATCCTCGCCTTTCATGCGGCCGAGGCGCTTGAAAAGCAAACCTTTTTTTCCGGCATCAAATTCGATGAAAAAAACTCCAAGGCTTTTCAACACGGACAGAAAATATATCAACTCCTCTCCCGAAAACAGCTCCTGCCCAAAAAGATCGGACCCGCGATTCTGGAAAAGGACCACTCCGAGGCTCTGGACGTCAAGTACGGCGCCAAAACGGTCCGGGTCGCGGAAATAAAGGAGGCGGACTTTTTCAGGAAACTTCTCGCCAACGTCGAAGGCCATTTCCACGCCCTGGTGGAACTGGACCCGTCACTGATCGTCTTCATCGCCGAACGCCTCGCTTCAAAACTGCCGGCGGCTAACGCGCTTTTTCTGTCCCACAAGGAAGCCGTTGATGATGCGCTGGGACGATTCATCGGGAAATCGGACAGCATTCTCGCGGATCTGATCGCGTTGACTGAGGCGGTTTCACCCAAGGGAGATTTGGCGACGCTCAAGACCCACCTTGACGAACTTCTCCATTCCATCTGCCGCCTGGCCCGGCCCTCCGTATCGCAATACATCGATCTATGGGGCATTTCGCCGCCGAAACTGTCAGGCAGCTTCCGCAAGATTGTTTCGGACATGGAAAAGAAGGAGGAGGAGGACCGGAAGAAAGCCGAGAGGGAAGCCGCCGCGCGTGAAGCGGCATCGGCGGGGAAGGCGGAACCGAAGGTTAAAGACATCCTGCAGCTTTTTGTCACACGGTTTGCGGCGGATGATCTCAAAACGAAACTGCCCGGTTCCGTTGAGGCCTTCAAGAAGCTGGAGGACAAACTGGATATCCATGGCGACGGCCGAAAGGTCAAAACGGAACTCTCGAAGGCCTATTGGAATTTTTACCGGACTGTCCTGCGTACCTTTTTTGAGAAGCCGGACGAATTCCCGGCAGAGGCCAGGCTCCTGCTCAGGTACGGGATGCTGGATGAGACCCTCGTCGAGCCGGATGACGTCGAAGGTCTGGCACACCAACCGTTCACTCAGGTCTGTGACGATTATGCGATCCATTACGCGGATGAATGGCTGCGAAAGATCTATGAGGGGAAGGAGGGTCCCAGCAGCACGGAATTGGGTGAGACCTTCCAGGAGGTCGTCAAGCGGGGGGAGGATGACGTGAAGACGTATACGGAGGACCCGGAATTTGGGCTTGTGGCTTATGAAGTGGATCATATGCTGAAAAGCGCCGTCCGGATGACCGCGGGCGGGCCCGCATACAATTTCCCGATTCTCTCAAAGGATTTTTGCGGAAGCGGGCTGGAAAAGAAATTTGTGACAAAAGAAAAGATAGCGGCGGCGGTGAATGATCTGATCAAACTGGATTACCGCGTTTTTATGCGCGAAGTCAAAGTGGTCGTCGCCGACAAGGCGTACTTTATCGACAAGGAAATCCGGCCCAATTTTATTCTGCTGCCCTCTTCCGGGTCGCAGGCCATCTGCTGGCAGGAGCTGGATGGGCGAAGCAAGGAGACGCGGGCAAGGATTGTCCTGCCGACCCTGCTTCAGGGCGATTTAAAGGAGATTTTAATGGATGTGTTTGCGAAGTTCCGGTGGAATCTGTGCCGGTCCATCGCCGGCTACAACTGGGCCAATCCCACCGAGGGCGGTTTAACCGGAGCGTATTTTGATTATGTCAGTTTCTATAAAAAGAATTCAGAGCTGACAGAGGAGGAAAAATTGAAATGCAAAGAGCAGTTTGACAAGTATCCGGACATCGCCAGCAAATTCTCGGCCAATTACAAGGACTGGCTGATCTTTGAGAAGGAGGGCATCCAAAAACTGAATAATATCGCGCGGGGAATTCTATTTAAATTCTGTCCTTTTTCAAAACGGATGCGGGAGAATCTGACCAAGTTCCCGGCATTCGAAAAACATGTGTTTAAGGACAACAATCTCAGGACCAAGAAGATTCAAGAACTGGAAACTCGCATCAAAGCGTTCGAGGTGGAGGGGGTTGAGGTCCCTCAGGAATTCCGGGACGCCATTGACATACAAAAACTTTAGGCCGGATTCGTCATTCCCGCGCGGGCAGGACCAGACGAAAAACGCATCCGCCCAGCTGGGGGTGCCGGGCAGTCACCAGTTCCAACTGCCCTCCCAAGGTCTGAGCCCAGAGCTTCGAAATAAACAAGCCCAAGCCATGGCCATCGGCCGAGGTTGTAAAAAACGGCCGAAATATCTTTTCGACGGATTGGGGCGCTATTCCGGGACCGTCATCCATGACATCCACATGTACCCACTGATCCGATTTCGCCAGTCTCACAGAAACTTTTGAGCGCGCGTGCCGAACGGCGTTTTGAAAGAGGTTGTCGAATATTTCCGTCAGCAGAATTTCATCGGATAAAATCTCGATCCCCTCCGGCTCGGCGAAAAAATCAAACGCGATCGGCGGCCGGCCGTTTAACTGAACCCATTTCGGTATTAGCCGATCCAATTCAACCGGCCTGACCTCCACGCGCCGCTCCTTGAAGAACGACATGAACTTCTTAAGACGCGCCGTTAATTGACGGGATTGGGTCACCAGCATGTCACCGGCCTCCGAATCTCCTTCGGACGCCAGTTTGGCCAATGTGGCCAGGGAGGACAGGGGTGAGGCCAGTTCATGGACAAGACCGTCCGCCTGCAGACCCAGCGCCGCCAATTGAGACTGCAGGGCATGCTCCTGCTGGAAACGGGTTTTTTCCGCCCGCTCCGTCAATACCGTTGAAATCATGTGATTGTATCCGCTGATCACTTCTCCTATTTCGTCTCTGATCGGAGACTGCGGCATGGGTTCAAACCGGTCCTTTTCGGCCCGAAGAAGTTTCTGACGAAGGTCACGCAGGGGAGTCAGAATCCGCCTGCGGATTCGAAAATAGATGGAAACCGGCGTCCAGGCGACAATCAGACCGATCAGACCGGCCGAGACGAATCGCAGGTCAGGCATACGGGCCTTGACATAGTGATCCATCGAAACGGCGCACATCAGAAAAAAAACCAGGGCGACCAATGGGACAATCAGCGATAGGGACAGATTTCGGCCAAACATGAAAAAAGTATGTTACAGGGGAGAAACGCTGTCAATTAACCGAATATCATACCGCCAGACATTCCGATTCCAAAGGGAATAGTCCACCCGGGCACGGTCGATCCTGGGCTTGTACTGGTTTCGAAGCAGTCCCGCCAGATCCCTGTAGTGGTCCGCCCGTGTCCCGTTTCCGGCTGATACCTCCAGCGCAGCGAGGAACTCGTAAGCTCTGACGGCCCTCGGCTCAAAATAAATGGCCTGGCTGTACCGCCACTTCTCCTCAGCCGCTGTTCGGGACCAGCGAATCCCATCCAGGTAGCTCGGTATCTCCGCCGGTTGCAACTGATTCAAGGCGAACATGAGAAATCGACTTTTCTGAAATAGAACTCCGCCGTCCGGATCGAGGCGCGGGAACCCTGTGTCCGGATCTCCTTTATTCATCGACTGGGAGTAAAAGTATGCCCCATAATACATCGCCGTTCCGGGGTCGTCGGCGAGTTTCAAGGCGCGCTCAATAAAGCCATGCGCCCGCTCCGGATCCTTCATTTCCAGAGACAGCTGTGCCGCGGATAGCAAGGGCTGAACGTCCCAGGTCCTCCCTCGATGGGCTTCCTCATAGGCTTCCAGGGCTTCCACCCTGTTCCCCTGCCGCTCCTGCGCGAGGCCGATCCATAGAGACTGGCGAGCAAAAAGATCATGGATGCCCAACCACAGACAGGCGATCGAAAGAATCATCCATGCCAATCGAACCGGTGATGTGGTCTTCGGCATCAGAGGGATCGAATACCGGATCGTGAGGGAGAACAGCCCGACCAGAGCCATCCAGCGAATAAAGGACAGGCGTTCCGTGATGCCGATCATCAGCTCGAAGAGAAACGCCGGAGCCCAGAGAACGCCGGCACGCCGAGGCCAGCTTGTCTCAGACATCCGTGCCATGCCCGAGAGCATGCAGATGGCGCTCAGGAGAAATGCGAGGATGGTCGCCATCCCGAGAATGCCAAGTTCCGCGGCCCACTGAAATACAATGTTATGGGCATGATCATTGACTCTGGCATACATCGAAATAGATTCCGGATCCGGAACGGGGAAACTTCGAGAAAACGACGCCAGTAAAAATCGACCGGGACCCGCGCCGCCAGGAAATTCCGAAAAAATCCCGGCCGCCAGAAAATATATTTTTGGCCGCAGTTCGGCGTGGGGATTTACCTCCATGCGCCCGAGAGTCAACGCGCCCGCGGCCATCAGGGCAATCAAGGCGACGGCCAGCGCGAGTTTAACGGAACGGCGAAAAAGGATCCAGTGCATGAAAAGGACAAGTCCTAATCCCACAAGTGCGGATCGACTGCCGTTGAAATATATCCCGGCCAGCAACAGAATCGAAACACCGGAATAAACCGCCCGGGCGATGGGCTCGGCGGCCAAATGCCGGCGAGTCATCGTCACTGCCATCGCGCCAAGCACGATCTGAGCCTCCGCGCTTCGGGGATGACCGAATCCGCGGATGGGAAGATCCAGAAGGGGCTGGACAAGATAAAGACCGCTGAGCGCCACACCGCAATACTGGATGGTTCTCATCAGCGTTTCGACTGTTTGTTCTTCCGTGCAGCAGGTCGGGATGAAGAGGGCGAGGAAAAAAAAGATCCATATCCATGTTCCCAATTGAAGACAAGCTTGAGTCCATTCAAACGTCATCCCATATACGACGACCAGCGGCGCCAGAAAAATGGCCAGAACATGGACCCGGAGGGGCCTATCCTGAAGCAAAAGAGCGCCGCACAGCGCGGCGCCCCCACTCCACCAGCATTCGAACAACTTCCATCCGCTGGTGACTTCTGAGAAAACAAGCAACAAAAAGAAAACAACCGTCAAGACAAACGAGGCCACGGCCCTACCCTGAACGCGGCCCGTCGTTTTTTACTTCGCTGCTGTTCACCCCTCCATCAAAAAAAGGTAAAGGCGAAGCTTACGGGCAGTCCGTCCCGGCCGTTTCAACCAAACCTTTCGTACTCTCGAACTTCGTCCAACAACTGGCCTTAGCCGGACAGGTGATGGTGTAATTGGTACCGCTACTGGCCATGGTTACGTAATTGAGATCGGTCAGTCCACCTTCCGGAAGGTTATCCAAATAGGTGGTCGTCAGGCCAGCCACTGCACTCGGGACATAACCCAAGTCCATGTTGTACATTTGAACGGCGGATTTCACCGCTGCGGTGTCCGCCTGACAGCGTCCCACGCGGGCCTTGTCCATAGCCTTCATCAACTTAGGAATGGCTGCCGCAGCCAGAATTCCAATGATCGTGATAACGACCAGAAGCTCAATCAGCGTAAATCCTTTTTGCTTTTTATGCATCAGAAACCTCCTCTTTTAGTCTTGTCTGACATCCTATATGCAATTTCTATTCAAATACTAGGTATATCAGTAAAAATCTGTCTAATCTTCTTATTTATAGATAATTGCCAATAGGTAAAAAAAATAGGAAAAGGATTGTCAAGTCAAATCATTGACTGATCGCATTCAATTTTGACACACTACGGTTTATCAACTCCGAGACTATTTTCTGAAAATTCAACCGATGTGATGCCTTGATCAGTATCAGCAACCGCCCGTCGGCTCGGACCCATTGGTTCAACCAAATCAATCCCTCTTCGATCGATGCGGAGTGGATGTAATTCTTTGCCTTTCCTCCGGCGCGGACGAAGCCCCGCTTGACCCAGTCCGAATGGACTCCGATATACAGAACCCGCCGGGGGGCCGACGCCTGGATCTGCTTACCCAATTGATGATGATAGAAACGCGCGGACGATCCAAGTTCCAGCATATCTCCCAGAACCAGGACCACTGACGGCAAGGCGCCCAAGCGGGACTTCAATCGCCGCTTCAATGACGATATCCGCAGGAGGGATGCTGCCATCGAACCGGGGTTCGCATTATAACTGTCATCAATCAGGATGTGCCTGCCCAGCCGCCGAACTTCACCGCGACCGGCGGGCAGATTCAACTGACTGACCGATTTCTTCATTGCTTTGAGCGGAACCGCAAAGAGAACACCGATTCCAACCGCCAGGAGAATGTTGGTCAATTGATGCTCCCCAAAATTCGGGCATCGAAACGAAACTGTCCCTTCCCGGAGTCCGGCCGAACCGGCGGACCGGGAAGTTAAAATGCTCTCCCCGGAGTGAAGCCCAGCAGCCGAAAAAGATATGGTTCCCAAAGAAACATCAACGTCGCGCAGCCTCAGAGACGCTTCCGGCCGGACGCCGAACGGAATAACCCGCTTTCCGGAGGCCTGCCGGCGCAGAAAGGGGAAATAGACCGAATCGACCGGCAGAAAGGCCGGAATGCCCTTCCGACTCGCGGTCAGGATTTCCGACTTCGCCGCCGCGATGGCGCGGATCGATTTGAAAAATCCGATGTGAGCCGGCAAAATGGACGTGATGGCCACGACGTCCGGATCGGCGATGCGGCACAAATCCGCAATCTCACCCGGATGGTTCATCCCGATTTCCAGAACGCCCGCATGGGTCGTCTCCGTCATTCTCAGCAGCGTCAGAGGCACCCCAATGGCGTTGTTAAAACTCCTCGGCGCCCACACCGTCCGGTACGTCGACGACAGAATCGCGCTCACAAATTCCTTGGCGCTCGTCTTGCCGTTTGAACCCGTGATCGCCACAATTTTGGCCGCCAGTTTTTTTCGATGCCGGCGGGCCAGTTCGCCCAGCGCGGCCAGAGTGTCCGGAACCATCACGACAGCCGGCCGACGATCCAAAAGCCCCAATTGACCGGCCGCATCCATCCCCCGCTTCTCGATCAAAACGCATCCCGCCCCGTTCCGCGCCGCAGTCTCGATAAACGAATGGCCATCCATCTGATCGCCTTTCAGTGCGATGTACAATTTCCCCTCAATATCCGGCTCACGGG
>CAZHRJ010000102.1:7225-11432 GCA_964534765.1 uncultured bacterium
CCCGCTGCGACGAACGCGCCCGGCAGGGCGGCCACATCAGCCGTTGTCAGAAGAGGCATGCGTGGGGCTGGACAGGATCAGATGTCAGGCTGGTTCCGGGGATGCCACATATTCAAAGCGCCGCCGAAACTCGTCCGGGTTCAGATGAGCGGCATCCGCCAATTTCTGGAGTGATTCCGGATTTTGAATATCCTTGGTTTCCAGACGAATCATGTATTTTCGGGCGATCCGGTAATGGATGGAACGGACATTGACCATGCGAACCTCGGTTTTCCCGGTAATCGGGTTCATCATCTGCTCAAACGGAATGGGAACAATTCGATTCTGCTGGATGGAAACCAGAACATTGGTATGCCCGGTCATCAAGAGCGCCACGGCGGAGTATCCCAAATGACGGGAATACTCGATATCAAACGCGCAGGGATTGGCGCATCGGACTTCGTATCCCACCACATGGTCAATCGTCCGGACGTCGATCCCCATTTCCTTGAATCGCTTCTCCACCCGGTGTTTCACAATGCTTCCAAATTTGACCTCGGACAACAACATGTGCCCGAACTCATCCCTGGGAACATCATCCAGTCCCTGCAATTCCTCCGGATCCATCAGCTCCAACAGCCCTTCCGCCAGAACCGCCACACCATAGTTTTTCCCCTCAACCAGGCGCTTGATCATGGACGTCGCCACGATGTCGGCTAGAGTGTCCAGCCGGACCCTTCCGGTAAATTCCTCCGGAATGATGATCAGGGTCGCGCCGGACGCTTTGCCGATTCCAAGCGCCAGGTGTCCGGCCTTCCGGCCCATCGCAACAACCAGGAACCATCGACCCGTGCTTCTGGCGTCCTCCGCAAGATTTTGAACAATCGATGCGCCGACCTGCCGGGCCGTTTCATACCCGAAAGTCGGAATGCCTTCCGGAAGGGGCAGATCATTATCAATGGTTTTGGGCACATGAACCACCCGGATCGACGACGCGCGCTGATCCTGAGCGAATTTGGACAAGCGATATGCGGTGAAGGCGGTATCATCCCCGCCGATGGAAACCAGATCCGTGATGCCCAGTCTTAAAAAGGAATCCACGACAGCTTCGAGTTTTTTGGGGTCCTTGCTGGGATTGGTTCGCGACGTCCTGAGAATCGACCCGCCTCGATGATGGATGCGGCTCACATCGTCAATCTTCAGCGGCGTCGTTAGCGGCCGGCCCTCCGCGAGATGTTTGTATCCGTCGAAAAAGCCTATCACGTCCCATGAATTGTTCCGGGCTTCAATGGTCACCGAACTGATCACGCCGTTAATTCCGGGCGCGGGTCCGCCTCCGACAACGATTCCGACGATCCGGTTTGTCATGACCGCTCAACACCCAAATTTTCTGAATCTGGCCTGCCGACGGCTGCGGCGTTCATCCGGTGGAATCCGGATCAATTCCGCGAGAGCCGACTCAACCGTTCTCTTGATCTCCTGAGAACATGCGACTATATCCCGGTGGGCGCCGCCCAGCGGTTCCGGAACAATGCCGTCGACAATCCCAAGTTTCAACAGATCGTCCGCCGTTACTCTCAATGCCCCGGCCGCTTCCGCCGCTCGACCGGCGTCCTTCCATAGAATGGCCGAACACCCTTCAGGAGAAATAACTGAATAAATGGCATTTTCCAGCATGTACATCCGGTCCGCCACACCCACCCCCAACGCGCCGCCACTGCCGCCTTCAGATAAAATAATCCCAATGATGGGCACCGTCAGACGGGACATTTCAAGCAGGTTGGATGCGATGGCTTCGGCCTGGCCGCGCTCCTCGGCTTCCAGGCCGGGATAAGCGCCCGGAGTATCCACCAGGACTAAAATCGGATGACCCCAGCGCTCGGCCAGTTCGAACATCCGGAGCGCCTTCCGATATCCCTCCGGGTGGGCCATACCGAAATTGCGCCGAATATTCTCCTGGGTCCCCTTGCCCTTCGCTTGAAGCGAGGCGATAACGGTTTTCCCCGACAGACGGCCGACGCCCGTCAGGACAGCCAGATCATTCCGGAATTTCCGATCGCCGTGGAATTCGATTAAATCCTCAAAGAGATGAGGGAGTATTTGAACCGAGGTCGGACGCATCGGATGCCGGGCCATTTGAACTCTCTGCCACGGACTGAGATTCAGGTATATCTCTTTTTTCTTTTCCGTCAGACGCGATTCCAGCCGGTCCAGTTTCTCGCGGACATCGCCCGGTCGATCGCCGCCGGCCAGTTTGGCCTTGAGTTTGTCGATGTCCTCCTCCAGCGATTCGATGGGTCGCTCAAAATCGTAGTAGAACGGCATGCCGTCAGGAACCCGACAATTCTCCCTGGGATTTCAGGAAAAAAACCGAATAGGGGCCCAGAAGTGATTCGAGCTGACGTCGAAGGGAGGACGCGGGACGGCAACTCCAACCGACCCGGAATTCGAAAGTGGAGCCGGATTCGGACATTTCAATACAGACAGGGCGGTCACCCGGATATTCCCTTAACAGGTCTTTCAGTTTTTTCATGATATCCAGCCCCACGCCCTCATCCAGTTTGATCAAAATGGATTCGTATAACCGTTCCGGTTGATCCATCCCCACCAACTGATCGGTGATGAGTGTAACAGATGTCCCCCTCTTTTCAAGACGGCCTTTCGCCAGAACGGCGGTTCCCACCGACACGAGAGACTTGTTGGATTCATACGCGTCATGAAAAAGCACCAGGTCCAACCAGCCGGTTCCGTCCTCCATTTTGACAAACACCATCTCCCGGCCGGACCTGTCAACGTGCGGTCGAACGGACGTGATGAGCCCCGCCAGCGTCATCGCCTGGCGGGGAGATTTTTGGCCGGGTGCGGACGCGGGGCGGGCGACGGCGCACATGTCGGCGATGGAGCCGGCGCAGAATTCAGAAATGATGTTCTGAAATTCATCGAGCGGCGAAACGGTCACAAAACACCCGAATACATCATGCTCCATCAGGTGAACCGGTATCGGAGAAACTGCGGGCGTCGATTCGGGAGATGACTCGGACGAGAATCCGGGCGGCGACCCGCCGGCGGACGGTTCGTCGAATAAATCCGCCTGAAAGGCGCCCGATTTGGACGCCCCTTTGACCCGGTTTAACCAGAGGGGCAGCAACGCCAACAGTTCGGTCCGGGTGCTTCCAAATCCATCCAGCGCGCCCGATTTGCAGAGCGCCTCCAGAATCGCGGAGTTCCGCGCCGAAGAAACCGTCATCAAGAGACCCACGACATCCGAAAAGGGCCGATGGCGCAGGACGGCATTCAACACCTCTTCCGGAATATGCCGGACCAGCCCCAGACCGATGCGGATCTGTTTGCCGCCGAGTTCCGGCAGACAGTCCGAGGAGGCGATGTTGATATCCGGCGGCAGAAGTTGGATTCCGAGTCTCCGGCATTCGGTGAAAATCTCTCCCAGTCTCTGCCGATCGTCCAGACACACATTGGCCGCCGACGCCAGAAACGCCGCTGGGAAATGACATTTGAGATAGGCCGCCCGGTAACACAACACAGCATAGGCATAGGCGTGGGCCTTGTTGAAGGCGAACGCGGCCATCCTGGAGATTTGAATAACCAGGGCTTCCGACTCCGCCGATGAACAGCCCGCGGATTTGAGCGCCTGCAGGAATTCCGCGCAACCTGATTTCATGAGATCGGGGTTCTTCTTCGAAACACCGATCCGGAACCGGTCGGCGGACTCCCGGGACAATCCCGCGGCGCGCGCGCACTCCAGAACCTGCTCCTGATAGAGGATCAATCCGAGCGTATCCTTCAGAATCGGTTCAAAGAGCCTGCTGGGAGGCGCCGAAGACGATCGACCCGACTTGCGATCCAGATAGGACTCGGGCAATCCCGCCTCCAGGGGACCCGGCCGGTAGAGCGCCAGCGCGGCCGCCAGGCCGTGGATGGACTCCGGTTGCAGGTCCCTGAGCAATTGCCGCATGCCATCGCTTTCGAGCTGAAACAGACCCATCGTCTCACCCCGGGAAAGAAGCGCGAAGGTCTGGTGATCGTCCAGAGGCAGGGATGACAGACTCAGATCCGAGACGCCGCTGAGTTTGAGCCATCGAACGGTTTCCGACAGGACGGCGAGGATTTTAAGCGGGAGGAGGTCCAGTTTCGGAATTCCCAAGTCCTCCAAATCCGCGCCGTCGAACTGCAGACAGGATTGACCGTACGATGCGAAGACAGGGAGATA
>CAZHRJ010000103.1:0-10895 GCA_964534765.1 uncultured bacterium
ATTCGCTCCCCCACCACCGTCCCCATGCTCCCTCCCATGAACCCAAAATCCATCACTCCCGCCGCCACCGGCACGCTTTCGATTTTCGCTATCCCGGTCGTTACCGCCTCCCGGCCGGCGGCCTCACCCGCCAATTTTTCTCCGTAGCCGGGGAAATTCAGAATATTCGAGGCTCGAATGTCCATAAAATGCGGCTCGAATGACCCCGGATCAAAAATCATCTGGATCCGCTCCTCGGCCGACAGGCGCAGATGATAATGGCAGTGCGCGCAGACCCGCAGATTCTTGACCAATGTCTCGACCGGGGACAATTCGTTGCAGCTCGGACACGATTCCCACGCCGCCCCCTCCGGCGACACCTGCAGAACGGTCGGTTTGGAAACATTCTTGATGACGGTGTACTGGTGTTTCTTGAACCAAGCCATTGCCGAATTTTAGATTGCGATCCGGATAATGTCGATTGTACCGGGAAAGATTTTAATCCGACAGATGATCCAGACTCCGCCGCAATTCTCTCAAAAGACGGCCGTAGGGTCCCGGACCCCTCCGAAGGGCTTTGAGCGCGGCGGTGCCCACGATGATGCCGTCCGCGACACGGCCAAACCGCGCGGCGTCCAATCCGGACTGGATCCCAAACCCGACATAGATCGGCGCGTGAGTGACTCTTCGAAGGCCCTTGATGAGAGTCGCAATCTCACCGCCCGCCGCCGGCCGGGTCCGCGCCTCCGGCGCCCCAGGTGCCGGCGTCTCCGACGCCGGCCGGCTTCCGGTGATGCCCCGGAGACTGACCACGTAAATGAACGAGTCAGCCCGTGCCACGTCACGGACCATGCCAAACCGTGCCGGACTGGTGGTCGGGGCGACCAGCGGGACCAGATAGAAGGAATCGCGCGGACAGAAGGGTATGATGCCGGTTAATTCCTCCATCGGAATGTCCGGCAAAACGCATCCGGAAAATCCCGCCTGCTGAATTTCCCGGAATGCCGTTGACCAGCCACGAACAAACAGGGGATTGGCATACGTCATCAGAACTTTCGGCACTGGCGGCAGCCGGGACGAAAGATCCAGCGTCCGGTCATAATTGATTCCGGATTTGATCGCCGATTCGGACGTTGACTGGATTACCGGCCCGTCCGCGATCGGATCCGAAAAGGGCAGACCCACCTCCAGCAGATCCACACCCTCGTCCCAGGCTGATTTCACCGCATCGTGAAACAGTTTCGGCGTCGGATACCCGGCAGTCAGATAGACCGCCAGAGTTTTGCGCGCCGCCCCGCGTGAGATTTTCACCGGATTTCGCCCATAAAAAGCCGCGGGATGTCCTTGTCGCCCCGCCCGGACACGTTGAGGATGACACTGTCACGCTTGCCGTAGCGGCGCCGCTCCTTCCAGAATCCCGCCACCGCGTGGGCGCTCTCAAACGCCGGTGGAATGCCCTCCAGCGCCGTCAGTTGGTGAAACGATGCCAACGCCTGCCGGTCGGTCACCGAGATGTATCGGGCACGGCCTATTTTCTGAAGATAGGCGTGTTCCGGGCCGACACCGGGATAATCAAGCCCGGCGGCGATCGAATGCACGTCGGCCACGTTGCCGTCCGGTTTGGACAACAGATAGGTCTTGGCGCCGTGTAAAATGCCCGCTTTTCCTCGCGACAGACTCGCCGAATGTTGGCCCGGGCCCGGGCCGGCGCCGCCGGCTTCAACGCCGATCAGCGCCGTCGATGTTAAAAGAAACGCGTGGAAAATTCCCATCGCGTTTGATCCTCCGCCAACACAGGCGTAAACGGCCGCGGGCATCCGCCGCTCTTTTTTCCGTATCTGTCCCAGCGCCTCCCGGCCGATGACCGATTGGAAGTCCCGGACCATTTCGGGATAGGGGTGCGGGCCGGCGGCGGAGCCGATCAGATAATACGTGGTCTCCACGTGCGTTACCCAGTCCCGGAGCGCCTCGTTCATGGCGTCCTTGAGCGTCTGAGATCCCGCCGAGACTTCTCTGACGCTCGCGCCCAGCAGTTTCATCCGAAAAACGTTCGCCGCCTGCCGCTGGACGTCCTTGGCGCCCATGTAAATCACACAGTCCATCCCTAGTTTCGCCGCTACCGTCGCGGTCGCCACCCCGTGCTGACCGGCGCCCGTTTCGGCGATGATCCGCCGCTTGCCCAGATGTCGCGCCAGCAGCGCCTGGCCCAGACAGTTGTTGATCTTGTGCGCGCCCGTGTGACACAGATCCTCACGCTTCAGATACACCCGGCACCCCGCCGATTCCGATAAACGGTCCGCCCGATACAGCGGCGTCGGCCGGCCGGCGTAATCCGCCAGAAGAGTCTTCAATTCCCTCTGATAGGCCGCCTGCCCGCGCACCTGCCGGTATCCGCGATCCAGATCGATCAGGGCGGCCATCAGCGTCTCCGGGACAAATCGGCCGCCAAAGGGTCCAAAATACCCGGCGCGATCGGGCATCGAGACTAGGGCGGTCCTATCAGAACGAGTGGGCATGTTACGGAATGAAAGACGGATGGTCGTGAAGGCGTTGAATCAAATCCTGAACTTTCTGGGGGTCTTTGACGCCCGGCGAAGTCTCAACACTCGATGATACGTCGATCGCGTAGGGCTGAACGATCCGAACGGCCTCATCCACCGTATCGGCGGTAATCCCACCGGCAAGAATCAACGGCAAATCAGCATAGGCCTCCCGGACCAGCCGGGCAATGTTCCAGTCAAAGCGTTCGCCGGACCGGGGCGAATCCAGAAGGATTCCGGATATGTACGGCAGATAAGGTTTAATGGCGGCCGGCTTGAATCCCTTTTGAATCCGGATCGCCTTGATCACCCGCTCTTTTGGAAACTCGGAACAATAATCCGGCGTTTCGTGCCCATGCAGCTGGATGCAGGTCAGTCGGCACAGCTCTGAAATCTTTTTGACCTGGGAAACTTTTTCGTCCACGAACACTCCGACAGAATCCACAAACGGCGGGAGATCCTCCATCCAACTGCGCACCTGGGCTCCTACAACGGCCCGGGGCGATGCATCATAAAAAATAAATCCGACCGCGGCAATTCCCAGCCGGGAGACGGATTTTAAACTGTCGTGATCCGCAATGCCGCAGATTTTGACCTTCGGTATTCCTCGAAATCCGATTGTTGTGAAGGACATGACCCATACGCTACCTATACTGCCTAACACCGGTCAAGTCAGCCGCGATACCTCGGAAGGTCCGTGCCGCCCAAGAACTCACCTGCCGGTGGCGGTGGGGTGGAAACTGCCTCTGTCAGAACCTAACGCTGTATCAGGAACCCTCGACAAAAAAAATCGATAGAACCATCAGCGCTCCCAAAAAGGCTAAATACGCCACAAAAAACTTCTCTTCCCTTAATAGTGTCATTGCCATCACCTCCCGGTGATTGTTAGAGCAAATATCATCCCCAATGAGTCTATCCATCGGCAACTTTCACTAATTTAATGAGAATCTAATGACTAAACAATATGTCAACTTAATGTAACTCCATGATTTGTAGGGAGAAATTTAACCACTGGTGAGGGTTTTATCAGTTAGGACTGTTGCAAATGTCTACACCCAGGCGCGGATCACAGGTTAATGATACAACATGACATAAACAACAATCCCTGTGATGGATACGTATATCCATGCGGGGAATGTCCACCTTGCCAGTTTCTTATGTTCCTCATTCCGCTCCTTTGCCGCCAGATACAGGAGTCGGAACACCAGAGGGACACAAATGACGGCCAGGGTCATGTGGGAATAAAGAATTGTCAGATAGATCCGTTTAACAGATTCCTCGCCCTGGAAATGAGTCGTGCCGGTCAGGTAGTGGCGGGTGAGGTAACCGATCAGGAATATCGTCGAAGCGCAGACCGCGCCAAACATGGCGTGTTTATGGCGATCGATTTGTTTGCTTTTTACGAAGTAGAGACCCATGAGAAGTAGAAGCGCGCTGGTGGCGTTCATGGAGGCGTTCAGATGGGGCAGAACCTGAGCGAAGGTCAAAGTCAAAAACCGAGCGCCAGAGTCAAGAAGAGGACGGACAGATAACCGATCGAGTACCCAAAAAAGATCCGGCACCACTTCGGCCGCGCGCCGGTTGTCCATCCCCGGATCGCCAGATGGAGAAACCCGCCACCCATACCCACCGCCGACATGAAGTAGAGAGCAGGATTGGCCAGAAAAAAACTCGGCAGGATCGATACCGGCAAAAGCGCCGCGGTGTAGAGCACCATCTGCCGTAATGCGGCCGGCTCACCGGCGCTGCTGGGAAGCATCGGAATACCGGCGGCGGTATATTCGTTCCTGCGAAGAATGGCCAGGGCCAGAAAGTGCGGAATTTGCCATAGAAAAAGTATCCCAAAGAGCACCCAGGCCATCGGATCGAGCGTTCCCCGAATGGCCGCCCAGCCGATGAGAGGCGGGAGAGCCCCCGGAATGGCGCCGACCAGCGTGCAAAGCGGGGTCAGGCGTTTTAACGGAGTGTAGAGACCCACGTAGGAACCGAAGGCCAGCATGGTGAGATAGGCGGACAGGGGATTGACCAGAAAAAAGAGAATGAAATAGGAGGCGATCCATAGCGCTGTCCCAAAAATCAGCGCCTCAAGCGGACGCATCCGGCCGCTTGGCAGAGGCCTCCGGGACGTTCGAAACATTTTCCCGTCGGAAGTCCGTTCGATAAACGCGTTCAGCGCGCCGCCTGCGCCCACCGCAAGGGCAACACCGATGAGCGTCGCCGATAGATGCGCGATTTTCGGAAGAGGATCCCCGGCCGCCGCCATCGAGCCAAGAACCGTTACGATCGTCAACAGGAGTATCCGGGGTTTGGTCAGGTCCATGTAATCCTTGATTCGCTGCCGGATATAGGCGCGCCGCGACCGGCCGCGTGTCTGGACCAGTTCTGTCACTGGGCCGCTCCATGGGAAAGTTGAAGTTCCGTGTTGTCCTGTTGTGCCGGCCCGATTGAGGTTCTGGCCAGAAGCACCACCAAACACAACATCATCGACTCGGCTACAGCCAGGTGGGCCATCACAACCCACAGCCGCAGGCCGGACACAACCGACAGGGCGCCGAGGACGATCTGGACGCCCGTAAGGCCCACGATGACCGCCGCCCAGCCTTCAAACGCTGAAATTCGCCGCAGACGCGCGTACATCCACACCGTCAACACCAAAACCAGGATGGATCCGAATCGATGAATCATCTGAAGACCCTGCGGGCTGCCCGGCGATGGAAACCATACGTCCCCGCATGCCGGGATCGCGGGACAGGCCAGTCCCGATTCGGTATGCCGCACCAGTGCGCCTAGGATCATTTGGATATAAACCAGCCCCGCGCACACCCAGATCAGCCGCCGCCGGCCTGGCGCCAGAGCCGGATAGGGCCCGGCCGAACGAATTCGGACGGTCAGAAACACGAGGAGAGAAAAAAAGGCGGTACCGACCGCCAGATGGGCCGTCGAAACCAGATCGGGCAGCCGGAAAATCACGGTGAGACCGCCCAGAATAATTTGTAGTACAATCGATCCCACCGCAGCTAATGCGTACGGCCGCAATCCTGACCGTTCCCGTCTCAGAACCAGGATGGATGTGGCCAGAGTCAGAAGTCCTACCGTCCCGGCGATCAACCGGTGGCCGTGTTCAAACCGGATATTGCCGACCATGGGGGGAAAAAACATGCCGTGGCAGAGCGGCCAGTCAGGACAGGCCAGGCCCGACCCCGTGCTGTGGACCAGGCCGCCGGCAAGGATCAACAGGAAAGTCGCCGCTGTTGTGATGACGGCCATCCGGTACGTTGACACAGCTGAGTCCTGATCTTTTATTTCAGCGCGTGATCCAGGCTGAGGATCAGTCCGATCAGGATGCCCACCGGCGTCACGACCCACGGCCATTCGGCCTTCCAGGACGAGTCGGGATCAGACCCGATCCGATGGACGACGACCGCCAATACGGCGGCCAGAATCAGCAGGCTGAAATTGAACGCGTACGCGTAAACTCCGGACATGTCAGACAATCAGGCGCCAGGGGCTCCAAAGGTGAAATTGGCCTCGGCGGTCTTGCCGGTCTCCACCGTGACCGTCATCTCCTGCGATCCGAACTTCTCGTGCCAGGCCTCGATCACATACTGGCCCGGTGGCAGCGGTGTAAGGGTGAATGACCCATCGTCGCCGGTGGCGGCGGCCACGGGATGGGCCACAACGGCCACGTAAGCCCGCATCCAGGGATGAACGTCACATTTGAATGGGACCATCTCGGGTTTCGAGAATTTCTCCTCAATCGTGGACGGCATCGGCTGGGCCCGGTTGAATCCCTTGTTGGATTTGGCCTGGGCGTTGACGTTGTGCAGTGTGTTGTCGCTGTTTTTTATCTTGAGGACTCCCGGTGTCATGATCAGAATATGGGGTTCATAGACGCACCCGGACTGATTCAGCATCGGGGACTCGACCGGCGCCGGATAGGCGTATTCCTCAAGACCCTTTTTGACGGAAACCACGACGTTTTTGAGCGTCTGATTGCCGTTGACGACCACACTCTGGTCTCGAACCTGCTCCTTATGCAGACCCTGACACACCGCGTCCGCTCCCATGTCCAGGACGTTCATCTTGGGCGCCTGACCCTTGAATGCGATCTTGCCCGCCACGCTCCCGGCGCTTGCCGGATCCACTGATTTCTTGGCGGCAGCCTGCGTGCTTGCGGACGTCAGTTCCAAATCCTCATCGTCTCCTCCGCCGCACCCCGCGATCAGCAGCGTGGCGGAAAGAATCAAAGCCGTCCCCGTGAATGGCAATGTCTTGATGTTCATGTAACCAGCCCTCCTTGATATCCTGATATGACTGTGACGATTTCAGAACCGCCACTGATTTGATAAACGACGGTATTCTATCCGTCCTGTACCTGTCAATGCTTGCAAGCCCGGCCGCGGCAACGTAGGATGGCGGTTGTGAGACGTCGGGTGGTGACGATTTTCTTGGACGAAATTCTGGTGCTGGAAAACGGCAGGGCCGATAAGGATGAATCCGAGAACGTCGTGATCGTGAATCTCATCTGGCCCCGGCCGATGATCGACATCCGAAGCGCCGCCAAGACCGTCCGGCTGGAGGACGGCGCTCGGACGAATTTCGCCGCCAGCCCATTTTTCGAAAAAATCCTTTTTAAGGAAATCGTGTCGGGACCGTTTGGGATCACCGTCGAAGTCACGGAACGGCAGTCGCCGGGGATTATCGCCCAGTTTCTGTCCGGAATCGCACCCGACCTCGTAACGGCCGCCATTCCCCTGCCGGCCGCCGGAGAGCCGTTTCGGCGGATTGTGCGGGTGGGCGTGTCGGGCGCGGGAGAAAAATGGAAGTATTCGACAAAGGATCAGATTATCCGGATTGCGTTCGGCCACGGAGTGATCGATCCCCAGACCGCCACGTCCGGCCGGCTGGAACTGCCGATGATCGCACCCGAAACCATCGATCCCGGGGGTTCCACGGGCCGAACCCGCCGTCCGCCGGTCCTCGTCAAAGGCCAGCCCAACGGCCAGGCCATCCTTCGGTACGGCATCGAGGATGACTAGACCGATCTAGCCGGGCTTTATCCGCTGGACCAGGTCGGCCAGCCGGTCCCTCAGGTTTGGCAATAGTTGCGCACCCGCGCCTGTCGACTTCTCCCGCTCGTACCGGCTGACGGCGATCGCCGGCTCTACCACTGATTCAATCACATCGGTGATATCCGATTCCTTCAAAGCCTGTTCCAGCCGGTCCGCGTCCCGGAAGTGGTCGGGATTCAAAAAGGATTCGAGTTCACACCGAAGTTCTTTCATGGCATTTTCGATGGTCTCCCGGGAGAGCCTGCCATTGGCGGGCAGGCGCGTTTCGAACGCGGACTCCGAAAACCCGGCCGGGAATCGCTCGGATCCAATCCGGTCCAGGCCGTCCGAAGATACCGTTTCCGCGAGAAGTCCCGATGATTTCAATAAAATCACCGGCTGGTCCGTCCGGCCGATTTCGTCTTTCATCCACTGGCAATAATTATATAGATTTTCCTGCGTGGCCTTCCCTCCGACGAGGCGCTCCGACCGCTGGGATTTCATGATGAAAAGCTGCTGTTCAATGCTGGCGAATCGATTTTGCGACTCCTGCGCCCGACGCTCGTACGCCGTGCCCCGGCAGTAGGTGTCGAATCGCGTAAACGAAAAGTCGATCCCGCCCAGGTAAATCGGCGCGCACCGGGCCTGCCGGGCCAGATCGAACGCGCAAGTCGCAACGCTCCCGCCCTGCTTGAGACTCCCGATCGAACATGGAAGCCGCCTCTCCAGCCAGCTTGATACCCCGCGATCACACGTCGTCAAAATCACGTTCCGCCATGGCCGCCGGAATATCGCCGGATGGACATCCAGGGCCGTTACCAGGTTGACCTCCGAGGCGTCAATCCGGTCGACCAGCCGCACGATGCCTTCCTGGCTGTCCAGCAAAAACGCCAGATGGGCCCTCACACCCGCGTGCTCCATCGGTTCCAGGACCGTGTCGACGGCCAGTTTCAAAACTTGCGCCTGGCCGATCCGATCCCATTCTCCGTTCAGACTCGGCCCGGCGCCCAGCACCAGAGCGGCCGGAGGGTTGGGCTGAAAAAACGCCGCCAGTTGATTGAGAAAGGAAACTTCCGGCAGGCGCGACACATTTTCCAGCGAGTGTTCAATCCATTCGAATCCAAATCCCCAGCCGGTCGTCAGGGACATCGCGATCTGGTCAACGGTCGACTGGATGGAGCTGAGAATTCGCTCATACGCCGGCGGGTCAACCGCCAGCGATGGCGGATGGGCGAGGATCAGCGTCTGGTTGACCAGTGTCGGCGTGAGGACCTCCGCCACGGCGTCGACCACGTCCTGCGGAATCGGCGTCGGCCAGAGGCTGACCTGATCGATATTCTGTCCGACCTCCCGGGCATAGGCGGTCACGATCTCGGCAATCGGCTCAAACACCACAATCGTCATTTCTCCCGCCGGCCGGGCGGCCCGGATCGCCCGGATGTGATGGGCAAATCCCATCCCGAGTACGAACACGACTCTCGCATTCGGTTTCCGGGCCATCGATTCCGCCGCCCATCGACTGGCCTCCGACTCCGGATCGTACCGGCTGTGGAGAGATTTGCCGTTGACGACCGGAATCCTCTGGCCATTTTTGGCGGCGGCGATTTCGACGATATAGGGTTTTTTCGATGGTCGAATCGGCGCGCGGATTTCCATCGGATGGGATCTTAGCATTTCCTCCGTCCATTTTCCCGGATTTGACTTGGGTATCCGCCGGCCATATACTTGCCGCGTATGGTGTATTCCTCGGCGATTACGGTGGCGGATTTGAATGATCTCTTGAGGCCCGCCCGCGCGGGTGAGTCGGAGGCTCAACAGAAATTGCTCAGGCATTTCACGGCCTTTATTCGATTTTGCGCGAACCGGTTTTATTTGACGGAGGAGGACCGCCGGGATCTGGTCCAGGAAGGCCGGATCGCGCTCTTTCGGGCCATGGACCGGTACCGGCGCCGGCGCGGGCCATTCCCGCCGTTTGCCTGTCTGGTCATCCGTCGGCATATCAATCGGGCGGCGGGAAAAATCATCCAGCGTAACTTCGTCGAGCGGCCGGCGGACATCGCCGAGGATATTCGGGGTTCGGCGGCGGCGTCGCCGGACAGTTTGGCCCCTGAGATCAAGGTCATGGAGAGAGAACGATGGATGGAAATCGCATCCAGCGTCCGAAAAAATCTAACGGCGCTGGAAATCGACGTGCTGAATCTCTTCCTGCAGGGACTGACTTATCGGGAAATGTCTCGACAGCTCAAACGTCCCTCTAAATCGGTCGATAACGCCCTTCGGCGGATCCGGTCCAAAGTCAAACTCTGAAGACTGGGCCGGCGCGCGCGGTGTAGCGGCTATTTTTTCTCGATGGTCAGATAAAAGGTGGCGGTCTGGCGCATCACAAGCAAAAGAAGTGTGGCGCCCGATTTGGTCTTCTCGTAGGACTTTCTCAAATCCTCCGTTGACTGGATGGGCCGGTTGTTGATCTCCAGCAGAATGTCCCCCGGCCGGAGATCCACCTCCTGGGCCGGACTGCCGGATCGAATGTCCATGATCCTCACACCCTGCCCCGCCGGCAGATCCACCTTTGCGGCGTCTTCCTTCGTCAGAGTCCGGACTTTCAGCCCCAGGTCCTCTATCATTCCCTCGTCTTTTTCGGGTTCGGCCTCTTTTTCCTGCCCGGCGGGATCGTCGACAACGCCGGCGGGCAATTCCGACAGTCTGACAATGACCCGCTCCTCTTTTCCGCTCCGAAGATACGTAATCCGAACACTGTCATTGATCGCTTTCAACAGAATCTTTTGCTGCAGGTCCCGGAGACTGCTCACCGGCGCGCCGTCTACCGAAGTGATCACGTCGCCCCGCTGCAGCCCCGCCTTTTGCGCCGGACTGCCGTTGTAGACCTGGGACACCAGCACGCCCACCTTGGCCGGCAGCTGGAAATGCCTGGCCTTATCCGGATCGAGGTCCTGAATGCCGACGCCAAGCCACGGCCGCTGGACCTTGCCGTGTTTGATTAAATCCTCCGAGACCCGTTTGGCCATGTTGGCGGGTATGGCAAAGCCGATACCCATGAATCCCATGCTGCGCGTGAAAATGGCTGTATTGATCCCGATGACTTCCCCTTTGAGATTCACCAGCGGCCCGCCCGAATTGCCCGGATTGATGGCCGCGTCGGTCTGGATGAAATTCTCGTGCCGGGCCGCATCCCGGCTGACGCCCCGGCCCAGCGCCGAAATCACGCCGACGGTCACGGTATGATCAAAATTGAACGGATTGCCGATCGCGATGACCCACTGACCCGGCGCGGCCCGGTCGGAATTGCCGAATCTCGCGGCCGGGA
>CAZHRJ010000104.1:0-10885 GCA_964534765.1 uncultured bacterium
ATGGCCATCGAAATTGACCCCCCTGTGGATAACATCTATGGTCATGGTGCTGGAACCTCCTCGGGTTTCTGTTCCGCCTTTTTCAGAAGACCAGCCTTGCGCTTTTCCTTCAGACGGTACGACTCGCCTTTGATGTTCACCACGTGGCTGTGATGCAGGAGCCGGTCCAAAATTGCCGTGGCGATGATACGGTCGCCGAAAATTTTGTCCCAGCTCCCGAACGACAAATTGCTCGTGAGGATCATCGAGCCTCGTTCATATCGACGGCTCACGAGCTGAAAGAACAAGTTGGCGCCCTGCCGGTCGATGGGGATGTATCCGATCTCGTCAACGATCAGGAGCCTCGGAATCGTGTAAAACTTCAACCGCTCCTCCAGACGGTTCTCCAGATAGGCCTTGCCCAAGGCGGTCAGAAGCCCCATCGCGCTGATAAAGAGCGTTCGGTATCCCAGAGTCACCGCTTTCACGCCAAGTCCGATCGCCAAATGAGTCTTGCCGACACCCGGCGGACCCAAAAAAACGACGTTCTCTCCGTGCTCGATGTACCGGCAGGCCGTCAGCTCCTGGACTTTCTTCTTGTCCACGCTCGGCTGAAACGAAAAATCAAATTGTTCGAGCGTTTTGACCGCCGGAAACTTCGCCAGGCTCGTGCGCATCGCCACCTGCTTTTCCTGTTTCGCGTTGGCTTCCTCCGTCAACACCTCGTCCAAAAACTCCGAGTAGGGCGGATTCTTCTTGCCAGCTGTTTCCAACAGCGACTCCACCCGCTCCGACAGCTTAAACAGTCTCAGTTTCCTGAGATTCTCCTGCAGCCGATCCAGTTGTGGATTCGCCATCGGCTACACCCCCGATCCCACGAGGGGCGTGACCGCCAGCTCCTCGTAGACATCCATCGGCCTCACCGCGACGGCAATCTCCGCTTGCCGCCACATCGACCCGTCCCGCACGCGCACGGCGGCCGGACGATCTCGGCGCAGAATCCCCTTGTAATGCCCCGGCGTCACCTGCGTTCGGTACTTGCCGTCCAGCCGTTCGTGTTCGGCGATCAGACTGCCGGCATCAAAGATCTGGACTTTCCCGTGGGCGCCGACTTGCACCTCCACCTGCCGGCCGACACGCTCCCACGGCACCACAGCGTCGCGCGTCCGAACCAGTAGAATCCATCGAACGACATAAAGTTACGTAAGGAAAATGAAGGAGACCGAAACAGGCGTAAAACAGAAAAAAATACTGGCAAATGTTTAGAAGGCCGATGCTCTATCCAACTGAGCTACGGGCGCATGACTGACACACAGAGTGTTACAAAAGTATTCCGAAAATCCAAAATCAACTTGTCCCGGTTTTGTCCCGGTTTGGGAGACCCACTTTTCCACAAGTGCCAATCCCCACGCGGCCGCTGGCAAGGACGACCAAGAACGTATCGCCGACGGTCATGGTGTCTTTGACGATAATGTTTCCGGCGACGTGCAATTTAGCGCCAGGGCTCGTCGTGCCGATGCCGACGTTGCCTAGATGTCAGGGATTGGCCGGCCCTGCCGGCAGGCACTTAGATTTTTTTCAGAAGTTTCAAAATGGATTTGGAGTGAATATTGGAAAGCCGCTTGAGATCGGCCGTTTGCTCTACGAGTGTGTCGGTTCGGCGTCGCATCTCCGCGATGTCATCGGCATGTTGCCGCCGCATTTCCAAGACTTCGTTTCTCACTTCCGAGAGAATATTTTCGTTCTCCGCAAACCGCCGCTGGTTGTCCCGCTGCAACTCGACCAGCGACACGCTGACACGCCTGAGCATCCGCATATCCATCTTCACCCACGCGGGAATGCCGTTTGACCCGTTATTTTTTTCTCATCCGTTCACCTCCGGCCGGAGTGTATCAATTCCGAATGCCCCTGTCAAAAATCCCAAGCGCTCAACTCTGCGTACCTCTGCGTCCTCCGCCGTGAAATGATCCCTATGCCTTCGGCATCTTCAACCCCCTCCACTTCCTTTTTCAACCGCTCGATCACGGCCTGTTGTTCCTTCATCTGAGCCGCCTGTTTGCGGATTGTCTCCTGATACTCCGCCGCTTGCGGCGCGCGCGCCTCGGAGATTCTCTGGTCGCGGTCTTCAAACAAGAACAAGAAAGAGTAGCTTCTGATCGATGTCACGGACTTTGACAAGTCGACCACTACGTCCATCAGCGGGCGGCTTTTGGCCCACAGCCCCGACCCGGATGACATACACAGGGTCGCCATGAAGGTCAGGCGGCCCGGCCGGAGGCTGATGACGGTCTGTTCGGACGAAAGAATTTCCCCGCAACATTCAGAAAATTTTTCCATAACGCTCAGCGCACCACCGCGAGCTTATCCACGAGTTTCGGGCTGACGGTGTACGTGTCGTGTCTGCGGTCCCGGCTGTGACAGACAGGTGGCGACCGTGACCACATTATCCCGCACGTGAATCTGTCCGCTCTGTGTTGGACAACTGAACCTGAAAACGATGTGACGGTGGAGAGCGACAAGCCGACTTGCGCGGGCCATTCGGAGCGGGATGGAACCGCCTCCGGTTGGGCCTACTTCTTCAGCGGGCAACAGTCGGCGTCCGGGTTGCCGCAGCAGACTGGGTTGTCTGCGAAGGTCAAGAGTTTGGAGCCTCCCAGGACGAGGCCGGCGATCAGCAGAGTCAGCGCAAGAGCCTTTTTCATTTCATCACCTCCTTTATGGATTCTGCCACTTTGTATCCGGAGGCGGCGATTTTTTGCTTGATGGCGGCCGCGTTTGTCACAGCCGGATCAAACTGCACCGTCACACGGCCGTTTTTGGAATCGGCGGCGACGCCCAGAACGCCCGGCGCGGATTTAAGGCCGTTTTCGACGGCCAGCTCGCACGAAAAGCAGACAAGTCCCTCCACCGAAATGACGGCGGTGACACCACCGGCAACGTGAGCCGCCTGCGCCGCCGGGCGGCGGACATGACCGGTCCACACGTGCATCGCGGCGAAGGCCGCGACGATGAGCGTGGCGGCAAGCAGGATAGCGCGGGTCCGCTTGCCGGCGGAGAGATCGCATCCGGTTTTACATGCCGGCCGCAATTCCCTCCAGTATTTAAACCAGCCGAGGAAAAGAAGCACGGCGCCCAAGCCGATCCAGAGCCAGTGTGTTTTTCCGAAAAACGACGCAAGGCCGACGCCGCCGAGGCCCAGCGAGACGGCGACCAGGGGGCCGAGACAACAGAGCGGCGCGAAGACGGCGGACAGGATTCCGAATTTGCGGGAATTCATAACGTTTCCTCCTTTGAGGTCTCGCGAAATTTCGCCAACGCGGATTTGACGACTTTTCCGATATTGCCGAGACAGCACGTCCCCTGCGGGTTGGTTGTCTCGCAGTCGCACAGACCCTCCTGAACCTTTCGGGAGATGTCCGCGACAGCCGCGCTCCGGCCGGTTTGCCGGATTTCCCCACGAATTTTGTCGGGCGTGTATCCGAAGCAGTAACAGACCGGCGTGTTGAGCGAACCGTCCTTTTGATGAACGGCAACGCGCATATCCGATTTCCGTATCAATGCGCCTTCGGCGTTGAAATACACGACATCGCAGTGAGGTGCATCGCAAAAAAAGAAGAGTCCCGCCGTTTGAATCGACGCGAGGATGGACGGCTTGACCAGCGCCCGAAGGGTCACATCCCGCACGGGCCTTCCGGCCATGTTCGTGACCGGACAGAGAACTTTGTCGGCCGAAGGCTTGGATGGGGCGCAACATCCGCCGCTCATTTAGCGTCATCTCCTTGTTTGCATTTTTTCACCGAATCCAACGTGTCGAGAATCGGGCAGGAATCGGTCTTTCGCCTCCGCCGGCAGTCGGCGACAAGTTTCTCAAGGGTCCGGCGGAGGGCGTTTAGCGCGGTAATTTTCCCATTGACCTGTCGCAGTTTCTCCTCCGCCTTCGTCAGGACCCGGTCGCAGTTGGAGGATCCGACCCGGAGTTTCAAGAGGGCCGACATTTCCGAGAGCGAAAATCCCAGGGTCTGCGCGTTTTTGATGAACCGGAGTTTTCTGACCGCGTCCGGCGCATACAGCCGGTAGCCGGAATCAAGCCGCTCTGTGGGGATCAGGATCCCCCTGCGCTCGTAGTAGCGCACGGTCTGGATGTTCACCCCGGCCTCTTTGGCCACCTCGCCGATTTTGAGATACGGTTGTTGTTTCGGTTTCATGGCCACATGTTACACTCTATACGCTGGTATAGAGTCAAGCCTTTTCGGAAAATAATTTAAAGGGTGACGTTCAGCCAGACGCTCATCAGCCGTTTTACCGCCGGCGTCAGACGCGTTCGGTTCCACACATCACCGACGCGCCGGATGGCTTCGGCTTGCGTGGGGTAGGGATGGATGGTTTTTGCGATAGCGGAAAGGCCGATGCCGGCATTCATCGCAAGCGTCAGTTCGTTGATCATTTCGCCCGCGTGGCCTGCGACGATGGTCGCGCCAAGGATTCTGTTGCCGCCTGATTCGACATGCACTTTGACCAGGCCTTCGGGTTCGCCGTCCAAAACAGCTCGATCCACGTCTTTGAGCTCTTGTGTAAAAGTTTGGATGGGGATGTTTTTGGTCTTTGCATCTATTTCGGAGAGACCCACATGGGCCAATTCGGGATCGGTATAGGTGCACCATGGCACAGTCAACGCGCTGGCGCGGGCGCGGCCGAGGAACAAGGTGTTTTGGATCACAATGCGGGCGAGAAAATCGGCGGCGTGGGTGAATTGATAGGGTGAACAAATGTCGCCGCAGGCGAAGATACGCGGGTTGGCTGTTTGGAGCCGGTCGTTGACCGTCACACCCTTTTTGTCGAATTCGACACCTACGGTTTCGAGGCCCATATCTTCAACATTGGGCGCGCGGCCCATGGCTACCAGGAGTTGATCGACCACCACGTCGTAGTTTTTTCCGTGAGACTCAACCTGCATCCGGACCCCGCCCGAACCATGTGAGATAGTCAAGCCTTTACCGCAACAGAGCAGTTTCACGCCATCGCGGGTCAGCCTTGCCTGCACGATGCCGGCCGCGTCACGATCTTCGCGGGGCAGGACACCGTGGAGAGCTTCCACGAGATACACTTCCGTTCCAAAACGCGCAAAACTCTGGGCCATCTCGCACCCGATCGGGCCGGCGCCGATGACGCCGAATCGTTTCGGCAGGTCGGTCAGCGAGAAAAGTGTTTCGTTCGTCAGATAGGAAATCCCATTCAATCCCGGGATGGGCGGCGCCGATGCGCGGGCGCCGGTGGCGATGACGGCTTTCTTGAAACGAAGCGTTTGATCGCCCACCTGAACCGTGTCGGGACCGGTGAACTTTCCGGCACCGATGAAGACATCCACGCCGAGTTTCTTGAAGCGCGCGGCCGAGTCGTTCGGGCTGATGTGGGCGCGCAGGCGGCGCATGCGTTCCATGACGGCCGGAAAATCGACGGTCACGTCGCCCGTGCGAACACCGAACGCGCCTGCATTGCGGGCATCCGCGGCGGCGCGCGCGGCCCGAATGAGAGCCTTGGACGGAACGCAGCCATAGTTGAGACAATCGCCGCCCATGAGATGTTTTTCGACGAGCGCCACTTTCGCGCCGAGCCCCGCCGAGCCCGCCGCCGTCACGAGTCCCGCCGTGCCGGCGCCGATGACGACGAGGTGATATTTCGCCGCGGGAGTGGGATTGACCCAATCCGGCGGACGGGTGTTTTGCAGAAGCCGGCGGTTGTGTTCGTCGTCGGGGCGGAAGTCTATCTTTTCCATCAACAGCAGGATTTCCCGGCGCCTTCTGCGGGACAGCAAGCGCTCTGAACTCCGCCGTCCGGCGCTGTCACCATGAAAAAAGCGTTGTAGGGCGGCGCGGAAAGTTTGGCGGCGGTGTCGGTGCAGATTTCGACCGGCTCGTTGCGCGGGAAAAGATGGCCTTCCTCGTCGGTCACGGATTTGAACGGGCCGTGATAGACCGCCTTCTGGCCCACAAAGACACAGCCGTTGGTCTTTTCGAATTTTTGTCCGCGCACGGTGATGGAATAGACGGGATAGCCCTCGACATCCTTCCAGAAAATTTTCTTGGTGACTGTGACGCCGTAGAATCCCGCCTGTTCGAGATAGGATAGAAATTGCTCCTCGGTCAGGGCCTGTCCGATGCACTCGCCCACCAGCCGGTCGTTCACGGCCAGATGCAGAGGCAGTTCCTGAACGGTTACGATGTCGGAGATGAGGACGGTTCCGGTGTTCTTCAGAATCCGCCAGATCTCCCGGCAGACTTTCCGCTTGTCGGGCGAGAGATTGATGACACAGTTCGAAGTCACGAGGTCCGCTGTTTCGTCCTCGACCGGGACCGATTCCAGAAATCCTTTCCGAAATTCGACGTTGTCATAGCCGAGATTTTTTGCAACCTTGGCTCGGTTCTGCTCAGCCAGATTCAGCATCCTGTCCGTCATGTCGACGCCGATCACTCGGCCCGTCCGTCCGACACGCCTGGCCGCGATGAAACAGTCGATGCCGCCGCCGGATCCGAGATCGACAACGGTCTGCCCCTCCCGGATGTCCGCCTCCTGCATGGGCCCGCCGCAACCGTAAAAAACTTCGATGGCCTCTTTCGGAATGTGATCGAGCCATTCGGAATTGTATTTGATCGGGCAACAGAGGTCGGCCTGCGGTTTTTCCGCCGCTTCGCCGTAAAATTCCCGCACGGGGCGGCGATAGGTGTCGAGGTCAAACGCAAGCACGCAGTTGGAGTGTTTGACCGCAACCCGTATTCCGTCCGCTGGAACAGCCGCATGCCCGTTCCGGAGTCCGAAATCGTGGGTCCGCACATCGCCCATGCCGGCAAAAACAACAGGCGCGTCAAACCCGGTCTTGGGACCGTTTCGTGGATCGCCTCGTCGAGCCAGCTCGCGCATCGCCGTTCCGATGAGACTCTGGTAGAGGCCGCAGTAGGGATCATCGCCATGGAAGGTGTCGTGACCGTTGGAATTGCCCTTGAGCATTGAGCGTTGAGCATTGAATATTGAGCCTTGACTTTTGATCCTTGTACCAAAAAAATACCGATGTTCGATATCGCCGCCGCCGCAGAGGAATTTGTAGCGGCAGCCTTTGCACTGTTCCATCCGTTCGACGCTCGCCTCGCGCATTTTTTGAGCGACGGGCGAAGTCAACCAAATCTCTTTCAGCGAGGAGCGATTCGCGTCGCCCAGCCGAAGGTCGGCCACCTGAACTGTGGCGGCGGATGGAAAGACTCCGCCGTCCGAATAAATGCAAAGGCTCTCCCAAGCGGCGTTGGAAAGATCCGTTATGAGTCCGGGAGGCCCGCCGAGACGCGTTTTTACGGCCTCGATATTGTCCACATAGACGCCAAGTTCGGCGGCAGTCTGCCGGGCCTTTTCAACGGCTTCGATTATTTTCGAGATGTCCGCAGCCATCTGATTGTCGTCCGCCGCTCGACCTTTCAAATGCATCCACATAAAGTGAACAGCCTTGAGGCGCAGGTCGGCCGCCAGCCGAACAATGTTGGACAGATCCTCGGCGTTCTGGCGCGTCACGACGCATGTCAGCGTCGGAGAAAAACCGGCCGACACGGCATTTCGGATTCCCTCCACCGTCCGGCAAAAACTCCCGGCGCCCCGGATGGGATCGTTCGTTTCAGGCTTTGATCCGTCGAGACTGACTTGGAGTTTCAAAAGGTTCGGGTTGCACCGGCGAAGGCGTTCGAGCCGTTCGCCCGAAATGAGCGTTCCGTTGGTGAGAACAGCCGTCTCGGCTTTTGATGCGGCATACTCAACCAGATCCCAGAAATCCTTTCTCGCCAAAGGCTCGCCGCCGGTGAAATATATGCGCTCGACGCCAAGCGCCAGACCCTCGTCGATCCATTTCATAATCTTTCCGGTTTGCGGGCCCGCATCGCCGGTCGGACCGGAGCCAACAAGGCAATGCGTGCAGGCCAGATTGCAGGAATTGTTCGTGTGAATCCAAAGTTCTCGGATCGCTGTTGGTTCAAGATACGCGGCGCGGCCTTTGTATTCCGGCGTCGTGACAGGAGTCGGGGAAACAAAGCGATAGCGAAGCGCCCACTTGAGAAATGTATGGACATGAAGCCATCCTCGCGTGCGGTCAAGGCGCGACTCTCGGCAATACCGATCGATCATGAGGCCGACCGTGCGGCGGCCGTCCACGAATGACATGATCTTCGCGCCGCGCTCGTCCGTGGCAATCCAGTTTGGAACAGCCGGGGCAAGAAGAAATACCGTGTCATCGTTTTTTTCCTCAATGTATGGCAAAGCGTGAAAAACGATTTTTTCATCCATGTCGATCCACATCACTTTCCGTTTAATGACCAGTCGTAGTCGAGATACTCAACATCATATCTGGATTGGTCGACCAGCGCCTGACTCTCCCGATCCAGGTAGGGATAAATGCGGCGGATGACCCCGGCCTCGCCTCCGAAATCCTCGCCGAACCATTTGAATATGGAGGAGAGTTCAAACTGCAGGCGCGCCTCTTTCGACAAAAAGCCGCTCTCAACGATCCGCCAGCGGTTCTTCGACGTGTCCGTCAAAAATCGGCGTTCCTGCTCCGCAAGCTGTGTGTCGATGAGATAGCCCCGGTAAGCTTCCGTCCGAAGCGGCGGACAGCCGACGGAGGCGCAGACCAGCGCAAAGTGAATGCGGGGCTCTTTGAATTTGACGCGCAGAATTTTGTGTTCGATCTCATCCAGGGAAATTTTTTCTCCGCGCCTGGGGCTGAATGTCATTTTCCACGGCCCGAAACCACCGCCGATTTTTTTGACGCTCGATACGGGATAATGATCCAGCACGAGCTTGATCATAAAGACGTTATAGAGATTCAGATAGTGGGCCAAAGCCTCCTCGCGCGGCCCTGTTTCATGCTTGGCCGCCCCCAGCGCGTACAAAATGCCCTTCATCTTGCCAACGTCTGTGTCCGACGCTTTCCATGCGCCGTAGTCAACTCGGCCATCGGCCGAAACGTACTTTTGTAAAAACAATGACCACGGATCCCGGAAATTTTCCGCGGCCGCCCGAAGGGCGGCAGTCAGGAGAAGTAATCCCAGAATCCAACCGCCGATGCGACTAATCACGAGGGTCCTCCTCGATAGAAAAAATTAATTCGCGTTCGAAAACTCGAATTCGGCGCGGACATTCGAATAGACCCGGCCGTCGATTTCGACGTGCGGGTAGATGACGTAGTTGAGCGGCCCGGCGGCGGCGCCCGGCAGACGAATGTCCCGGCCGATGGTAAAGCCAATCCGGTTTGGGTCCAAACCGCCGAACAATTCCTCCTGACGCGACCGGTCCTTCTGCGCTTCCGAGGCGTCAATCGGAACCCATCCGTACGGATCGACAAAAAATTCGGCCCAACAGTGATAGCCTGGAATCGAGCCGCTCTTCTGACGCGCCGGCAACGGAAATCCCATCACGAACCGGGCTGGAATCCCGAGCGACCGCGACTCGCCGATGAAGAGGGAATGAAAATCGGTGCAGTTTCCCTTTCTGAAATCACAGGCGTATACTGCATCGCCCTTTCCCCACCCTTCGCCGCTTTTGTCATACAGGACGCTCTCAACGATGTGATCGTACAGCGCCCGCGCCTGCCGCATCGGATCGTCGAGGCCGCCGGCAATTGTTTTTGCCTCGGCGGCGATCCGGCCGTCGATGGGAATGAGAGTGGACGGCAGGAGAAACTTCTCCACTCGGTTTTCGCTTGCCTTCGTCAAACGTACATCCGTCTTTGGAGCGATTCTGTACCCCCGCCGGCTCACCCGATATTCTATCTCCACCGACACCGAATCCCGCCCGGGTCGGGCCGCTTGCGAAAGATCGAGGATGAGAAATCGGTTGCCGTATTCGGGTTCCTCCACGATCGTATACGACGCCGGTCCTGTGACCTCGAAGCCCTTCAGCGTTTGGTACGTGTCCGTAAACGGCATAGGAACCCACGCCACGGCGCGCGCGGACGGTGATGAAATGTCAGGAATGGTGAGCCGGTACCGGAAACTGACCTCCCGCTCAGCCTTTCCATCCGAGAGCGGATGTCCTCGATGAAAAGCGGGCCAGAGCGCCGTACCGGACAGAATGAACAGCCCGGCAACGGCGCCCCAAATCCATTTGACCTTGGTCATTATCAAGATCGAAGTGCCTTATTTCCCCTTCGGATGCTCGCTCGGGTGCTCCTTCGGGTGTTCACCGGCGGACCCTCCCTCGTGGTCGCTCCCCTTCCAGTCCTTCATCTCCGGCACCATCTTCCCCTGGATCGGACTCTTCGACCAGACGCCGTTCTTCTCCACCCAGCCGTATCGCGCGTCGCCGTCCTCCTTGTGAACGGAAACTTCCGTGACCTTCAGGTGCTTCTTGTCCGGCCCGTGCATGAACACATCGAGATCGTAGACCTTCTTGCCGTCGTGCGTCCGGAAATCGGCGCAGGCGAAATACACGTCCTTGGCCACTCTTGAGAGACGGTCCTTGTGGACTTTCTCGAGCTGGAGCGCCAGCGGCTTACCCGACTCCTTGTCGAACACCAGAAAATATCCGCCCTTGAGATCGGCGTCCTTGGCAACATACCCCGAGATCGCCTCCGCCATATCCTCCTTGGTGAGACCGACGGATTTTTCCGCCTTGTCCGTCTTCTTGGCCGGATGTTCCGGATGCTCCGCCTTTTTGCCCGACGGATGCTCGCTCGGATGCTCCGTGGGGTGTTCCCCCGCCAGGGCTATCTGCGCACCGAACAGGATGAGGGCGAACATCATCAAACCTGTCGTCAACCTTCGACCGTAAAACATGGTTGGACCTCCTCTAAATTCTTTTCTTGAAGGCTCAATATTCAATGCTCATCTATCAAACTTGAGTGTTGAATATTGAGCCTTTGTATTCTCCCACGTAA
>CAZHRJ010000105.1:0-10868 GCA_964534765.1 uncultured bacterium
ACCACTCGTTTCCACAAATCGCGCATGGCGCGAAAAACCCACAAAAACAGGAGGTTTGAGACCCATGAAAGTCCACACCACCTACGCCCGCCGCGTCAACCTCGGTGACTACGGCGAGCACGCATTTTACAGCGTGTCGATCGACAAGATGTTCGAAGGCGCCGTGCTCTCGGACGCCACGAAGATCGCGCACGAGCTCATGGCCGAATGTGAAAAGGCCGTCGTTCACGCGATCCATCGGAACGAACCGTCATCCCAAGTCGGTACACCACCGCTTGAAGTCCAGGCCGAGCTTGATGATTTGGCAGCCAAGTCTAAAGCCGCGCCGGTCCAGACTGAAACGAAATCGGTAGCGGTTGCTGAAACAAAAACCGCTCCCGTTGCGGCACCCACGGTGCCCGCGCCAACCCCGGCTCCGAAATCTGCCGCATCGACCGCGAAGCCGAACGGCAACAACGGGCACAACGGCAACGGTAAGAAGTCCGTCAAACGCCCGGACGATCCGGCCAGCCCCGCGCAGGTCAGCCTCTACGAAAAACTCTCGCGGCGTTACGAAAAGTCCACGGGCCAACATCTCGACAACGCCGTCGGACTCGACGGTGCGTGCTTCGCTGATCTCAGCAAGGGCCACGCATCCGAGATCATCGACAAGGCCCTAGAACTCGTCGCGAAGACCGACAGGACATCCAAGTCCGACTCACCCAACTCCGCGCCGGGCAAGAAAGCCTTCGTCCTCGCCCAGCCTCGCCAGCTCTCCTACGCCGAGTCACTGATCAATCAGCTTGGCCGACTCGTCGGCGAAACCAACGCTCATGAATTCGTCGAGTCGACGATCAAGGAGCTTTGCAAAGGCCGAGTTTACCCCCTGCCGCAACTCTCCAGTTTCAAAATCTCCAAACTGATCGACGCGCTCAAGAAAAAAGTCGTCGAATCCAAAAACGGCGAGCTTGCCCATGCCGGCGTCGCCCACGACGACAACGTCCCGTTCTAAGCAAGCGTTGCCCCCCGCGTTGCGGGGAACATCCCACAGCCGTCGAGGTTCCACTCCTCGATCGGTTGTTTGAAAAGGAGTGATCGACTTGAACAATGGAAGGGTCTATCTATCCGCGAGCAAGATCACCGCCTACCTGTCCTGCCCGCACAAGTTCCGCCTGCGCTACATCGACCAGGTGCCAACGCCGAACCACACATTCTTCATCGTCGGCACCGCCACGCACGCCGGCGTCGAGGCGATTCACATCGGCAAATCCCTGCAGGATGCGTTGACCGAATCTTCTCTCTCCGTCGACGCCGCAACCAGAAAGGAATACGACAACGATCTGACCCCGGTCGAAATCAACGACCTTGTCCGCACGCTGGTCACGACTTATCACGAGCAAGCCGTCCCACTCAAAATCACCGCCGTCGAAACGCCGTTCCAAATCGACGGCAACAACGTGGTACTGACCGGCACGGTGGACGCGATGGTCGAAGGCAAGACCGTCCTCGAGATAAAGACCTCCAAACGTGCGTGGTCCCAACCCCAAGCGGACCTGCAGATCCAACCCAGCGTTTACGCCTTCGGTTTGGCATTTGAGAAAAAACTCCCCGGCCCGATCGAAGTCATCTACCGCGTGATCGTGAAGCCGACCAAGAAGTTCCCGAAAGGCCAGCTCATGGAACTTCGCACGGTACGGACCAAGGAGCACTTCGACCACCTGATCCAGACGATCAACCAGGTCGGCAAAGCGGTCAGCGCCGGCATCTTCCCCCGCAACGTCACGCCGGCCTGCGGCTGGTGCGAATTCCGCCAGCGTTGTCTCGGTAGCACGTTGCCGAACTATGCCCAGAACGGCGGTGACGACGAATGAGCACAGAAACCGCCACCCGAGATTTCACTCTCGAAAAGTACGACAGATTCTGGGCGGTCTTCGATCCGGATGGAAATCTCGTGACGCTGACCGTCTACAAAAAGGGCGGGTTAGAGGTGATTCGTCGTCTCCGTGATCCCGCCTCCCAAATCCACGACAACCCACTCGCGTAATTCATGGCCGTCTCTGCGTTGCGGAGACGGTCGTTTCTCTTTTTTTGACAAGGAGGTGAGGCAAATGAACAAGGTCTATCAAATCATCACCGAACGCATCATCGACAGAATGAAACAGGGGATCATCCCGTGGCAGCGGCCGTGGCATACGCGCCAACAGACCCCAAAAAATCTTGTCACGAAACTGCCCTACCATGGGACAAACTTCTTTCTTCTGTGGTCGCTGGGTTATGAAAGTCCGTACTTCCTCACGATGCGGCAAGCCAACGAACTCGGCGGTTCTATTCGGGCGGGAGAAAAGGCTTTGCCGGTCGTGTTCTGGAGGATCCTCAAATTCGCCGAGGAAATTGCCCCGGATGGACAACCCAAGAAAGTACCCATGCTTCGTTACTACAACGTGTTCAACTCGTCGCAATGCGAGAATCTCGACGGCAAAATCCCCAGCTACTCGGACGTGGACAATTCATTCTCGTCAATCGAAGCCGCGGAACTCGCCGTCGGCAGCATGCCCACGCGCCCGCACATCGAACATGGCCATACGCGCGCGTACTACAGCCCCGTGAACGACGCGATCTGTCTGCCTTCACCCGAACGATTCGACCGCCCGGAGGACTACTATGCGACGCTCTTCCACGAGCTTGTTCACAGCACCGGCCATGCCACGAGACTCGCCCGCCGGGATTGGCTGTCCGGCGACGACAAACACGACGCCTATTCGAAGGAAGAGCTGGTCGCCGAAATGGGTGCGACGTTCCTCTGCGCCGAAACCGGCATCTTGGCCTCACAGGTCGACCGTTCAGCGGCATACATTCAGAGCTGGATCGAAACCTTCGAAAACAACCACCGTCTGATTTTCACGGCCGCAACCCACGCCCAAAAGGCGGTGGACTTCATTCTGAACCGCGTGGCGGTTCACATCGCTTCGAATTGATAGACAAAGGAGAGCAACCCATGTCCAGCTACATTCAGCGAATCGGCAAAAGCGGTATCCCGGTCTTTTGTGATGGCCGGGATCCCGCGCTCGACATTTTCCGAGTAACGGAATCCGACCCGCGAAAAGTCATCCTCGCCGTCGCATTGTCCCACGCCCGGGCGGTTGCTATCGCCTACACGCGCAAACACGCGCCCCATCTCCTGACCGAGATGGGCAACTTCCTCCCGCCACCGGCGGAGAAGGAGCACGATCATGGCTTCCCGTAGCACCACCTACGCCGGCGTCCCGGCGCTCGTCGTCTTCGACCGCACCATGAACATCAGCCGCATCATCACGCCGGCCATTGCCAGAATTATTCTGGACCACGTGGATGACATACGTGATTTCCTCTCCGAGAACGAAGTGTATATCTCCGAGGAGTTGGACAATAGACGACTGAAGCGGCAACCCGAATCTCCCTGACCGATACGATGCAAATCATCGCGGGGCGTGCTACCTTCTTGTCACATGGCTCCGAAATCGTTTGTGCTTGGCACTACATTTCCAGATAATCTGGAAAAGATTTTTACCCATGTTCAGGCTGGCGACGAAGTCGTCTTGGATCTATCCAATACGACGTTTCTATCTCCCTATGCCGTGTGTGGGATATATCTTCTAGTTTCGCAGTGGAAAAATGATGGGGCAAAAATTACCGTCACGCCCCCTGTTTCCATGGATTGCAGAAATTATCTCGACCGCGTGCATTTCTTCGGAATGCTGCAAGAGAAAAAATTGGCGCTGATCAACCCTCCAATCCGGAGAGTATCCGAAACCAATCAGGCGGATGTCCTTTTCGAATTGACGTGGATTGGGGAACCGAAATCTGTCCAAAAGATTTTGACGGACAGACTCTGGCCAATTTTCATTACCAAGGGCTTCAATGACGATCTCACAGGATTTGTCGTTTGGGTCATTGGCGAATTGTGTGACAATGCCTTTGTACATGCCCGTGTGCCCGGGAAAGATCCTTTCGGAGCGTTTATCTGTGTGCAGAGCTATTCGAATCCGCGCCCCAACATTCAGCTTGCCGTGGGTGATCTCGGCAAGGGCATTCGTGCTTCTCTGGCGGAGTCCAAAAATTTCAGCGGTCTCAAAGATGACCGTGAGGCAATGTTGACGGCAATGAGGCCAGGTGTTTCGTCCTGGACGCACAGAGAAGGCCAGCGTCGTGGAAATGGGCTGACCGACGTTCTGAAGATCGCGCTCGGGAGCAGTTCGGAACTTGACATACGAAGCGTATCGGGGAGAATCTGGTTAAGAGGTGGCCGCCTTGGCAGGGCCGCAGATGAAGGAACCTTGGATGGTACGCTTGTGGGCCTTCGATTATTTGCCGATAAAGTAGACAAAGCTTCAAGAGAGGAGATTGAACATGCCCTCGATCGTGTATGAAATGAACCGCCATGGAATGATTCTGACCGGCCGTGAGGCGGGAGATAACGTCTATCCCGCGCTGAAAGCTGCGATGGAAAAAGTTGACGAAAATGGGACCCTTGTTCTGTCCTTTGCCGGCGTCAAAATGATCAATACGTCTTTCGGTGATTCGTGTATCGGTCAAATTCTCGTGGATCTCCGCGAAGGGCGATTTGGAAATCGCAAATTGGCTGTCCGCGATGTTGGAAATGCTGCCCTTGCCGCAGCCCTTGCCACGATTGCCGAAATTGCGGCCGCCCCCCTTCCATTGGCCCCAGCCTGACCGTAGAATTTATTCGATCAACTTCCAAACCCCAACCGCCGACCCAATCGCGCCAACAAATCCCAGCCACACCCGCCAGTTCCAATCGAGTTGTTTCGCATGGCTCGCCACCTTCTCCGTCAGCACCGCGATTTTCCCCGTCAATTTTGACTCGATCGTATCCATCCGCCCGTCGAGCTTCGCGTTCTGAATCCGGATCTCCGTCAGCATCTCCATTTGTTCATCCTGTTTGACGTTCAGATTATTCAGCGCCGCCAGGATTTCCTCGTTCTCGCTCATGGCCTCTCCCCCTGTAATTTTCCGAAGACCTGCGCCTTCTCCCACGTCCGCGCCCCCACATACCCGAGCATGACCGACCCGAACAGCCAGAACATCGGCTCCGGGAATTCGATCGGAGTCCGGCCCAGAAGCGGCACCACCACGTAGTTCCAAAGCAGGATGAAATTGCCGATGTAGAGAAACAACGGCCGGGCCCGGCTCGTGAACTTGTCCCCGCTCATCGTCTCGGCCCGGATGTTCTCGCCCGCCACCTTCGTGACCTCAATGTCGTGCTCCCGGACCTCCATCTCAAACTCGTGTTGCAGGGTCATCTCCTGCATCCGCAGTTTGGCTTTGACGAGGTCCGCCGCCCGCTTCTCATCAGCCGTCTCCACAAATTTATCGATCACGTCCCCAATGGCCTTCACAACTCCGCCGGCGTTGCCGCCCTGAAAGAGCCCACCGAACAATCCCATGAGACTCACGATTGTGTCACCCCCGATCGAAGTCTCAACTCGACCGAGACAGTCCGGACAAACTCCTCGAACGGAAATCGTTTGCCCGGGCAGTCCTTTTCCTGAAATCGTCCGTGGGGGTAGATCACGTCAGCACTCTCGTGTATCCCGCCGCGGTGCAACGCCACGCACAACCGCACCCCACTCTCAAACGCCGCGCGTGACAATTCCTGATCGTTAAAATTCCCCGCAAAACAAATCCCGACACACGATGAATTGACGCCGGCAGGCATCACGATCGCCCCGTCCAAAGACCTCGTCGCCTTCGTATGGCTCCCGGGCCGCTGGTGGATCCACCGCGCCTTGTCACCCGCATCCGAAATCCAGATCCCGCCGTCTTCCTCGATCCCGAAATGATAGCCCATGTCCGAGTATCCACGTCCGCCTTCCGCGACAGGGAGCGTGTGAAAATTCGCATACGCCTGAATATCGTGTCGCTCCGCCTTCGCGTTCGCCGCGCCGTGATGAAGGACGATCCCAACCCATTCTCGTAAATTGCCGCAGACCACTTTCCATGCGTCAGCGACCTCGATCTTCCGGATCGGCCAGTTACCGGATGGAGATTCCACAGACTTTCGTCTTTCCCGTATGTGTAGGCATGTCCGTTTTCTGCTTGACCGCCCGAAGCTCCACCGTCGGCACCGCCGCATCCTGCCCGGCCGGCGTCGCCGTCTCCCCCGGAAAATAGTCTTTGTAAAACGCGTACGCGAGACACCGCGCCGCATCGACGATATGGTCATCCACCTTCGAATACTTCGGCCGCCCCCGCGACAAATCCACCGTATGATTTCGGAATTGGTAGAGAAGGTCGTCATCATCAGGCAATCCGAGATTCCCTCTCTGCAACATCGACACCAGCGCGTCCGTCGCCCAGACCTTCGAGTTCTTCCGCATCCCATCTCCCACGACGAGATTGCTCGAAAAATCAAAAGGGAGAAGCCGGCACCGGAATCCCCCTCGATATTGCAAATTCTCACACACCGGCGCTCCCACGCCCGTCGCGTCGATAGCCATGTCCCGAACCCGAATCTCTTGGTCCACCGCTTTCAGCACATTTTCAATCTGCGGCCACGATGCCCCGATCAAGGTCAGAATCCCGATGACATCCAAATCGTCACCAGACGCTTCACCGAACAGAATCTCGCATGGGCTTCCCGCTGACGTTCCAAGATCGCATCCAATCAAGACTTCCCTCGACGGCGAAGCCACGGCCCAATCATGCAACAGCCGCAACACGTCCCCTTCCAAATCTTTTGTATCCGCCGCCACCACCCGCACCCTCAAAAACTCCCCCTCGTATATCGCCCGATCGATGCACTCGGCCGTAAACACGCCGGCCATGATGTTGCCCCAGTTCGCCCGGATCTCGCGGTCGTACCCCTCCGGTCCCAGCTCCTCCAGAAGTTCCCGCTTTTTCTCCTCCGTCATATTCGGATTTTCTTCGCCGGAAATGTGAAATTCCTTGTACCCCATCTTGGGGTCCGTACACGCCCGGTAGAAATGCTCGCGCTTGCCGGTCGGCGTCGACGACAAAATCGTCAGCGCCGCCGGCGCATTGATCGACGTCGGCCCCTCCGCCGCCCAGAACGCCTTCGGCATGTAATCCGCCTCGTCGATGATCTTCACGTCGTAAGTCTTCGACCTCGGCCCTTCGCCTTTGTCGCCCGGTCCCCGAAAATCGATAAAACTCCCGTTCGGCAGGATGATCCTTTTATATGGAGACAGCCGAATCCGTATCGCCGAATATGTGTGATCGCGCTCGCCTTTTCGTTCGACGCCCTCATGGATCATCGTCCGCATTTCCTCGTTCGATTCCATGAGACTCCGCGTCCGATCATAAAGCGTCTCCGCCCAATCGTCCTTCGCCGAAGCCATCAGAATCCTCGCCCCGCGAAGACCCGCCGCCGGCCCGCGCGCGGGCGGATGACCGGAGGGAATCCACGGGGTACCTGCCTGTAGGGCGGGTCGGGGACACATCTTCACCCACGCAAAATAGAGCGCGATCAGAGCCAGACACTCGGTCTTCCCGAATTGCCGCCCAATCCGGTATGCGATCTTGTTGAACCGATGAATCGCCCGGAGCATCTCGTCCTGTCGGGGTCTCATCTGCCAGCCAAATTTTTCATTCGCCCAGAGGACGACATCCATCAGCGTGGCAATGCGGCTACGCGCCCCCTCATCCCGAATCTTTGCCAGGTGGGAATCAATCTCGACCGTAGCGGTGCTCATCCCTCGTACACCCGGATCGACTTCGGCCTCGCCAGCGCCGCGCGCCTGGCCATCCCTGGAACTGGATCCACCAAAAAAGGACCGAGTGTCTCATAAGCCCTCCGCTCGAATTCCCGTTTCTGTGTCTGCATCAGATCCACCCGCCTTGTTCCGACAACGGCCGCGCCGCCGCCTTGCAACGACAACGCGTTCGTGACATTCCAAATCGCCGCATCGAGCAAAAACGACATGGCCAGTTCCGCACCCCCTCGCCGAAAGCGCGGGTCCGGCAAGTTGGCGTTGGGCTTCAACCGTTCCTGAATAAACGACGACGCCTTGATGATCGATCCCACGATGTTTGCGTCGTTGATCTGGAGGGTGCTGTGCCGGTACGTCAGCTCGATGGATTCGGCGCTTTCACCAAGCCACCGAAATCGGCCGAGAACGTGATCGATTTCATACAGACCCGCGGCGCTCCATACCGGCACGTTCAATCGCCTCACGGTTTCCGTCCCCGGCAGAATCAGGACGTGCTCCAGATTCTGAGTGAACGCCACGCCGGTAACGACCGGCACGGTCGTAAACGTCTTGACCACCAGCGCCGTGTCCGAGCCGAACAGAATCTGCATCTGCAGTTTCATATCCTCCACGTTGATGAACACGACATGCACTTGAAGGATCGTGCCGATACGACTCTGCCGAAACACCCGCACCCGGACGACGACATGCACCCCCGCGACCTTCCCGATCTTCGCCTTGATCTTCGCCCGGACGATCGAGTTGACGACGTGAATCATCACAGCCGCCCGTACCGGTGTCGTGGCCCCGACCCGCACACGGATCGACACGCTCACTGGAACACGCTGGCCAACCCTCAGTTTCATCACCGCCCGCGTAACGGCCCGCCTTCCAATCCGTACAAGCGTATTCGCCCGTGTAAACGTATCCCGAACCTGCACAGTCATGGCCGCGCGGCCGATCTGATTCTGTGTGACGGATGCTCGTAGAGTTGCGTAGCTCTGGCGGATCCCAACCCACCTCGGCGCTGAAATGGAAAAACTGTGCTGTGTCGTGCTGGCCGGATCGGCAAGGAAATCGAGCATTTCGTAATTGAACCATTCACCATGCGAATTCCGTCCGGCCAGCGGGTCTCCTCCCGGCGGTCGAACCCAGTACCACCCGACGGACGGCACCCCGCCTATCGTGAACGTCATGACACCGGCCTCCGGCCCATCCGCATTCACAAAAAACACAGTTACGATTTTATGCGAATCGATGAAGACCTGCAGATTCTGTCCGCCGTCCACATTCGACTCCCCGATGGACGATAGGTAAAAATTACTGAACCACCCATTAGATTTCGATATGGAGAGGCCGGTCACGAACGAACCTTTGACCCTCTTGATCACCCCATGCCAGACGTGCCCTGTCGACGGATTGACCTTCGTTTCCAGAACCCTGTCCGTAAAAACAACGACAACGCCAGAATTGAGCCCTGGGAAATAGTCTCCATCTGGGTGTAGCTCCGCCGGCGTTGTCATTGCGTCTGTTTACACGGCCAATTCGATCGAATTGATGACGAGTCGCAGCCCCACAAAATTTCCGACGGATGTGCTCGGAGGAATACCAAGCCGCACGAACATTTGTGTCTCGCTCGGCCCCGCCCCAAGATTCGGCAACGTCAACGCCGCCCCCGGCGTGGCGCCATCCAATCCCGCCGACGTAGTTGCCAGCCGCACCATAGCCGGATCCAACACCGGATCACTATCGTCGATCGTGATCAAAATGTTTTGATGTTGCCGCGTGGTGTCCGAATTCCGGACAAACAGCCCCTGATCCCGCGACTGACCGCCCGTCCCGTCAAACGTCACGTCATCAAAAATGTTCGCCCCGGATTGTCCGGCGTCGTCAGCGATTGGCCCTACTCCACCGGCCGACTTGAAAAAATGCAGCGCCATTGCTCCCACCTCCGGCAGGCGCAATGCGTGACGTTTGAGGGGATGTCAAGCTGCTTCACAGGTCTGCCCGGGTGTGCCGCTCACCAACAACGTTCCACGCGCCTTCACATACATGCCGAAGGCTTCACGCGCTCCCTATCGCTCCAACGAAGCTCCTTGACGCCGGCGCATCCGTGCCGTAAAATTCAGCATCCATGAATCTGAGACATCCGCGTTTGTTATGTCGAGTCCCGCTTGCCGCGGTGGCGGCCTTCATGCTCCTCACGTCTTCGCCGTTGCCGGCCGACGCCGCTTTCTTCACCTTCGGCTGGGAAAAGGAAGGCGCCGTCGTGCAGGAGCAGACCGAAATTTCCCCGACTCGCATCTATCCCGGCCAGTCGGTCTTTTTCAAGCGCCGCCTTCAGGTGGCGGCGGCCAGTCTGCCTGTGGAGCACGTGGCCTATCGGATGGCCGTTCCATATCTTCCCGATTTCGATGGGATCGTTTCATGGACGCCGTTGCGTTGCGATCCTTCGACGGGCTGTACGGCTGACCCGGCCCTTCGTAGTCAGGTTTCCTTTCAAGGTCCCGTCGCCACCCGGCCCGTTTCGTTTTATACGGAGGCCGATTACCTCTGGGATTATTCCCGGCTCGGCGTCTGGAATCCGGGATTTGGCATCGGCGACGATTTCGAACTGCGGGCCACCCGTCAGGCCCGGCCCGGCGTCTACTACCTGCGCTTTCAACTCCGCTTCGATGTCGTCAACCTGCCCAAATTTGAAGGCATCAAAGTCTATCAACCCGAACACGTGATCCTGAAACGCCGGGGCGCCGTCACGCCCCGGATCACCATCACCAATACCGGCGATGTTCCCATCCGGTCACTGGCCGTTGTGGACGAAATATTCGATGGCTGGGCGCCGCCCCGCAACCTTCAGGGCGCCACAGTTTCCGTGCTGGGCGTCGATGGCGCCGAGTATTCGTTGGGCAAACAGGACTACACGATTCGGATCGCCGAGACCGGCCGCTTGGAGGTCGTCGTGCAGAATTTCGAGAGCACTGCTTTCGGCCGGACGCTCGACAAAGGCTGGTCGCTCTGGATCAAATATCCCATGAATTTCGACCGAAAGGCCGATCAGCACATCTACAGTGGCCGCACGTTTGTGACGGCGGTATCGCCTCAAGGCGCCTTCACGAAATCGAGTTTCACGACGGGATTGATCGTCAAGGAGTAGAGCCACCTTGATCTAATCATCTTAAC